>NZ_DASVOB010000001.1:0-12218 GCF_036383575.1 Mucilaginibacter sp.
GCCGGGGCTGATCAAGCTTTACGGCGGGTCAAAAGACTTTGAATCAAAACTCGACTCATTATTTACTCTGCCATGGAACCCTAACTATATTGCCCGCAATGTAGAAACCATGATAGGTCAGTACTGCCAGGGCAACCAGCCCGATCACGAAGCACCCTTCGCTTATATTTTCATCAATAAACCAGCGAAATCACAAAAAATAATCGACTATATTTTAAATAACCTGTATGGCATTGGCGATGAAGGCCTGGAGCTTAGCGGCATGGACGACGCGGGCGAAATGTCGTCATGGTATGTTTTCAGTGCGCTGGGTTTATATCCGTTTTCGGCAACCGATCCAAAATACATTGTAACTGCGCCTCTTTTCGATGAAGTGAAATGGACAACCAGTAATGGTAAAACGTTAACAATCAGCAAGCCCGGAAAGGGCAGGGCTGTTACCTCAATACAGGTAAACGGAAAGGCAAACAGCGGTTATTTTGTATCGCATGACCTGTTTAAAACGGGCGGCCGGATAAATATAGTTACTAAGTAAATAATTGCTTTTAGCAGATAAGAAAGCGGCCGTGCCATAATATGGTACGGCCGCTTTCGGTTAAAGATATTCCCTCATAAAACATCTGAAGGGCTATATTTGCGACGATGGAAAATTCAAAACTTGAGCAACTAACTAACCTGAGCAAAGGATATAAAGCTTTTCTGTACGATTGCGATGGCACCCTGGCAGATAATATGGGTGCACATAAAGAAACCTATATAAAAGTAGCTGCAAATAAAGGTCACGTAATTGAAGGCGGTATAATAGATGAGCTGGCCGGCTGGCCGGTGATCAATGTAATTGAAGAGATCAATAAAAAATACGGGACAGATTTTGACCCGCTGGAGTTTAAGGAACAGAAGTATAAATTGTTTCTGGACGAATATATTGCGCATACATTGCCGATAGCTCATGTGGTTGATCATCTGCGGGCGCATGTTGGAAAAGTGAAGATCGGCGTGGTATCCGGTAGCGGCAGAATTGCTGTAGAAAGAACGCTCCAGGTACTGGGGATAGCGGATCTTGTTGAAGTGATGGTTTGCGCCGGCGAAACCGAGCGGGGCAAACCTTTTCCCGATCCTTTTTTGAAAGCCGCGGAATTGCTGAGAGTTGCCCCTGGTGACTGTCTTGTGTTTGAAGACGGAGAGGCTGGAACGATAGCTGCAACAGCCGCCGGCATGGCCTGGGTGCGCATCGATCAGTTATAATTTATCGGATTATTTCGGCTTTTCTTTGTTTTTGAAATGAGCACGGGCTTGTTTTAAGCCGGTTGCAATGGCTTCACCTTCATTACCGGTTGTTTTTAGTACTTCATTAGCGATCTCGGTTGCTTTGTCCCGTATTTTCTTGGGTTGATTTTTATATGATGGCGGGTAATCACCGTTATACCAGGGCATAATTCCTCCTTTTTTATCCTAACAATTAGCAGTCTCTTTTGTTAAGTAGTTATGAAAAATCCATTTAAAAAAGAAGATAACACAGGGTTAATTGTTGCTGTAGCTGCAGGCGCGGCATTGGCAGGCGTATTAGCTTACCTGTTTTTAACCGAAAGCGGCGGCGAAGTAATAAAGTCAGTTAAGCACAAGCTAAAAGATGAAGCTAAGGATCAGGCTTCGGGCATCGTTAGTGCCAAAACCGGGGTAAAGAAAAAAAACGTAAAAAAAGTAGCCGACCACATTGTTAAATAGGATTGCCATCGAAATTAAAGGTGCCTTATGTGGAAGCTTATAAAGAATTGGTGAGCGCCTGCAGGATTGTACCTGGAGGTGCTCACCGGAAATATGGGCGCTGATCAGTAAAACTTAATAGCCTGTCACAATCCGCCTCGTTCTTTATATTGTATATTTATTGGTTAATGTATTAATGAACTCAACGAAACCCGCCGGACGACGGCAGTTGAGTTCATATAGTGCAGTTAGGCAGATTTTAAGGGATCGGCAGGTGATCTAAAGCTTCTTCAAACGTGCTTAATTCTTTAAGCCAATCCATATTAAAGTTTAACACAGCTGCAGATTTATGAAACAGTTGTTTATAATAACTGATGCCTTCCTGTAGCTGGGCTTTAAACTTATCCAACTGTTTCTTTTTCTTATCCGTAAGGTTTATTAAATGCGATTTGATGTCGGTTTGTAAGTATTCAATGTAAAGGTCAAGCTCTTTGATGAACATATGAGGCCGCTTTACTTTCTCCAGCAGGTCAAGCTTGCCATAAATATGTTTTACCATTTCATCCAGGGTGTATAGTCTGTTAAAGTAGGCCAGGTTGGGGCCAGGACATACGGCTACGGCAGGTGTTTCCTTTGATTTCAGGATCTCATATTTGATATAGGCCGATGTACATAATCCTTCACAAAGGCAAATTTTCTCGGTAACTGTATCAATCTGCTGTTGCAGCTCATCCTGTGGCAGGTTAAGCGATTGCAGTTGTTTGATCTTTAAGTTTTGATATTCCCTCGATGCAGTGCAGATGGGTTGGTCGGTAAATTCAGTATTGGTAACCAAATATTTTTTGGTACAGGGACTGCCGGGCCTGTTCATTTGCAGGCGTTTTAACCGGAGCTGTTCCATGCTGTTAGGCCTGAAATTGTTGAACAAGATCCCCAATGGTGAAGCCCCGCTTACATAAAAATCTTCGGTCGTCGCGTCTGCAAGCTGCATCAGTGTTTGTTCATCAACATTAGTAGTTTCCGGAACTAATAAGAACGGGCTTCCCCAGCCAGTGGCATCAAGCCGGTAGTGTTCCATCAAAAAATTATTTTCTTCAGCTGTGCCAATGCCACCTTGTACCGTTAAGCGTTGCTGGGGCACAATTGCACAGGCAATATTCTTAGCTGTTAATGCAGCTGTGTATAATTGAAAAAGTTCGGCGGTCATTTCTGCCCGTTTCTCTTTAAACTCTTCCAGTATCGGGCCAAGTAAAAAACCTTCAGTAGCAAAGGCATGCCCGCCGCAGTTTAATCCTGATTCAACCCGAAACTCAGATACCCACAACCCTTTTTTTGCCAGGAATTTAGCCTGTATAAATGCCGAGCGAAAATCGCTTACCTTAAGGATGATCTGCTTGCTAAAATGACCTTCGTTATCCGGTAAAAATTCATTAAAAGTTTCCAGGTAGCTATATAGCCTCGGGTTCATCCCTGCCGATAGTATGATTGATGAATGCAGCGAACTGTTAACAAAGCCACGCAGGGCAGCGAGCGCATCGGTATTTTCATCGCCAAGATAGTTCCCATCGCCATCGAAATTCATCTTATCTACCTTCGACATAATGTTTACGTCGATAGCACCGATGCTCATCTTTTTACGCAGGATGTTTTGAAAGATCTGCCTGCGTTCGTTGTCGGGATAATCCAGCATCAACTCATAACCTTGTTTAAGCTGCGATGAATCGGGCAAAAGTTCAAAGTACCGGGTGATGTCGCTGCCAGGTTCAAATGCCTCTTTTTTTAGTTGTTCAAATTGCCGGCTTACTAACTCATTAACCAGGTTAAGGTATGTGGTGATCCGTTTTGCCCGGGCATCAGGAGCAGATTTAAGTATAGGTGTAAAAGGTTTATTGTTGCTTAATGTATGATACTCCCGCATCCTTTCAATCAGTTCGTCATCTACTATCGAAATAACCGACGAGATGCCGTAACGTGCAACTTTTAATGGGGTATCAACAGAATATCCTAATCCTAATACCGGGATATGAAATGTATGGCTCATGCAGATTTTTTGTTTTGGTGGAACCTGTAGTTCCGGTTGTCAAAACTATAAAGGGTGCAGGCTTCAAAAACTGACGGATATCACATTTTCGGCAATTGCTCATCATTATTTATCCGGCATTTATAGGGCAGTTTTGAAGCTGAAAGCATATACAGCATGACCGGAAGCCCAACTATTGAAAAAATAAGCTGTTACCATTGCGGTGACGATTGTTTAACCGAAACCTATATATTGGATGATAAGCATTTTTGCTGCCACGGCTGTAAAAGTGTTTACCAGCTGCTGTCAGAAAGCCAGCTTTGCAACTATTATACTTATAATGACCATCCCGGGGCTACCCGTGCCCGGATCGACAGGCGTTTCGACTATCTGTCCGAACCATCTATAGTAAGCCAGCTTATCGACTATACCGATCAGCAGGTTACCATGGTTACTTTTTATATACCGCATATCCATTGCAGCTCATGCCTGTGGCTGCTGGAAAAGCTCAATAAAATTAATCCTGCTGTACACTATTGCCGGGTTGATTTTTTAAAAAAGCAGCTTAATATCCGCTTTGATCATCACCGGTTAAACCTGCAGCAACTGGTAGAGTTGTTATATGATATAGGCTACGAGCCGCTCATCAGTTTGCAGGATGTTATTAAAGAACAAAACGCCGCCACTAAAGATCACCTGGTTCAAAAAATAGCAGTTGCCGGGTTTTGCTTTGGCAATGTAATGTTGTTGAGCTTTCCTGAATATTTCGGGATATCGGCTTATGAACAATCATTCAGGCAGTTTTTTGGCTGGTTAAATGTGTTGTTTAGTTTGCCGGTGGTTTTTTACAGTGGCCGGGAATACTTTGTTTCGGCCTGGCAAAACCTTCGCCGTAAATCACTGAACATTGATTTTCCGCTGGCTTTGGGAATCGCTGTACTTTTTGTTCGTACTGTGTTTGAAGTCATCACGCATACCGGTGCAGGCTTTGCCGATACACTTTGCGGACTGGTGTTCTTTTTACTGGTAGGTAAGTTTGTTCAAAAGAAAACCTATCATCATATCTCGTTCGAGCGCGATTACCGCTCGTTTTTTCCGGTAGCGGTTAATACTATTGTCGATGAGAAGGAAAAGCCCATTCCACTTTCGGATCTGCATACCGGGTACCGTATCCTGATCCGTAATAACGAGATCATCCCGGCCGATGCCATATTATTGAAAGGGCACGCGCTTGTAGACTTCAGTTTTGTAACCGGCGAAGCCGTGCCAATAAACAAAACCTGGGGCGAAATTATTTATGCAGGCGGCCGGCAAACCGGCGAAGCCATTGAACTGGAGGTGGTAAAGCCCGTATCTCAAAGTTACCTTACCCAACTCTGGAACAATGAGGCCTTTAACCGCAAGCAGGACAACCGGATGCAAACCTTTAACCAAAAGGTAAGCAAGTATTTTACTATTGTTTTATTGGTGATAGCTATAGCCTCGGTGCTGTTTTGGCTGCCAACCAATATAAACAGGGGCATAGCCGCATTCACTGCGGTACTTATAGTTGCCTGCCCCTGTGCGCTGGCTTTGAGTACACCGTTCACGATGTCGGCAGCTTTGAGCATTTTTGACCGGAACCTTTTCTACCTGAAAAATACCGCCGTTGTTGAACAGTTGGCTGCTATTGATACCATTGTGATGGATAAAACGGGTACCATTACTACCAGCGATAATGATCATGTTCAGCTGAACGCACAATTAAGCGGAATAGACAGGGAACTGGTTTACAATGTTTGTATGCATTCCAATCACCCGCTAAGCAGAATGATATGCAGGTACCTCGGCAGCTACAAACGTTTGCCAGTAACAGAACTCACGGAAGCAGCAGGCCGTGGGATCACGGCTTCGGTGAACGGGTACCAGGTACGGATCGGGAGCGAACAGCATGTTTCAGGGTATAGCAGGGACACTTCGGCGGGTACCAAAGTTCATGTTTCGGTAGATGGTAACTACAGGGGATATTTTGCCTTTGCCCATCAATACCGCGACGGACTGAAAAATATCAACAACCTTGAACAGGACTATAAATTATACCTTTTATCGGGCGACCAGGATCACGAGCGATTTGAGCTGATCCGTTTTTTTAAGACAACAGATAACTTATTTTTTAACCAGTCGCCCCAGGATAAGCTTGATTTTATTGGCAAACTGCAACAACAGGGTGCTAAGGTGATGATGATAGGCGACGGATTGAACGATGCAGGGGCACTTAAACAAAGTGACCTGGGCATAGCCGTAACCGATAATGTAAACAACTTTTCGCCTGGCAGCGATGCCATTATGGATGGCCGGTCGTTTGGCAGGTTACCGGCATTTTTGCAGTTTTCGAAAGATACGGTAAGGATCATTCATGCATCTTTCCTGATCTCCCTAACCTATAATTTTATTGGTTTAAGCTATGCCGTCACCGGCAAGCTCTCGCCTTTGTTTGCAGCAATCCTGATGCCTGTAAGTACGGTAACCATTATTTCGTTCACCAGCCTGGCCACACATTTCGCAGCCAAAAAAAGAAAGCTATCATGAGCGTCATTTATTTTCTGATAGGGTGTAGTGTAGTGCTTGCACTCATTTTCCTTATTGCATTTTTCTGGGCCCAACGGACAGGGCAAAACGAAGATCTGTATACGCCATCGGTACGCATCCTGTTGGATGATTCGGATGATGCCGATACCGAAAAGTGATATCTGTCATCTTTTGTGCAAATCTCCATCATTCTGCCGCTTAAGCCAAGGCAATAGTTTTACACCATAATAAAAACACTTTATGCAGCCCGAAAAATTTTACTATGACAACAAGATCGTGCGGAATTTTGGCATCGCCACCGTGATCTGGGGAATAATTGGGATGACCGTGGGCCTCATCGTTGCTATACAATTGTATAGCCCGGGGATGAACATGGGCAACCAGTATACCACTTTTGGCCGCATCCGGCCCTTACACACCAACGCCGTGATATTTGCCTTTGTGGGTAATGCCATTTTTATGGGTGTGTATTATTCATTGCAACGCCTGTTGAAGGCCAGGATGTTCAGCGACTTGCTTAGTAACATTCATTTTTGGGGCTGGCAGCTGATCATTGTTTCGGCCGTGATCACATTGCCGTTGGGCCTTACCACATCGCACGAATACGCCGAGCTGGAATGGCCAATTGATATTGCTATAACGCTGATATGGGTTGTATTCGGTATCAATATGTTTGGTACCATATTTAAACGCCGGGAAAGGCATTTGTATGTGGCCATCTGGTTTTACATAGCCACATTTGTTACCATAGCGGTATTGCACATTGTAAACTCGTTTGAACTGCCGGTATCTGCCTTTAAAAGCTATATGGTTTATGCCGGTGTGCAGGATGCCCTGGTGCAATGGTGGTACGGGCATAATGCTGTTGCATTTTTCCTTACTACGCCTTATTTGGGTATGATGTATTACTTTTTACCCAAAATGGCTAACCGGCCAATTTATTCGTACAAACTAAGTATCCTGCACTTTTGGGCGTTGATATTTATTTACATCTGGGCTGGTCCGCACCACCTGTTATATACCACGTTACCGGGCTGGGCGCAATCATTAGGGATAGCTTTTTCCATTATGCTGATAGCACCAAGCTGGGGAGGCATGATCAACGGTTTGCTTACACTGCGTGGTGCTTGGGATAAAGTGCGCGATGATGTTATCCTGAAATTTATGGTGGTTGGTCTTACCGCTTATGGTATGGCCACTTTTGAAGGCCCTATGCTTTCGCTGAAACAGGTTAATGCCATAGGCCACTTTACCGATTGGATCATTGCCCACGTACACGTAGGTGCTTTGGGTTGGAACGGTTTCTTAACCTTCGCCATACTTTATTGGTTGATACCACGCATTTATAAAACCCAGCTTTACTCTAAAAAAATGGCGTCCTTCCATTTCTGGATCGGCACTTTAGGAATCCTGTTTTACGCGGTGCCGATGTATTGGGCTGGTTTTACCCAAGGCTTAATGCTTAAGGAGTTCACACCTGAAGGCATCCTGAAATATCCAAACTTTTTGGAAAGTACGCTACGCATTATTCCTATGCATGTGATGCGCTCTGTAGGCGGCGGGTTTTACCTGTTGGGGGTAATTGTAATGGCCTATAACCTGGTACGTACCGCCATGCAGGGCAAACTGGTTGCTAACGAAGCGGCACAGGCAATGCCACTTGAACCGCTGCCAAAAGCCGCCAAAGAAGGCACCTGGCACCGCACGCTCGAACGTAAACCTATCCAACTGATGATAGCCGCTTTGATCGTGATTTTGATAGGTACGTTTGTTGAGCTGATGCCTACGCTTACTATCTCATCAAATATCCCAACTATTGCTGCTGTTAAACCTTATACGCCGCTTGAGTTACAGGGCCGGGATATTTATATCAGGGAAGGTTGCTCAAACTGCCATTCACAAACGGTAAGGCCTTTCCGGTCGGAAACCGAGCGATATGGCGAATACAGCAAGGCCGGAGAGTTTGTTTACGATCACCCGTTTTTATGGGGATCAAAACGCACCGGGCCCGATCTGGCCCGCGAAGGAGGGAAGTATGGTAACGCCTGGCACTATAATCACCTGATGGATCCACGGCTGATGTCGCCGGGAAGTATCATGCCGAATTATGACTGGCTTTTAACCCAAACACTTGACACCACCACAACCGTTGCTAAAATAAATGCGATGCGCACGCTGGGAGTACCTTACGCGCCAGGCTATGAAAAAATAGCTAATCGCGATCTGGATAAGCAGGCCAAAGAAATAGCGGCCAACCTTTATACCGATCATATCAAAATCAAGAACGATAAAGAGGTAATAGCCATTATTGCGTACCTGCAACGCCTCGGGACTGATATTAAAGCCAACAAAACAGCCAGTAAATAAATAGCATGTTTAAACAATTTACAGAAAGCATTAATGGTACCCAGGTGTACCTGCTTTTTTCCTTAGCCATATTCCTGGTGTTTTTTATTGTGGTATCTGTACTGCTTTTGCGCCTCCGGAAACAACATATCGACCATATGAGCGACCTGCCATTGGAGGACGGTAACGGCGAATCACTTAATCCTTATCAGCTATGAAACACTACCGCATATTGTTTTTAATACCATTTATATTATTGATACAGCCGGGCATGGCTGTTGCTGATAACCTGATCCCCGACGATCTGCAAAACGAAATAGCTTACTGGATAATTGCAGCAATGCTACTGTTGTTTGTTGTGGCGATGCTGGTGCTGCTCCGGACTTTTAAAGTACTTGCCAGGGTAGTCCTCAAATCACAGGGGTACACGGAAGCGCAGATAGCCGCTGAAATGGCCCCCGTTAAAAAGGTTAAAAAGCCCAAGGCTGAAGTTTGGAACAAGCTGCTATCCTTAAGACCGCTTGCCGAAGAAAAAGAACTGCTTATTGAGCATGATTATGACGGCATCCAGGAATTGGATAACCCGATACCGGCCTGGTTCATGTACCTGTTTTACGCTACCATCATTTTTTCTGTGGGATACCTGTTAAACTATCACGTTTTTCATTTCGGGCAGCTACAATACGAAGAGTATAATACTGAGATGGCACAGGCAGATATCGCTAAGAAAGCTTATTTAAGCAAAGCGGCCAACCGGGTTGATGAAAACACAGTAAAGTTAGATGCGGAACCGGCGGTACTTGCCTCCGGCCAGGCCATATTTAAGCAAAGTTGTGTACCCTGCCACGGTGATCATGCCCAGGGTGTTGTTGGTCCCAACCTTACTGATGATTACTGGCTGCATGGCGGCAAGATCAATGATGTGTTTAAAACCATCAAGTACGGTATACAAGCCAAGGGAATGCCTACCTGGGAAAAGCAGTTATCGCCCAAACAGATCTCGGATGTGGCAAACTATATAAAATCATTGCATGGTACCAATCCGGCGGGCGCTAAAGAGCCGCAGGGCGAAAAAGAAAGCGATGATGCTGTTAAGGCGGCAAAAAAGGTATAGCATATTTATCACTTAAACAATGGAAGGATTACTGGCGGGCAAGGAAAACAGGAAGCGGCAATGGATGTATCCGTTGGTGCGCAAGGGCAGGTTTTATAAATGGAGAAGCTGGCTGAGTTATTTCTATCTCATCTTCTTTTTCAGCGGACCGTTTTTACGCATCGGCGGGCAGCCATTGCTGCTGCTTGATTTTATGAACCGGCATTTTGTGCTGTTGGGGCAGGTGTTTTGGCCGCAGGATATTTTCCTGTTTGCGCTGGCCTCATTGGTCTTTCTGGTTTGCATTGTGATGTTTACCATTGCCTTCGGGAGGATCTTTTGCGGCTGGATTTGTCCGCAAACCATTTTTATGGAGATGGTTTTTCGCAAGATAGAGATCATGATCGAGGGTGACGCCAACAAACGCAAAAAGCTGGATGCCGGTCCCTGGACTAAGGAAAAGATCAGAAAGAAAGCGATCAAGCATGTTTTATTCGTACTGGTATCGTTCCTGATAGCCAATACTTTTCTGGCTTATATCATCGGCAGCGAAAATCTGATCAGGATAATGGTGGAACCTATTACACTGCATTTGGTGGGTTTTGCCAGTATCTGGGTTTTTACGCTGGTGTTTTATTTGGTTTATAGCCAGGTACGTGAGCTGGTTTGTACGGTGATATGTCCCTATGGCAGGCTGCAAAGTGTATTGATAGATCAGCATACACTGGTGGTGGCTTATGACGATGTACGTGGCGAACCAAGGGGTAAATTAAGCAAGGTTGCTGATCCCTTTAACCTGAAAGGTGATTGCGTGGATTGCAGTTTGTGCGTTGCAGTTTGCCCAACAGGTATCGATATCCGCAAGGGAACACAGATAGAATGTATTAACTGTACTGCCTGCATTGACGCCTGCGATCAGGTGATGGACAAGATTGGCAAACCCCGCAACCTGATCGGTTATTTTTCCGAAAATATGATCAGGCTGAAAGAGAAGCCAACTTTCACAGGGCGTATGATGGCTTATACAGCAGTGATCACCATTTTGGTAACTGTGTTGAGTTACTTTATTTTCAGTCGCAGCGATATGGATATGACGGTGATGCGCAGTGCCGGGATGCTTTATCAGCAACAACCCGGAGGGTATATCAGCAATATCTATAACGCCGAGATTATCAACAAAACAGATAAAAATAAAAATATAACTATTGTGGCCGATGATCCTTCGATCAAAATAAAATACATCCAGGCGCCTGCAGTTGTTGCCAAAGGAGGAACTGAGAAAACCGTGTTTTTTGTTATGCTGCCCGCCTCACAGATCCACAATGCTAAAACAAAGATCCGTTTGCGATTAATAGTTGACCACCAGGTTATTCAAACGGTAAGCACCAATTTTATAGGACCAATAAACGATTAAGCAAATGAATTGGGGAAAAGGAATTATTGCAGGGATGGCGGCTTTTATGCTGTTTATCCTGAGCATGTGTATCTATATGTTCAATGCACCTGCGGACGATTATGATCATCAGTACTATGAAAAAGGATTGAGTTTCAACAAAGACCATAGCCGCGAAGAACAGGTAAATAAAGATCACGCCGAACCGGTAATAACACAGAACAATGACTGGCTCATAATGGCTTTCGCCCAACCGGTAACCGGAAAGGTGAGTTTTATGCGTCCTTCTGATAAGACTATGGACAGGTCGTTTAAATTGGATAGCGGTGCCGGTAAATCAGCCGAAATCGATCTGCAGGGCATGGCCAAAGGCCCCTGGCAATTAACATTTGAATGGGAAAGCGACCATAAAGCTTATCTATATCATAAGGAGGTATATATTAAATGAGTAACAACCAGATCGCATTTTTTATAGGATTGTTTGGGAGTGTGCATTGCATTGGCATGTGCGGCCCTCTTGCTTTTGCCGTACCTGTTTCGCAAAACCGCTGGTGGCTTATCATTACAGA
Organism: Mucilaginibacter sp.; assembly: GCF_036383575.1. Lineage (GTDB taxonomy): Bacteria > Bacteroidota > Bacteroidia > Sphingobacteriales > Sphingobacteriaceae > Mucilaginibacter. Next base: position 11,694 of record NZ_DASVOB010000001.1, read on the forward strand.
TAAGCTGCTCTATAACATTGGCCGGGTAATTACTTATACATTTTTAGGCTTGCTGATAGGTTTTATTGGTAAGCAATTGTGGCTTTTCGGCTTGCAGCAGGGGATAAGTTTGATTAGCGGTTTGTTGATCATTATGGCTGGTCTCTCACGTTTATTTAAGTTGAGAAGATCATCAAAAATGAAGCTGGCTCCTGTTATGTTATCGCCCATTAACAAGCTGCTGCAATACGCCCTGAAGAACCGGGCAGGTCATTTGGTTGTTGGATTGCTTAACGGTTTTTTACCCTGCGGCTTTGTTTACCTGGCGCTGGTGGGGGCAGTTAACAGCCCATCGCCTGCAGATGCCGCCGGGTATATGTTTTGGTTTGGAATGGGTACTTTCCCGCTGATGCTGGTGGCTACTATCAGTTCGGGTTTTATAGGGCCGGTTGTAAGGCGACGAATCAACCGGGCCATGCCTTACCTGATGGTTTGCCTTGGTTTCTGGTTTATTTTGCGGGGATTGAATCTGAATATTCCTTATTT
>NZ_DASVOB010000002.1:0-10334 GCF_036383575.1 Mucilaginibacter sp.
GGAGATAAAAACTACCTGAAACAAATTTACCCAATACTGAAAGGTGCAGCACAGTTTTACAACAGTATGCTGATCAGTGATGCCAAAACAGGCTGGTTGGTCACCTCACCTTCATCATCGCCCGAAAATAGTTTTTATCTGCCCGATGGCACACATGCCAGCATCTGCGTAGGCCCAACTATCGATAATCAGATCATCCGCCAGTTGTTCAACAATGTAATAACAGCAAGTAAAGTGCTGGGTAAGGACGAGGCATTCAGCAAAACACTGGCTGCTAAAGTGAAAAAGCTCCCGCCCCCGGGTGTTATATCTAAGGATGGGCGCATCCAGGAATGGCTGGAGGATTATAAAGAAACCGAACCGCAGCACCGTCATGTATCACACCTGTACGGTTTATTCCCGGCATCAGAAATTACGCCGGAAGCTACTCCTGCCCTTGCCGAAGCTGCAAAGAAAACTTTGGAAGTAAGGGGTGATGACGGCCCAAGCTGGTCTATTGCTTATAAAATACTGTGGTGGGCACGTTTACATGATGGCAACCGTACTTATAAGCTATTTAAAGAGTTAATGAAGCCAACCATCAAAACCGACATTAACTATGGCGCTGGCGGCGGTGTATACCCTAACCTGTTATCGGCCGGTCCGCCATTCCAGATTGATGGCAACTTTGGCGCAACTGCTGGTATTGCCGAAATGCTGATCCAGAGTCACGCCGGGTTCATTGATTTTATCCCTTCTATCCCTGATGCGTGGAAAGCGCAGGGCGAAGTTAAAGGTCTTAAAGCCCGTGGCAATTTTACTGTTGATATGAAATGGAAAGATGGTAAAGTAACCGCTTACAAAGTAACCTCACCTACCCCGCGTATGGTAAAGGTGAAAGTTAACGGCGAGGTTAAAAACATAATGGCTACTAAAGGCTAACCGTTGAATTTCAATAAAAAGGCATCTTAAAAACGGGGCCTTGTGCGATTCCCCTCTTGAGAGAGCCTGTCCCGAAATTAATCGGGAGATGTAGGGGGTGTGTTTAACAAAGCGACGAAACACACCCCTGCTACTGCTCATTCCACTGCGCCCTCTCAGGAGGGGATTTAAAAAAAATACACTATAAACAGGAAATCTCATGTTTAAAAAGTACCTGACAGGACTGAGCATTGTAGCCGCCTGCTTACCCAGCCTGTGCCTTGCACAATCACAACCATTAAAGATCTGGTTTAATCGTCCGGCCAATCAATGGGAAGAAACCCTGCCTCTTGGTAATGGCAGATTGGGCATGATGCCCGATGGTGGTGTTAAAAAAGAAACCATCACGCTAAATGATATCACGCTATGGTCGGGTGCGCCACAGGATGCCAATAATTACGAGGCTTATAAAAAGCTTCCGCAAATCCGGGCGTTGTTGCTGGCCGGTAAAAATGCAGATGCGCAGGAGATTATTGATAAAGATTTTATTTGCAAAGGTCCCGGATCAGCAGGGGTAAATTATGGCTGTTATCAAACTATGGGTACCTTGAACATAGCATTTAACTATACCGGTACTGATCCAAAAGATGTTAAATACACCAACTATCATCGCGAGCTATCGGTAAACACGGCCGTAGCCAAATGCAGCTATACGGTAAACGGAGTTACCTACAAACGCGAATATTTTACCAGTTTTGGCGATGATATCAGCGTCATTAAACTCACCGCCGATAAACCTGGCATGCTAAATCTTAGCCTTACTATGGACAGGCCGGAGCGCTTTGCCGTCACAGCCCAAAACAACCAGCTTGAAATGTTCGGGCAGTTGGATAACGGCATTGATGGCAAAGGAATGCGTTATCTGGCCAAATTAAAAGCCACTTTAAAAGGCGGTAGCCAAAGCACTACCGAAAATTCGCTGATAATCAAAAACGCCACAGAGGCCATCATTTATGTATCGGCAGGCACCGACTATAAACAGCCTAACTATACTCAAAAAGCAACTCATATACTTGCTGCTGCCATGACAAAGCTATATGATCTGGAAAAACAGCAGCATATCGCTAATTATCAAAAGCTGTTTAACAGGGTTACCGTAAATTTAGGCGGCAACTATCAGGATACCATCCCAACAAATCTTCGGTTAGCCAATTTTCATAACAATCCTAAAGTCGATAATGCCTTACCGGTTTTATATTACCAGTTTGGCCGCTACCTGAGCATTTGCAGCACCCGGATTGGCCTGTTGCCACCTAATCTGCAAGGCCTTTGGGCTAACCAGATAGTCACCCCATGGACAGGTGACTATCACCTGGACATTAACGTACAAATGAACCACTGGCCGGTTGAAGTGTCCAACCTGTCTGAATTAAATCTGCCCCTTGCCGAGCTGGTAAAAGGCATGGTAAAAAACGGCGAAAAAACGGCAAAAGCCTACTACAACGCCGATGGCTGGGTGGCTCACGTAATAACCAATATCTGGGGCTGGACAGAACCCGGCGAAGCCGCATCATGGGGAATTTGCAAGGTTGGCTCAGGCTGGCTGTGCGATAATCTTTGGCAGCATTATGATTTTACCAACGATAAAAAATACCTGGCGGATATTTACCCGGTATTAAAAGGCTCGGCGCTGTTTTACAGCAGTATGCTCATCAACGATCCTAAAACGGGCTGGCTGGTAACCTCACCGTCATCATCACCCGAAAACGGCTTTTTAATGCCCGATGGCAGCGGTCGCCACGCCAGTATTTGTATGGGCCCAACCATTGATAACCAGATCATCCGAGAGTTGTTCAACAACGTGATCACCGCCGGCAAAGTACTGGGTAAGGACGTCACCCTCCGTAAAACGCTACAGGAAAAACTCAAAAAACTACCTCCTGCAGGCATTATCGCCAAAGATGGCCGCATCCAGGAATGGCTCGAAGATTATACCGAGATAGAACCGCACCATCGCTGTATTTCGCACCTGTATGGCTTATACCCGGCATCGCTTATTACACCCGAAGCTACCCCAGCCCTTGCCGAAGCCAGTAAAAAAACGTTGGAAGCCCGTGGTGATGACGGTCCGAGTTTTGCCATAGCTTACAAAATTGCCTGGTGGGCAAGGCTGCATGACGGCGAACGCGCTTATAAGCTATTTACCGACCTCATTCACCCTACCCTCGCCACCAATATAAACTATGGCGATGGCGGCGGCATATATCCCAACATGCTTTCAGCCGGGCCGCCGTTCCAGATAGATGGGAATTTTGGCGCTACAGCTGCATTGGCCGAAATGCTGATTCAAAGTCATGCCGGTTTTATTGAACTGCTGCCTTCCGTACCCGCTAACTGGAAACAAGCCGGCGAGGTTAAAGGCTTAAGGGCAAGAGGCAATTTTACTGTCGATTTTAAATGGAGCGATGGTAAAATAACCAGTTACCGTATCACCTCAACTCAGCCGCGGAAGGTTAAAATGAAAATAAACGGCGTGATAAAAGACGTGATGGCGCAAAAAGCATAACTAAAATACGTACCGGGGGGAGTTGCTTTTTAAACAGGAGGCACCTATGGAGCCAAATTTTTATTTGTTGAAGCTATAAACATGATACTCCTACGGAGTTCTGCTCAGAATTTTTGTTAAACTCCGTAGGAGTATCATGTTTATAGAAATTTAGGTGACCGTTTTGGCTCCATAGGTGCCTCCTATCAGCTCTTTATTTAAAAACAAATTCCGGTCAGTGTAAATAAAATATTGTGATTTAAAATACCTTTTGTGCACAATAAATAAAATGTAACTTAGACATTTAATAAACCTTAAATTCATGCAAAAATTTCTTGATCGTTTTATAATTGCTGTACAATTGTCCGGCTTGCTTTGCGTTTGGCAGCCGGCAATTGTTTCAGCATCAACCATAACCATTGCCAATCAACCAACCCAGCAGGGCGATATATCATTTTCATATGGCCCTGCCAGTAGTATCCGTTACGATCAAAAAAGCGGTACCTTCTCTGTTATCGAAAACGGTAAAACTATACTTAGTAATTGTTTTAGTAAAGCCGGTATCAACGGAAAACTTATTACTTCAACAGCTTATAAAAACATTTCATACAATAAAACATTGGTAACCGATGGCTTTGGCAAAGGTGTAAAACATACTTTTACCTTAACCGGTAATAATTTACCAAACATGGTACAGGTGTTTTATACCTACCCGTCCCACAAAGGTTACTTTTTAGTGGAGGTTTATGTTGAAGGTAAAAATCTGAAAACAAATTATATGGAACCGATAGCCGGTAATATGGCTGCGATACCCGGAGATACCCGTTCCCTCTTTGTACCTTTTGATAACGATACCTTCATCAGTTATAACTCAAAAACCTTTAAAGCACCGCTAACCAATACCAGTGCCGAGGTAGGGACAGTTTTTGATAATAAAAGCCGCAATGGCTTAGTGGTTGGTTCTGTTGAGCACGAAACATGGAAAACAGGCGTTCGAACCATCGCAAAAAAAGATAGAGCCAATACCTTTGAGGTATGGGGCGGTTACACTGAAGAGGCCGTAAACCGTGATAAAATAGCCCATGGTTATATCAGCGGCGATATGGTTAAATCGCCAAAAGTGTTTGTTGGCTGGTTTGCAGATTGGCGCACAGGTATGGAAGAGTTTGGTAAAGCTAACCGCATTGCCGAACCACCGTACATTTTTAACTGGACAAAGCCCACGCCTGTTGGCTGGAACAGCTGGGGCGTTATACAGGAGAAACTAAACTATGATAAAGCCATTAAGGTAGCCGACTTTTTTGCCGACAGCATTCCCGCATTCCGCAATGGCAATACCGCTTTTATCGATCTTGATTCGTTTTGGGATAATATGATCAGCGGCGGTTGGGAAGGCGATTTCAGCAAACTGAAATCCTTTGCCGATTACTGTAAATCAAAAGGTCTGCAGCCCGGTGTTTACTGGGCTCCGTTTACCGACTGGGGATGGCAAGGCGGTCCTAACCGTAAGGTGTTAGGCAGCAACTATACTTATGGTGAAACCTGGACTAAGGTTGGTGATGTCTACCATGATATTGATGGTGCCCGTGCTACTGACCCTACCCACCCCGGTACCTTGCAGCATATCGACTATGTAATTGGCAAATTAAAAGCCTGTGGTTTTAAAATGATCAAGATCGATTTTCTGGGCCATGCGGCTGCCGAATCGAGCCATTTCTTCGATCCGAAAATCACCACCGGCATGCAGGCTTATAAAAAAGGCATGGAACATTTAATTGATCAACTTGGCAATCAGATGCTGATTTATGCTGCCATCTCCCCCAGCCTGGCAACCGGTCGCTACGCGCACATGAGGCGGATTGCCTGCGATGCATTTAAAACTATAAAAGATACCCGTTATACCTTAAACAGTGTAAATTATGGCTGGTGGCAAACTTACCTGTACAACTACATTGATGCCGATCATGTGGTTCTCTCAACCGAAAGTGAAGGCGCTAACCGGGCGAGGATGCTTTCGGCAGTTGTCACAGGCACCTTTATAACCGGCGACGATTTTTCAACACACGGACAATGGTCAGAAAGGGCTAAAGCCATGTATCAAAATCCTGAAATTTTAAAGATTGTTCAAAATGGAAAGGCTTTCAGACCGGTTGAAGGGAATACCGAAACCGGAACATCAGAACAGTTTACACTTAAAATCGGCGATAGCTTTTACCTGGCCCTGTTTAATTATGGAGATACAGATAAAACCTACACTGTTGATGCAAAAAGGATTGGTATTGAAGCGGATAAAGCGATGAAAGCCAAATTGCTGTTATCAGGCAGTAATATAAATAATACAAGCAGTGTTTTAGTAAAAGCAGGTGATGCTGAACTATTAAAATTCGACTTAAATAAATAAAAATGCAAAGGCGCCGGCAACAGATTCCCCTTAAATCACCGGACGCCTTTTGAGGGGATGAAACCCTGTATTGTTTTTAACCGTTTAATTTAACTGATTTTGCCCGTTTGCTTGCAAGCGGGCATTTTGATTTTTTAGCATTCACGCAGCACTTGTTTTTATTGTGCTTTATGTTTGCCAGGTTGCTTTTTTCTATCTGAAGCGAAGTAAAAAACAATCCGCCGGTAACGGCCAATAAGGTGAAAAGTTTCATAGTAGTAGGTTTTAACTTAAAAGACGATGTTTTTTTGGGAATGTTACAGCGCAAATAGGAAATGTTGATTTTCGCATATTTTGGGGTACTGATTAATCTCATATACACTCAGTTACTACAGTAATCTTCATTGCGAAGTACGAAGCAATCGCGAACTTTACAGGGCTAACTTGCATGCTTCTCTGCCAATTGGGGATTGCCTCGTACCTCGCAATGACGTGTTGGAGAATTACCTTTATCCCAAAAAACAAAAAGTCAGTGACCTCGCGTTACTGACTTTTTCATTAACTATTAACTGACCAAATATCCTTAACAAAAAAACTATCTGGTATTGCAAACATAGGGTGTTAAAAGCGGCTTACATGTGTGAAAAACACCATCTTAATACGCAATTAAAATACATATCATGCTGACTGCCTGTACTTTAACGGAGTTATCTTATAATGCGTACGGAACAACCTGATAAACGAGCTTGGGCATTCAAAACCTACCATGCCAACTACCTCATTCACAGGGTAACGGGTATCCTTCAGCAGCATTAATGAGCGTTTTAAACGCAGTTGAATTAAAAACTGGTGCGGCGTTAAACCGAATGCTTGTTTAAAAGTGCGCAGCAAGTGATTAACTGAAAGACAAGCATGTTCGGCAAGGTCCTCAAGGCTAATGTTCTGATTATAATTACTATACAAAAATTCCTTGGCCAAGTTGAGACGGCGCAATATCTCGACCCTGGTACCCTGGTTTAAAAAGTCGAGCTTTTCGGCTTTTTTACAGATCTCATCATTATAGATATGAAAATAGTTGATGAGCGTATGGTGCAGGTATTCGTTGATCAGCATTTCATCCTGCATACCACTATCCAGGTGTTGTTTAAGGTGAAATACGTTGTATTTGATATCACCCGCAAACGGATAAATAGTTTCGTTAAATTCAGGCTGTATTTTGCTGCCATTACCTTTACTCAACAAGCTGTCGTCGTCGAAAGTCCAGCAATCTTTAAAATCCTGCAAAAACTGCTGATCAAAGTTAATGGCAAACGATTGTACCTGCTGATCCAGGTCGGTATCGGTTGAATATTGAGTTCCACGGTTCAGGATCAGAAACGAATCGGGATATATGGATAAATGCCTGCGGCCAATATCATAACGTTCACTACCGCTTAAAACAAAGCGTAGGCTTAAATCTGAAGTATATTGCGGCCCTTGTCTCTGGCCGCCGGTGCGGCTTACAATCTTATTGTTGTTGCGTAATACTTTTGAATAGTCCATTGTGATATGATTTTATTATTCGTTATAATTTCTTTCTTCCAGTAACATGAATTTGTTCCCCGCCGGGTCCAAAAATTCGGCTGCCAATCCCGCCGGTAAATAAGCCGGCGATTTGCAAAAAAACACACCTGCCGTACGGAGCAAATGATAATCATTCAAACAGTCGGCTGTGTTAATGATGATATTACTCTTATCACTATTGCTGTCGTTATTAGTTACAAGCAATGCCACATTTAATTTATCCGACTGGATCACCGTACTCTCCCTGCCCTCATAAAATGTCATTTTACCTGTTATCCTGAAGCCTAATTTTTGAGTATAAAAGTCAATTTGGCCCTCAAAGTCGGCTGTGTACACAGGTAAATATTTCAATTTCATTTCGCAGTAGTTTTAACAGAAACCAGATTTAATAATGGAAATCAACCTGTTGGCCAAGGGGCAGCATACAGGATAATTTTTCGAAGCGGGTTTACAGTAGCCGGTCAGTTAAAACTACTTAACATATCAAAGGTACTTTACCGGCAGGAGGATAGTATCCCCCTATTTGGGGGATTTGTGAATTAATGGAATTGAGTGTTTGGATTGATCATCAGAGTTGTTGGTGACAACACCAACAACGGCAGAAGTTTTGGGGTACTGACTGTAAATTGCTATAAAATCATGTCATTGCTGTAAGGCACGAAGCAATCGCACGGAAGCATGGCTGCTCTGTATAGCATGCGGTTGCCACGCTACGCTCGCAATGACATTTTTTGAGATGCGCGATAACGCAAAGTCTAATTAACTATATCAGCTTATTTTGCCTTGCCAGTTTAATAGCGTCAGCGCGGGAGTTTACATCAAGCTTAAGGTAGATGTTTTTGATATGGCTGCGAACGGTTTCCAGGTCAATGAATAGTTCATTGGCTATCTGGCCCCGGCTTTTGCCCTCGCCTATCAGCTCGAGGATCTGGGTTTCACGCTTGGACAAAGGTGATTCCTGGTTTTTTTGAAACGAGCGGATCACCAAACGGGCAATGTTAATGCTCATTGGCCCACCGCCTTCCCGTACTTCTTTTATCGATTCGATAATTTTGGTTGATGGGGTATTTTTGGTAAGATAGCCAGATGCGCCGTTAGCCAGCGCATTAAAGATCTGCTTTTCCGATTCGTAAACAGTAAGGATCAGGATATAGCAATTAGGCAGCAGCTTTTTTAATTTGGGAATAGCGTCGATGCCATTAACACCTGGCAATTCTATATCAAGTAATATTACATCTGGTTTATCAGCAGCTATTTTTTTAGCAGCCTCATCATATGAACAGTAAGTGCTGATCACATCATACCCCTCAGTAGCACCAATCAAAAAGGCATAACCATCGCGCAGGGTTTCATCATCCTCAATAATACTTACTTTAATGTTACGGGCCATGCCTAATTGCTTAACTGGTTTTTACTAAACTTTAACGTTACTGATGTGCCCTTGCCTGCCTGCGAGTTAATGAGGAGCGTTGCATTGATCCGTTTGGCCCGGGCATTAATGTTATTGATCCCCCGGCCCCGATGGGCTATGCTGTTGTCAAATCCTTTACCGTCGTCGGTTACCCTCAGCGATATTGCGCTTTTATCACTTTGATCAAGTTCAAAGGTTACCAGCCCTGCATCAGCATGCTTAAGGATGTTGTTTAACAACTCCTTAAATATCATGGTAATGTTACGGCTGTACTCCATGGGCAATTTTACCAGCTGGATATCCTCATCAACCGCGGCAAACTCAAAATCAACCGGTACATCGTGAAAAACCTCTATCCCTATCTCACGGATGTGATTAAGTGTTTCATAAAGGTTATCACTTTTGGGATCGAGCGCCCAAAGGATATCCTTTGTACCGTTGTATAATGATGCCGCGTTTTGCTTAATCTGATCAACAATTCCGCGCTGGTCTGCCTGCCCTTTATCTATTTTGGCATTTAGTATCTCTGATAAGACAGTGATACGGGTTAATTTGTTACCCAGATCGTCATGAAAATCTTCGGCTGTTTGCTGGCGGATCTTCAGCTTCTCTTCCCGCTTCATGGCCTCAATAGCTTTTTGCCGTTTTATTTTACGCTGATGCACCAGATTTTGCACCCCGAAACCAAGCAATACTAACAATACAATAGCCAGCAGCCTGAAGTAGAATGTTTGATAAAATGGTGGAATGATCACAAAACTAAAACTGGCCATCTGTGGCGACACCTGTCCATCCGGGCTTATAGCTTTTACCCTGAAAGTATATTTACCCGGCGGTAGCGAAGGATAATTAACCACATTATTGCGCATGGGCGAGCTAAATGCGCTATCCAGCCCAACCAATTTGTATTGATACGATACTGCATCAGGATTTTTAAGGTAAACACCGAGGAATGATATCGACAAATGATTTTGGTTATGTTTGAGTTCGGCCCAGTCATTAAGGTCGATTGAAGAACGTTTTTCGCCGTCCTCTTTCATGAGTTGTACCGATTTGATGAACACATGCGGAGGCGGTGAGGCTACCATTTTAGTCATGGTATTATACACCATAACAGCTTTGGTAGTGCTTATCCAAACCTCATGGCCGCGGTGCATAATGGCATTTTGATTGGCCTCAACAACCGGCTCTTTTGAACCGATATTATCAATTACCCAAAAAGTTTTCTTTGCAGGATCATATTGCATCCGGTTAATTCCACGACCGGTACCCATCCAGAGCCTGCCGCGCTCATCGGCCGCGAGGCTGTAAATACTGTTGGCTTTAAGACCATCATCAATATTGTAAATATTGACCGCTCCGGTTGTCATATCCCAAGTGTATAAGCCACTGTCATCGGTACCTACCAGCAGCAAGTCGCGATACCGGATCATGCTGTAAACCGCGGTAGTTGGGAATGATTTGAGTTTAAAGCCGGGGACGATCCTCTTATTCACTACCAGCATTACGCCGTTTTGGGTACCTATTAAAACAGA
>NZ_DASVOB010000003.1:0-4992 GCF_036383575.1 Mucilaginibacter sp.
GTTATTTAATAGGAAAGCCCCGGCAATTTGCCGGGGCTTTTTTGTTTGAATGTTATGGGATTCAATAACGCTATTGCTCTCAGGGGCGATAATCAATCCCAAACACCGTTCTGTGATGTAAATATCACCGGCTCGCCACCGGTTACCATAATGGTATGTTCGTGTTGGGCTACAAATCCACCTTTATTGCCAAGTAGCGTCCAGCCATCGGCTTGTGTCTCGGCAATTGTCGACCGTGTTGAAATGAATGTCTCTATAGCTAATACCGAGTTCTTTTTAAAACGTGCAGTGTTATACCTGTCGCAGAAGTTAGCGATCTCGTGCGGTTCTTCGTGCAGACTACGACCAACGCCATGCCCGGTAAGGTTTTTAATTACCGTGTAGCCGGCTTTTTTAGCTTCAGTCTCAATCAGTTTGCCTATATCCGATATTCTGACACCTCCTTTAATGTTGCTGATAGCTTTCCTCAATATCTCTTTCGATGCCTCTACCAGTTTACCATGGCCGTGGATATCTTCGCCCAATATAAACGAGCCGCCATTATCTGCCCAGTATCCATTTAATTCTGCCGACACATCAATATTTACCAAGTCACCTTCTTTTAGGATCTTATCCGCAGATGGTATGCCGTGTGCTACTTCCTCGTTAATACTGATACAGGTATACCCGGGGAAATTATATGTTAATTTAGGTGCAGAATTTGCGCCCATCTGTTCCAGCAATTTGCGGCCGTACTCGTCAAGCTCCTTTGTTGAAATGCCTGGTTTAGCAAACTCACGCATTTTTTTGAGCGTAATGGCAACAGCATCACTTGCCTGCTGCATCCCGCTTTTTTCGTCTTCTGTTGTTATAGACATTTTAAATATTATCTAAAGCAAAATTAGCAATTATGCAGATATAGTATATCACACCCGTGTCTAAGTTGCCGGATGCTTATGATGAAATGCTACGGAGAATCACAATCCTTTAGCCAAAACAAAACTTTTTTCTATCTTTGGCTCAAATGATAACAGGCATTAAATATGGCAACAATGAAAACATCAAATCCCTTATGCGGGTATTTCTTGTTTCGGAGCCTTTTTTTAATGATCCACCATTCTCTTCTTTTTGCTAAGTAAAAAGTACTTCTTTCAGATTTGCTTTTTAGTTCTTCAACACTATTTTCAAAACAATTTATTAAATGCGGGCAATATTATAGCGTATTCTTATCGTTTGCCCAACCTGTCTTTTTAGCAAAAAATGAAAAAAACATTTGTTCTATTACATATAGCCGTATTGCTTGCCGGGTTTACCGGCGTATTTGGAAAGCTCATTTCTTTAAATGAGTATCTGCTCACCTGTTACCGTACTTTGTTCTCTTTTCTGTTCCTGCTTGTTATTGTGTGGATCAGGAAGCCCCAATTTAGCCGTTCCTGGGGGAGCATTTGGGAAATGGGGAAGGCGGGCCTATTAATATCCCTGCACTGGGTATTCTTTTATGCCAGCATCAAATATTCCAATGTTTCGGTAGGGGTAGTTTGTTATTGCCTTACCAGTTTTTTTACAGCATTTCTGGCGCCGCTTATTAACAAAAAACCGTTTAATGTAACCGAACTGCTGTTAAGTACACTCACCCTTGCCGGCATCGGATTGATCTTTCATTTCGATACCTCATTCCGTACAGGGATCATCCTTGGGGTGATATCATCTTTTCTGGCATCGCTTTACACCATTTTTAACGAAAGGTTGGTTAAAAAGTATGAGTCGACCGTTATCAACATGTATCAAATGCTGGCTGGATGTATTGCATTAATTATAATGCTGCCGGTATATCTTTATTTTTTTCCTGCACAGACAATATTGCCGGGAGTTACCGACACGATTTATCTGCTGCTTTTGGCACTTTTTTGTACTGTAGGGCTTTATGTGCTGGTTGCAGAAACTTTAAAAAAGATCTCTGCCTTTACAGTTAACCTCACTTTTAACCTGGAGCCCATTTACAGTATTTTACTGGCGATGGTTTTATTCAACGAATCCCGGCAACTTAATTTATCTTTTTATGCAGGGCTTTTAGTGATCATAATATCCGTTGTTTTGCAAGCGGGGATAAGCCGGAGGAAAAGGTTATTGACTGATTTGTAATGGATGCCTGGACTCCAGACTTACGAAGTTTTTAAAACTTCGTAAGTCTTCAACAATAGGGAAAGTTATATAATTATAAAACCATGTCATTGCGAGCGCAGCGCGGCAATCTCGTCGGACGCAGAGCGGATTTGCAAGTATTTATGCATGGCTACGAGATTGCCACGTCGCGTCACACACTGCCCTACGCGAACTCGTCGCAATGACATAATTTTTATTATTACCCCTGTTCAGAAACCCTCGCTGCAGCCTGCGCGGGTAAATCCATATTGCCATCCTGCTTAATGAGGTTGAGTTTATGTTTGGTGATGATCCATTTACCATCGGTTTCAATCAGTTCGGTATCATAAGTGCCCTCAACAATCCATAGCTCATCGCCAATAAAATGATCGGCTTTGCCATAGTAATGTGCCAGCGCTACTGAGCCGTTTTGCATTACATAAAAATCGGCCAGTTGATGATGCGTTTTGTCGAAGCCGGGCAAAAAGCCGCGCCAGGCCGTAATGATATTTTCTGAGGATACCAGGCTTGCAGGATTACCGGTCATGGAACTATAATCAAGCTCAACATTTTCGGCAAGGGCGTTTTTAACTTTGGTCCAGTCGCGCTCATCGGCTCCGACGAACAAGGCTGTTACGGTTTCAATTATTTGGTCTTTCATTGGTTTTGCATAGGTTAAATTCACTCAAATATCAATTATCAGGCTCATTTTACATATTAACAACAAACTTTTATATAAACTTGTACTGTTATTGGTTGTTTTCCCAAAACGGCCGCCATAAAACATGAGTCAGGATTTTTACCAACATATTTTTGCTAAACAGCAAAACCTGGAGGCTGTGCCTTCAAACAGGGAAATTACGGCCTGGGCACTAAAAGTGATCCACTTGCTGTACCCCGAACAAACCGGACAGCAGTATGCTTCGGTAGAGGAACTAAAGGATGAGTTTTTAAGACTGGAGAACGACCTTTGCGAAATTATGCATGCTACAAAAGCCTGCAGTAACTGCGATACCTCAAAGCTGGCAAAAAAATTCTTTGAAGGTCTTCCAGAGTTGTTCCGCATCCTGAACACCGATATCCAGGCTATTTTTAACGGCGATCCTGCCGCGCGCAGCGAGTTTGAGGTGATCCGTACTTACCCCGGGTTTCATGCCATTTCGCTTTACCGCGTGGCCCATAGCCTTTATATTGACGATATTCCTTTGTTGCCGAGGATCCTTACAGAATATGCCCATTCGAAAACGGGGATAGACATCCATCCTGCTGCCAAAATAGACGAGTATTTCTATATAGATCATGGCACCGGTATTGTTATTGGCGAAAGCTGCACAATAGGGAAGCACGTAAAGTTGTATCAGGGTGTTACCTTAGGAGCGTTGAGCGTAGATAAAAGTATGGCCAACACTAAACGCCATCCAACAGTTGAGGATAACGTGGTGATCTATTCGGGCGCAACCATTTTGGGCGGCGAAACCATTATTGGGCATAACAGCGTGGTAGGGGGGAACGTTTGGCTTACCAAAAGCCTGCCGCCAAATTCAAGGGTATATCATACCCCAAATCACCGGATATTGAAAAGGTTGAGCATTAAATTGTTCGGCGGAAAAAGATAAAGCATTTACCTAATAAAAAATATAATGGCTGGATTGATAGACCTGATAGGCAACACGCCTATGGTAGAAATTAAAAAGCTGAACCCTAATCCTAAAGTACAGATCTTTGCCAAGCTGGAGGGTAATAATCCCGGAGGCAGCGTGAAAGACCGTGCATCCCTTAATATGATCAGGAGTGCCATTGAACGTGGTGATATCAAGCCTGGTACTAAACTTATTGAAGCAACCAGCGGTAATACAGGTATTGCATTGGCTATGATTGCAAGGCTGTTTGATTTGGAGATAGAACTGGTGATGCCATCTAACTCCACCCGCGAGCGTACGCTTACCATGGAAGCTTTTGGCGCTAAAGTTACCCTGTTGGAAGGAATAGAGCTTTGCCGCGATTATGCCGAAGAGAAAGCAGCCACCGGCGAATATTTTTTATTGAACCAGTTCGCCAATCCGGATAACTACATGGCCCACGTAAAAAGTACGGGCCCCGAAATTTGGCGCGATACCGAAGGAAAGATCACCCATTTTGTAAGCGCCATGGGTACCACAGGTACCATTATGGGCTGTTCAAGATATTTGAAGGAGCAAAACGCTAATGTGCAGATCATAGGCTGCCAACCGGTTGAAGGCTCGTCTATTCCAGGCATCCGCAGGTGGCCGGAGGAATATCTGCCCAAGATCTTTGATGCTACACGGGTTGACAGGGTAATGGATATCTCGCAGGAAGAAGCTACTCAAATGGCCCGCCAGATGGCCAAAGTAGAAGGCGTGTTTGCGGGTATGAGTAGCGGTGGCGCGCTATCAGCCGCGATAAGGCTGGCAGAGGAGCTGGAAGAGGGCGTTATCGTATTTATTTGCTGTGATAGGGGGGATAGGTATTTGAGCAGTGAGTTGTTTGGGTAAAACGTACTGCCACCATGTCAATGAAACTTGCGCTCGTTTATAACGAGCGCTTAAAATGGTTTGGCGTTTGTAACGCCATTACCGGCGCTTACGTTACAAATGTAAGCCCACTTTAAGCGCTCATCACAGATGAGCGCAAGGTGAGTAACCAATCAGAATAAAATGGAGCCAACGGAAGACAGCAATAATTATAAATACGGGGTGTTTTACTACAATGAGAGCGATGCCCGGATCATTGTACCTAAAAGAGTCAAATACCTGGGCTGGACTTTGAATTTTGCCCGCCCGGTTAGTTATTTGATCATGGCTGGGATACTGGCAATAGTGATTGGCGCTATGATATTTGCGCCCGCGAAAT
>NZ_DASVOB010000004.1:0-6642 GCF_036383575.1 Mucilaginibacter sp.
AAAGGCAGCCATTACAACCGATCCGGTTGAACGCCAAAGGCTTTTAACTATAGTAGTTGCCGGAGGCGGCCCAACCGGTGTTGAAGTTGCGGGTATGCTTGCCGAAATGAAAAACTATATCCTTAAAAAGGATTACCCGGAGCTAATGAATGCCAAAGGGAAAATCTATATAGTTGATGGCGGCCCAAATTTGCTTGCGCCCATGAGTGATAAAACCCACAAAGAAACCCGCCAGGCACTTATTGATTTGGGTGTTGAAGTTAAGCTAAACGCCCATGTAAATGATTTTAGCAATGGTGTGGTCACTTTTGCCGATGGCGAAACACTTGAAGCCAAGACCCTGATCTGGGCAGCCGGTATTATCGCTAACACCTTTGATGGTATCCCGGCAAGCAGTTTGGGCATAGGTCGCCGCATGATCACCGACGAATATAACCGGGTTAAAGACCTGGAAGATATATACGCTATTGGCGATATTAGTGTGCAAATAACGGATCCGGTTTATCCCAAAGGCCACCCGCAACTGGCTCAGGTTGCAATACAAATGGGCCGCAATACTGCTAAAAACTTCATAGCCATGGCAAAAGGTAAAGTCATAAAACCCTTTAAATACTTTGACAGGGGTGATATGGCCATTGTTGGCAGGCATAATGCCGTTGTTGACCTGTTTAAACATAAAGTACATTTAAGCGGCCTTGCAGCTTTATTTGTATGGTTATTTATTCACCTCATATCATTGGTAAACTATAATAATAAAATAAAAACCTTGTATAACTGGGCTGTGGCATTTTTAACAAGGGATCAGGCGTTAAGAATGATATTCAGTGGCGGGGAAAATAAGGGTGGTCAATAAATAAATATTTATTTAATAATAATATTTATTGTTAGGTATTAAATCCGGTTTGCTTGTTACATTTGTTCCCAAAAAAGGGGCAGGGCCTTGTGGAGGTTACTGTCCCTTTTTTGTTGCTGAAATTATATATCAGACAAAGGTAGTTTTTTGTCTGCTAATTAAAATAGCAGTAACTTAAGTAGCTATTTATACACGGAACCTTGCCTTTTATATACGAATGAAAGTTAATTTTATTAACGGTTTAATTTTACGCTCGGCTGCTTTATCATACAGACAAAAGCTCGGTAAAGAAAATTTGCTTGCATTATGGGATAACAGGTTAATAAAGGAAAGTATTTATATAGCAAGTAAATCGCTTTACAACGAACTTGATGTCCTTTTTGGAAATAGAGAGGAAACGCACGCCAAAGAAGCACAATTAATATCAAGCTTTTATAAATATATGGCCCGTATGGCAAACCGGGCTACACCTTTTGGATTATTTGCCGGCTGTTCATCAGTTTATTGGGGCGCGGCCAATGATATAAAACTTTCGGCAAGGTTCAGGAAACATGCAGTGCCCGATGCCGTAGTGAGCTTTTCGCTTGCCAAACAAGTTGAAAACGCCAATCAATTATCGGCGGGGTATAAGCTTAACAACACTCTTTATAAAGTTGGTGACGACCTGCGTTTTATTACTTATCAAGTTATTGATGATCAAAGGGTTTACCAGGTTAGCGCTATTGCCTGCAATGAAGTAGTTGATGAAATAGTTGCTGTTGCCGGTGATAAAATATGGAATAAGAACCAGTTACTTGAGTTGTTTCCGCATTTTGAGCATGATGATTTTATTACTTTTATTAATGACCTTATTGATGGGCAATTGCTTAAACCGGCATTTGAACCCGCAATAGGATATGATTTCCCCGTCTTTTTGCAAAAGACCGACGATGAAGAGTTGAGCAATACCATCAATGAGCTTATCAATTTGATTAATAAAATTAATAACGATGGTACTGAAAACTCCAACTGGTTTTTGTTCTATAAGGCAATTGAGCACATCTCTGATCATATAACCGGCAGGGAGCTCAAAGATCAGGTTCACATAACCAGGTTCAACGAGCTGGAGCGCCGCGAGATCAACCAATCATTACAATGGAAAATAACTAAGGGCATTGCATTGCTTAACAACCTGAATACCCCGGTGGCCAATAAAAGGATAGAGCAGTTTAAAGGCAGGTTCAGGAAAAGGTATGAAGAACAGAGTGTACCACTTATGGAGGCCTTTGATACCGATACGGGGATAGAATATGGACAATGGTTTGAGCATGAAACCCTTTTTACGGAGGGACTGTATACCGGAAGCGAGGGGGCGGCCCCATGGGTAGATTATACCGAGATAGATTTTAAAATGCTCAATCTGTTAAACCGGGCTAAACTGGAAAAACAGTACAAGATCGTTATACCGGATAATTTTGTTAAAGAACGGAGTGCAGATAATTTGCCATTTTCTATGTGCGCACTTTTTCAGCTTTTTGAAAACGATGTGTTGTATCTTGAACGGGTTACAGGCCCTGGGGCTTTAAGCATGATAGCACGGTTTGCAGTAGGGGATGAGGAAATTTATAAAGTAGGATTAGAGGCAGCTGAAAAAGAAGTTGCTAATAGCCCGGATGCCATGTTTGCCGAAGTAATTCACATGCCCGAGGAGCGGATATTAAACGTTATGATGCACCCGCCTTTTTGGCCTTATGAGTTGGCTTATATTGATGACGCCAAAGGTAATTCGGTTTTGAGACTGGATGATATTTATATAAAGCTTGAGCAGAATGTGTTTAAATTGTTTTCAAAAAAACATCAGCGGGAAGTGGTGCCGCGGTTAAGCAGTGCTTATAATTATAATAGATCACAACATCCCATTTATACTTTTTTGTGCGATATCCAGCATCAGCGTGGTAATGGTAATTTAAGTTTTAACTGGGGAGCGCTCTCAACTGATTTTGTGTTTTTTCCGCGTGTTGAAACCAGCTTTGGTGTTATCCTGCATAGGGCAACATGGAAGTTTACACCTGCTATTTTAGATGACCTTTGTAAGGCCGAAAAATTGCTGGATAAATTCGGCAGTTTATTTAACAGTTTTAAAGAGGAGTGGCTCCTTCCCGATAAGTTTTATATTATAAAAGGCGATAACGAATTACTGATCGATACGGGAAATGAGATTAGCATGCAGGTATTTGCCAAGGAAATTGCAAGGCAGGCCCCGGTTTTGACTCTGTCCGAATGTATTCATTTTCAGCACGGGGCCGTTGTAAAAGATCTGGATGGCAACCCTTATATGCACCAGCTTGTTGCCCCTTTTTATTTTGACAGGCCTTTAAAACCCCAATATTTCCAATATATTGAAAACACGCTCCAGCGCAGTTTTTTCCCCGGCAGCGAGTGGCTGTTTATTAAGCTTTACCTTAGCAGTAATACGGCCAATGAGGTACTGTTAAAGCTCGATGAGTTGTTAAATTATTCGGGTACCGTTAAAATAAAACAATGGTTTTTTATCAGGTACCATGATCCTGATAATCATATCCGGGTGAGGATTAATTTGTTTGAGGAAGTTGATTTTCAGGAAGTTTATATGGCTGTTCGTGAGGTGCTATCCCCGTTTTTGGCGAGTGGGCAGGTACATGTTGTACAGCTTGATACCTACGTGCGCGAACTGGAACGTTATGGGCACCAGATTGAACAGGCCGAAGGCCTTTTTTGTATCGAAACTTCTTTTTGCTGTAACGTATTCAGGTTGCTTGAAAGTAACCGTTATGATACCGAAGACTGGCTTCTGATTTTTTGGCTGATCAAAGATTACCTCAACCTAATGAGCGCGGATATAAATGATCAGCTGCAATTTGTTGAAAAGCAGCAGGCCTATTTCTTTGCCGAGTTTGATGATAAGGCTGTCAAAATACAAATTGATCAGTTGCATAGAAAATATCATAGCAGCCTGAATAACTTGCTTTTGGCATATGATGATCTGCTTCAGCAAAAAAGGGGGCAGGTAGAGTTACTGCTGCAAAAATACAATATCAACTGGAACGCGAAGTTTTTAAGCAGTGTTATTCATATGGCAGTTAACCGCTATTTCAGTAACCAGCAGCGCTTGCACGAGTGTATCTTGTATGGATTGCTGTTAAAGTTCCTCAAGTCTGAAAAAGCACGAAAAGGCAAGGCCTAAGTTATTTGAACATTTTGTTGTTAAGTAAAGCAAAAAAACTGTCGCGGTAAGTAACCCCTATAGGGATCTTTTCTTTGATCTTATCAAATATCACCATATTGCCGTCAATGGCCTTAATGCGTTTTAGGGCGATGATGTATGATTTATGGGTCCGGGCAAAGTCTTCCAGCGGCAAGGTATCGGCCAGGGTTTTCATACTCACCAACGAGATATGGCGTTCATTTTCTGTAAAAACCGAACAATAATTTTTAAGTCCCTCTATGTAAATGATGTCTTCAAAATTTATGCGTACAATTTTACCGCGGTCTGTTTTTAAGTAAAATGAGTCGGGCTTAGGTTGCAGATCAATAACCGGGGTTGGTTTGTTTGATGCAAGCAGTAAAAGCTTATCAAGCGCTTTTTGTGAAGCTTGTAAAAACCTATCGAAGGCGAAGGGTTTAAGCAGGTAGTCAAGTACATTGTTTTCAAACCCGGCTAAAGCAAATTCACTAAAGGCAGAGGTTATGATGATCTCGGTACTTTTGGGCAGCATTTTGATCAGGTCGATACCCGAAAGCTCGGGCATGTTTATATCAAGAAAAATGAGGTCGGTTGTTGACTCTTTTAAATATAATAATGCCTCAATAGGGTTTGTAAATGTTTCGGTAAGATTAATAAAAGGTACCTTTGATATAAAATCGCTTAAAATATCAATGGCATAAGGCTCATCCTCAACTATAATACAGTTAATTACTTTCATGATATTTTAAAGGCATAGTAAGTTTGCACTCATAGTTGTTATGTGTTTCATTGATCAAAAGCTCATATCCTTCCCGTCCATACTCATCAGTCAATCTTTCGCGAATATAATTTAGGCCAATTCCGTTGGATTGTACTTTATTAACGCTGTTATTATTTTTATAATTAAGCGAATAAAAATGCAGTTTTCCGTCTTTAACAGTGATATTCAAAGCAGCTTCTTTGGTGTTTTGATTGAAAATGCCATGCTTAAACATGTTTTCGATAAGGGTAATTAAAACCAATGATACAACCTTATACGGAATAACCCCACTTTCGATACTAACGTTCATAAAAAAAGCTCTGCTTCGGCTTTCATGAATTTTGATAAAATCTTTGATATAGTTCAGTTCGCTGTCAAGATTGCTGTAGCCATCCTCGTTTTTGGTTAAGGCATACCGCATAATGTTTGAAAGGGTAATAATTGACTGCCCTACCTCCGGTAGTTTTTTATAAGTTTCGGCATATAAAAAGCCAAGCGTATTAAATACAAAATGTGGATTGATCTGCGATTTGATCACGTTTAATTCGGCTTGCAAAGCTTTCTTTTCCAATATAATTACTTCCTGTCCCTTTTTTGTAACGTCTCTAAAAACAGCGTAGGCCAAACCCATGATCACAAAATAGATGGAACGCATTATCAGGGTGGTTATTCTCTGTTTATTGACATCCTCTACAAACTTTATATGATCAAGGATTATATCAACAAATATTTTAAGGATTATCGAAACTCCGATAATAACAACCGCCCCGAAAAACATTACCGGTAAAAAAAGGATGGCATTTTTAATGCGCTTTCGTGAAAGTGAATAGCAATAGCTTATTGCATAAAATACACCTGTATTTACAACGAATGCAAGTAAGATACCCAACGGTGCTACGCCAAGGCCGCCAAAATAACCTACAGCTGTTTCGTAAAGGATATAGACCATCCAAAACAGTAAATGCTGAAACAATATTTTTAGTCTCATTATACGTAAATGGGTTTTTGATTGATTACTGGATTTCGGTCGGCCTTAAGGATAGCATCGGTATGATTTTCAGGATATTTCAGAGGCATAATAAGTTTACATTCATACGTGTTATCGGTTTCATTAATTAATAGCTCAAATCCCTCCCGGCCGTACTCATCTGTCAATCTTTCGCGAATATATTTTAACCCTATGCCGTTTGATCGTGCTTTGTTAATTATAATGCTGTTTTTATGAGCGGCTTCCCGCTCCTTTTGGATCAATGCTTTAGCAAAACTATATGCTGCCCCCATGCCACCAAAATAAATGGTTCGTACAATAAGTGCCATCGGGCTGAAGGGGGTTGCATGCACCTTAAAACTAACATTTAATATAACAGCATCGCCCAGGATCTTAAAAAAAACGGTTATCGCGATGATAGCGGAGGCCGCTATCAATATTGCCAATATCAAAACAAAAATATTCCTTATTTTTTTTGTTAAGTACCTGATATACTGCCAGAAATTATAAAATACCACAGCGTTTATCAAAAACGAATAAAGGGTACCAAAAGGTTCGGCAGGCTGTTTGGCATACAGAACCAACACCTCTTCATAAAGTATATAAATAAGCCAGAAAAGCAAATGCCAGCCTATTGTTTTTACCCTCGCCTTATTTGCCGAAAAATTTAAAATCATAATTTTTTTGTCCCTGCATTAAGGGGTTTTGGTCATTCCAAACGGCGCATTGGTACTAATTTTTTCTTCTCCTACAGCCACTTAACCACATTTATATCATCACGGCTAAATAATCAACAATTCATAACCATTTAAAAGTTTAAAATTATGAAAAATCACGAC
>NZ_DASVOB010000005.1:0-8689 GCF_036383575.1 Mucilaginibacter sp.
GGCAAAATAGCCGATCCGCATAAACTGGCCGACCTATTGCACTCGGGTTTAATGGGCCCCGATTTTTATAATGTAGCCGAATATACCTACGAGCTACAGATGACCATGTTCCAGGCTGTTGGCGGTATGGATCAGTTAGCCAAAGCTTTGGAAAAGAAGGTGGCGCCATCCATAAAAATGGGAGCGGAGGTTACTGCTATTAATAACATAACCGATGGGGTGAAAATAATCTATAAAGATGCCACAGGCGAGCACGTGTTAAATGGCGACCTGTGTATCTGCACTATCCCATTGCCGGTTTTGAGTAATATCAGCAATAATTTTAGCGGTGATGTTAGTCGCGCTATTGATTATATCAGCTATAACCAAACCGGGAAGATCGGCCTGCAGTTTAAACGCAGGTTTTGGGAAGAGGATGAGCATATCTACGGTGGTATAACGCACACTAACAATGATTTAACGCAGATTTTTTATCCATCCTATGATTATTTAGGAAAAAAAGGTATCTTGATTGGATATTACAACTTTAACGAAAAAGCGCAGAAGATCGGCGCTTTAAGTTACGCCGAAAGGGAGAAGTTCGCGCTGGAAAAAGGCAGGCTCATCCACCCGCAATATGACAAAGAGTTTGAAAACTCGTTTTCGGTAAGCTGGCATAAAACCAAATATAATTTAGGCGGATGGGCGGTATACACTACCGAAACCCGTAAAACACAATACCCGGTACTGTTAAAACCCGATAAGCAGGTATATTTTGCAGGCGAGCATTTAACATACCTCAATGCCTGGATGGCCGGGGCATTTGAATCGGCCAGGAGTACAGTTGCCGCTGTACATGCCAGGGTTACTAACCAACGAACGCAATATCCGGTTCAGAAATAATATCAACATAAAAGCATTAAATACCACCACCATGTCAAGTACACTTAACCGCAGAAACTGGATCAAATCCAGCGCATTTATGGCCGGGGGACTGGCCCTTTTTTCAGGAACAATTGGCAAGCTGGCAGCCATGCCGGCCCGTGTATTTAAACCATTAAGCAGGGCATTAACCGATCAGGAGGCTGTTACCAACGCTGGCTTTGAATTAAAGGCAAGATTGTTGGCTAATGAAAACCCTTTTGGCCCATCACCGGCCGCAAAAAAGGCCATCCAGGATGCCATTGATAAAAGCTATCAATACCCTTTCATGACCCAGGGGACCCTGTACAATAAAATAGCCCAATATGAGGGCATCAACTACAATAATATCCTGATGGAATCGGGCTCGTCGCCACTATTACTGGCAGCAGCTATACATTACAGCAAAGGCGGTAAGAGTATCATCACCGGCGATCCGTCATATGATGACCTGCCATCGCACGCACAGCAACTGGAAGGTAAGTGGATCAAAGTACCCCTTACAGTCGATTACAAGCTTGATCTGGATGCCATGGAGGCAAAGATTGATGATAACACTGGCTTGGTATATATCTGTAACCCTAACAATCCAACAGCTACGATATTAGATACTGCTAAGCTGAAAGCTTTTTGCGAACGTGTATCTAAAAAGACAACCGTTTTTGTTGATGAGGCCTATATCGATTACCTGCCCGATCCGCAGGCCAGTACGATGATCAGCACTGTGAAAGCTGGAAGCAATGTTATTGTTGCGCGCACCTTTTCAAAGTTATATGGCTTTGCAGGTTTACGTTGCGGCTATGTAATTGCCCAGCCCGATACTATTAAAACGTTATCGATGTATACAACAGGGTTTTCGCTGGCGGCCACCACTATAGCAGGTGCAATTGCAGCATACCGCGAAGAAGCATTTTTAAAAGATGCCCTCGAAAAAACAATTGCTTCTAAAGAATAC
Source organism: Mucilaginibacter sp. (assembly GCF_036383575.1). Classification (GTDB taxonomy): domain Bacteria; phylum Bacteroidota; class Bacteroidia; order Sphingobacteriales; family Sphingobacteriaceae; genus Mucilaginibacter. The sequence continues at coordinate 1,856 of NZ_DASVOB010000005.1, forward strand.
CTGTATTCGGTACTTAAAAAAGAAGGTTATGAATACATCCCTTCATCGGCAAACTTTGTGATGTTCCCGCTTAAAATGGACGGCAAAAAGTTTGTTGGCGAAATGATGAAACGTGGCGTAGGTGTTCGTAACTGGCAGTTTAACGGCAAGGACTGGTGCCGCGTAAGCATCGGCCGTATGGACGAAATGGAAGCCTTTGCCGATGCGTTTAAACAACTGTCTTAAGTGGTGATTAGAGATTGGAGGTTAGAGATTAGGAAAAAAGCAATCCAATCCCTGGTCTCCAATCTCTAAAACAACCAACCTCTAATCTCCAACCACTAATCTCTAAAACAAAGTGCGTAAACTTACATTAACACTACTACTAACTTCATCTCTTTATTTTGCCAAGGGGCAAACAGTAAACCCTCGTCCGCTTACTATGGATGAGTATAAAAAAGCACAGGCTTTTACTATAGCTAATTTGGATAACGATACCTACGTTAAGTTTGAAAATGCTTATGTATTGGATCGTTACGAAAGCCGTAAGCCTTATTTCATAACCGGATCTGACGGGCTAAAAAAACGTATAGACCTGTATAAACTGATAGCCAAAGAAGGCATGCAGGAAATTGGCTTGATGGTATTTTATACCAACGAAAAAGGAAAACTTTACAAAGCGCTTGTTCCTGATTTTACTGCCGATGGCAAGGTTTGGGAACAGTATTTCCTGGATATTGATAATATCAATAAAGTGGAGCAGAACTTTATCCTCAAGTTATCTTATGTACTGTCAAAAGAAGTTAGCTTTCAGCAGTATAAGGTACTTAATGGCGGCAAGGATCTGAAAGAGGAAGCAGCTACATATGGTAATGATATCTGTTTCCCCGGTGAAGAACTGGTAACTATGGCTAATGGCGATAGGAAGATGCTGAAAGCCGTGAAAAGCGGCGATGAGGTGATCTCGGTTGATCCGGCTACTAAAAAGAATATGGTAGTTAAGGTGAAAGAATTAACTACTCATGAGGCTAAAAACTATGCTATAACCCAACTGGTATTGGTATCGGCCCAAACAAAAAGTACTGCAGAGGGTAAAGAGGTTAAATTGAATAACAAAGTCTTACAGGCCACGCCCAATCACCCAATGTTAACCAAACAAGGTAACATCAAAATTGGGGAGGTAGCAATTGGGCAGGAAGTACTTTGCCTTAATGAGCAAACCGGTAAATACGAGGCTTTCACCGTATTGCAAAAAACAGAACACGCTGGTGGCGTGCAAAAAGTATATAATATTGTTGCTGATGGCGGCAGTACATTGCTGATGAACGGGGTAATGGTGATGCAGAAGTAGAATCTGGTTGTTACTTCCCGTGATGAAACTTACGAAGTTTTTAAAACTTCGTAAGTTTGGAAGGAAATGGGCGAGGGCATAAGCCCTAAGTAAAAACTCCATTACCCAGGCTCGTATGCAACAGAAATCGGTATCTTGCCCTTCTATATCTCCTGCATAAAGATCTATGCCAATAAAAACAACAGTTATTACCGGGGCTACCTCCGGCATTGGGAAAGCAACTGCCATGGCGCGTGCTGCACAGGATCATGCGGTTTACCTGCTGGTTCGTAATATCATTAAAGGAGAAGCGGTTAAGGAGGAGATCGCCACACAAACCGGTAATAAGCATATTTATGTGATCAAGTGCGATCTGGCCGATTTGCAAAGTGTTGGTGAAGCTGCGGCCGAACTTTCGCAAAAACTGATGGCTATTAATATTCTTATTAATAATGCGGGGGCTGGTTTCAGTGAAAGGCAGGTAAATAAGGATGGATTTGAAATGACTTTCGCTACCAATCATCTCGGGCATTTTTTGTTAACGACAAGTTTAATGCCTTTGCTTGAACGCGGACAGGCGCGCATTATCAATGTAAGCTCTGAAGGGCATAAATTAGGGAAACCCAATTTCGACGATCTGCAATCGGCTCAAAACTACTCATCTGTTAAAGCCTATGGCATGGCCAAGCTTTTCAATGTTTACTTTGCGCAAGCGCTTGCACAAAAGTTTGGCGATAAGGGTATCCTGGCATTTTCATTGCATCCCGGTGTTGTAAGTAGCAGTTTTGCTGATAAGCTCAAAGGTTTTGAAAAGATTTTGATGAAATTGGCCCGGCCCTTTATGATAACATCAGAACAAGGCGCCGAAACATCTATATATCTTGCAACAGCACCCCGCCTTGACGAATTTAATGGTCGCTATTTTAAAAAGAAGAAGGTTGCTAAAACAGCTGCTATAGTGCAGGATATCGCTGTACAGGAAAAACTCTGGCAGATAAGTGATAAACTGATCAGTAAATCAATGGTTTAGGTTTTGTAGGCGATTCGGTAATTATGAATTTACCGTGAATAATTCAATCATTTGCTTAAAAATGTTGCAACATTAAAACCAATAAGTTAATTTAGATGACTTAAACATGACAATTATGCCTGTTAACAAAAAACTATTAGTTACGCTTGGCCTGCTATCCGTAGTAGTGTTTGGCGCCATGACCAACATCAAACCACAGGACGAAGGTTTTAAGAACCTTAAAGTATTGCCAAAAAACATTTCTGGCGAGAACCTGCATAAGGTAATGGAAGATTGGTCGCATTCGTTGGGTGTGCATTGCAACTTTTGCCATGCCCGCAACGAGGAAACTAAAAAGATGGATTGGGTAAGCGACGCCAAGCCCGAAAAGCAAATGGCCCGCGATATGTTTAAAATGACGAGCAAGATCAACCAGAAGTATTTTCATGCCAAAAAAGATTCTTTGGGTATGATCATGCAAAGTGGTGTTAACTGTAATACCTGCCACCGTGGTACAGCTCATCCTGAAGTGATGGTACCAGATGGAAAAGGTCCGGGTGGCCCGGGAATGGGTCCTGGCCCAGGTGGTCAGCCAGGTCCGCCGCCGGGTGGTCCAGCTCCGGGCAGCCCAGCGCCAACCAAGCCATAATTGATAAAGTACATTATTTATAAATAAAACGTCTTTGGTAAAACCAAGGGCGTTTTGTTTTATAATGACTTATTATTCATTATATTTTTACTTTTTGCGTAAAAATTATGTATTTAACCGTTGAGTATATATTCTTTTTAGGAATAATTTTAAGCTGAGTTCACGAAAAGTTCATGTTTTGTAACTAATTTTATACAAAACAATAATTGATTGGTTTTGTATGAAAGTTTGTGTGGTGGATTACTATCAACTTTGAAACTTTAGGTATAAAACTGATGGGTTAGTTGTTACAACCTTTAATAACTATCATAATTAACAAATGACTGCGGAGTTTAGGATCAAGCCACAGGCGCCAGCTAATACATCAACAAATTCGGGCCAATTAACCTGCCGTAATTGCAAAACCCCGTTAAGCAGGATCAAACGGAGCGATCTGGCTAAATTTCTTCTTGTGGGTTTACCTTTTAAAAAATATATCTGTTATAAATGCTCCCGTAAAACCTATAGGTGGGTTCCTAAATAATATTTCAACAGTTTTTATAAGCAGTAAGCATATAGTAGGTTTTTCGGTAAATCAATTACATTTGTTTTATGCAGAAAATACTGGTTGCCAACCGTGGTGAAATAGCTTTGCGAATTATGCGCTCGGCGCGTGAAATGGGTATCAAAACCGTTGCCGTTTATTCAGACGCAGACCGTGATGCCTTACATGTGCGCTATGCAGATGAGGCAGTCAATATTGGCGAAGCCCCATCCAGTAAATCTTATCTTGTAGGTGAAAAGATCATAGCGGCCTGTAAACAAACGGGAGCCGTAGGTATCCATCCTGGCTATGGATTTTTAAGCGAAAATGCTGCTTTTGCCAGGTTGGTCAGGGAGTCGGGGCTTATCCTCATTGGTCCTTCGCCGGAGGCTATGGAAGTGATGGGCAACAAGTTATCTGCTAAAGCTGCGGCACTTAAATACAACATCCCAATGGTTCCGGGAACAGAGGAGGCTATTACCGATGTTAATGAAGCTAAAAACCGGGCAATTGAAGTAGGCTTCCCGATATTGATAAAAGCCGCCGCAGGCGGGGGAGGTAAAGGGATGCGTATTGTTGATGGCCCGGAAGAGTTTGAAGAGCAGATGCAGTTAGCTGTTTCTGAAGCTACATCCGCCTTTGGCGATGGTTCTGTTTTTATTGAGCGATATGTATCCTCTCCCAAACATATCGAGATCCAGGTTCTGGGTGATACACATGGTAATATAGTGCACCTGTTTGAGCGTGATTGCTCGGTACAGCGCCGCCATCAAAAAGTGATTGAAGAGGCCCCATCGGCAATATTAACCCCGGAGATCAGGGAAAAGATGGGGCGCTGCGCTGTTGATGTGGCCCGTTCTGTTAACTATACCGGTGCCGGTACGGTTGAGTTTATCATGGACGAGGCGCTTAATTTTTATTTCCTGGAGATGAATACCCGTTTACAGGTGGAGCACCCTGTAACGGAGTTGATAACTGGTATTGACCTGGTAAAGGAACAGATCAAAATAGCAAGGGGCGAAGCTATCAGCTTTAAACAGGAAGATTTAAAGATCCGGGGCCATGCTGTTGAATTGCGTGTTTATGCCGAAGACCCGGCTAATAATTTTTTACCGGATATCGGCACGCTGCAAACTTATATAACGCCTAAAGGCCCTGGTGTAAGGGTTGATGACGGCTTTGAACAGGGCATGGAGATCCCCATTTATTATGACCCTATGATAGCCAAGCTGATAACCTATGCTGATACGCGTGCTGAAGCTATTGACCGCATGATAAGGGCTATCGATGAGTATAAGATCACCGGTATTACAACTACACTGGGTTTCGGGCGTTTCGTGATGCAGCATGAAGCTTTTACTTCAGGCAATTTTGACACCCATTTTGTAAAAAAATATTTTACGCCCGAAGTGCTTCAGGAAAGTTATGAGGACGAAGCTATGGTTGCAGCAATAGTGATGGAAAAACTTTTAGGTGCAAAGAAGGTTTCAATCACCACACCAACTGAAACAGATAATTCAAGTAACTGGATTAAAAACAGAAAACAGATTTAATGATCATTCATTGCAGCGAGTTCGTCTATTAGCGCTGCTTGTGCCGGGTTGATCTTTATTTTTGCTATGGCTATATCAAACCAGGCCCCACGGTCAATTTCATCAAAGGTTTGTTTTTTGCCCGAGCGCGGCGGCCATTCTATTTCAAAAGTATTGCTTTTGATATTTTCCGCGTCGATATTGCCCTCAACAGCCCAGGCCTGTACTGTTTTGCCTCCTTTTTGCTTAATGGGGCTTAGCGCAGTAAAATCTCCGGTTATTTCATGCCCGGTTTCTTCCTGAAACTCACGTTTTGCTGCTGTCAGAGGATCTTCATCCGGCGGATATTCGCCTTTGGGGATTGACCATGAGCCATCATCTTTATTTTTAAAGAACGGGCCACCCGGGTGTACAAGAAATACCTGTAAGCCCTGAACTGTTTTTCGATACAATAAGATCCCCGCGCTTTGCTTTGGCATGTTTAAGATTTAAAGGCAAGTTAATGAAAGCCTTAATTATAATTGTTATTTTTGATACAAACACCCCGAACCTATATACAATTTATTATGGCAGACGACAGATGGAGCAAATTTAAGGTAACAGCTGATGTTGACATTGACGTACGCAGCATGTATGAAGCCTGGGCTACGCCCGAAGGGCTTGAAACCTGGTTTTTACGCAAGGCCGATTTTTTTGCCATAGCCGGCCGCCAGCGCGAACCGCAGGAGTTTATCAAAAAGGAAGACACCTATACCTGGCACTGGCACGGTTTTGACGATACCATTGTCGAGAACGGGCAGGTACTGGAAGCTAATGGTGCAGATTTTGTAAAATTTACTTTTACCGGAGGCACCATCGTGAGCGTTTCAATAACCTGTAAATTAGGTGTTGTGGTTGTTGAGCTGGTACAGGAAAATATTCCGGAGGAAGCCGATCCCGAAAAAAACCTTTATGTACAATGCCAGCTTGGGTGGACGTTTTATCTCGCTAACCTGAAATCGGTACTGGAAGGCGGTAAAGACCTCCGCAATAAGCGTAAAGATCTATTCTCGAGTTTCAAATAATTTCATTTACTGCTGACAAACCATACTGTAAAATATTTTAGCTTTGATGCCAATCAAAATAGCCCCTTCAATGGGCCGGGAGGTATATGTTTACAGGAATTATAGAAACTTTAGGTAAGATCACCGATCTGCAACAGGAAAAAGGCAACCTTAATATTACTGTCGAATCAGCTATATCACATGAACTCAAGATCGACCAATCGGTAGCCCACAATGGTGTTTGTCTTACCGTGGTTGCGTTGGCCGATGGCCTGCATGTTGTAACTGCTATTGAAGAAACCCTCAATAAAACAAACCTTGCCCAGCTCAAAGTTGGCGACCCGGTAAACCTGGAGCGCTGCATGCAAATGAATGCAAGGCTTGATGGGCACATTGTTCAGGGCCATGTTGACCAGGTGGCTGTTTGCACGGCTTTTAAAGAGCTGGATGGCAGCTGGGAATATACTTTTGAATATGATGCAGCAAGTGGCAATGTAACTGTTGAAAAAGGGTCTATCTGTGTAAACGGCATCAGCCTTACAGTCGTTAACTCACATGCCAATAGTTTCTCTGTAGCCATTATCCCATACACATTTGAGCATACCAACCTGCACAATGTAAAGGTTGGCAGCCAGGTTAACCTCGAGTTTGATATTATCGGCAAATACGTGGCCCGCTTAATGCAGCGCTAAATTCCTAAGGATTTAATACGCTCTCTGGAGTAGGCTATATAAGCTTTTTGGGTATCCTTTGGTTTACTTGCCAGGTA
>NZ_DASVOB010000006.1:0-4210 GCF_036383575.1 Mucilaginibacter sp.
ACTTTTTATCGCTGGACGAGGATGGTACTGTTTGCTCTGCTGATTATTATCTGCGATTAACCGGTGATGGCGGCAAGATGTTAAAAGGACAGCTTGCGCTTACTGCTGTGCGCCCGACAGCGCCTGTAGCAGGTGGCAGCAATCCAGCCACACCTCCTATCGGACAAACGATAACGCTTAAAGGTTCAAATAATAACTATGTAAGCAGTGAAAACGGCACACAAGCCATGAACTGTAACCGGGCTACTGCCGGCGGCTGGGAACAATTTACTATTGTTGATGCGGGCGGTGGTAAAGTTGCCCTGCTAAATTCGGGTAAATATGTATCATCCGAAAATGGCACCCAGGCCATTAACTGTAATCGCACATCAATAGGGCCGTGGGAGCAGTTTGACTGGGTAAGCAATGCTGATGGTACTATTTCGTTCAGGGGTAATAACGCTAAGTATATCTCAGGCGAAAACGGTACACAAGCTATGACCTGTACCCGGACTACTATTGGTGGCTGGGAATCATTCCGGGTTAATCAATAAGACGGTTTTAATCTCACCAAATCATCAAAGAGAGGGGCTGTTGGGAAGGCAGTCTCCCCTTTGATAAAGTTTAGTAAATCTATTTTGCATTTTTGTCGGCTGATTTTGATGTGATAACTCGGGTCAATACCTCCACCAGTTCATCAATTTCAAAAGGTTTGCCCACATAGGCGTCTGCTTCTCCAAGGGCAGCCATTTGTTTGATAGCAGGGTTAGCCGAGATCAGTACAACAGGAATATCCCTGGTAACAGGTTTCGATTTAAATAAGATACAAATTATATGACCGCTTATAGCCGGTAGGTTCTCATCAAGTAAAAAACAGTCCGGCCGCAAAGCAACCATCTCTTCCAAAGTAGTAAAAGCTTTGAAGCCGGAAACCCGGAAACCAGCATGCTCAAGCAGTAACGTAGTAGATTCAAGGATATCTGGTTCGTCTTCTATTAATACAATGTGTTTGCTCATAAATTATCCTTTTCTACGAAAGTGCTGTCACAGTAGTTGTGTGCACGCGAAAGTATGATAAAATCTATAACCAAGTCTTTCAGGCTTGCGTCTTACTTAACGCATACACTATACTTTACGTTACTATGAAGAACTCCATACAATACTTATATCATAAATACAGCCGGCTATTTATATTTATCTGCTTAATTTCATTTTGGTTCTGTAGTAATTTATCAGCCCAAATAATAACCTCAACAGGAAAAACTATCAGTAATACTGTTATGGACCGTTTTCTGCAAAAGCAGATGGATTCATTACAGCTTCCCGGATTGTCTATAGCATTTATTAATAAGGGTAAGATCGTTTATCACCGTGCTTTAGGCGTGGCAGACATTAAAACAAAGGCCCCTGTAGATGAGCAATCGATCTTTGAAGCTGCTTCACTTTCCAAGGCGGTATTTGCTTACTGGGTTATGAAGATGGTTGATCAGGGGCTATTAAACCTGGATGCCCCTTTGTATAAATATCTTCCTTACCCTGATATCGCACAGGACGAAAGGTATAAACTGATCACAGCCCGGATGGTGCTTTCACATCAATCTGGATTTCCAAACTGGCGTTTCTTTACTGCTGATTCATCTTTACATGTTAAACAGGGTGCGCTTTATTTAAACTCCAAGCCCGGCACCTCATTTGGATATTCGGGTGAGGGCTTTCTTTACCTGGGTAAAGTGGTTGCACATCTGCTTAACCAGTCATTACAAAACATGGAGCCGGTATTTGAAAAGGAAGTAGCCATTTCGCTGCACATGGCGCACAGTTCATTCACATCTAATCCTTATATCCTGAAACATAAAGTAAGGGGCCATCAGGATGGACATATTGATCCGGCTAACGGGCTCAACTGGCCGATAATCCCATCGCTTCAGGTAGATTCGAATACTTTTGATCCGGCAGCTTCCCTGCATACTAATGCTTTAGATTATGCTGCCTTCATTATAGCACTGATGAAAGATAAAGGGTTGAGTCGAAATAGTATTGACGAAATGCTCCGGCCGCAATTGAATGTTCCAATTGCAGAAGATTTCCGCAAAGCCGGTTATTCAAACTGGGGGCTGGGCATAGGGATTGCACAAACTCCATCGGGTACGGTTTATCTGCATTCGGGCAATAACGGTAATTTTCAATCAGGTTTCATGATGGATAAAACCAGGCAATTGGGCTACGTGTTTTTCACCAATTGCGATCAAGGGAATAGTTTTAACGAGAAACTGGAGGCTTTCCTTTCGCTTAAATAGGATTACTATATTTGCTGCATGGATACACCACTCCAACTCTCCACTTTTGAATCTGAGTTTCGCGTACGCCCTGATGATATAGATATGTTTCAGCACGTACATAACAGCAAATATTTTGATTATGTGCTGGCTGCCCGCTACGATCAGATGGAACGCTGCTACGGCATGGCCATGGAAAAGTTTATGGAACGTGGTTTTGGCTGGGTGGTTCGTACCGCTCATGTTGACTATAAAAGAGCCCTGACCATGGGCGACTACTTTATTGTAAAAACAGGCATCGAAAGTATTGATGACAAAGGCTGCCGTGTAAAGTTCACTATCACCAATAAAGCCACTAAAAAGATCTGCTGCGATGGTTGGTTTGATTATGTCATGATTGATATGGCTACCGGCCGAGGTGCAAAGATCCCGCAGGATGTAATTGATCAGTATTTGATTTGATGATAGGTATTAGCTTCGCGGATGGAACTGGCTGATCGTGCTTTTTAGATATTCTCTGTCCAGATGGGTATAAATTTCCGTTGTCGTAATACTTTCGTGGCCCAGCATTTCCTGTACTGCCCGTAAATCAGCCCCGCCTTCAACGAGGTGTGTAGCAAAGGAATGGCGAAATGTGTGCGGACTTATTTTTTTCTTTAACCCAATGGTTTCGGCAAGGCCTTTGATGGTTAAAAAGATGATCTGACGGCTTAACCTTGTACCGCGGCGGTTCAGGAAAACATAGTCCTCCTCGCCTCTTTTTATTGGATTATGCACCCTTACATTTTCTATCCAGATCTTCAGCGCTTTTATGGCTTCGCTGCCTATTGGCACCAATCGTTCCTTGTTGCCTTTACCCGTTACTTTTATAAATTCAATATCGAGGTACAGGTTGGAAAGCTTCAGTTCGGTAAGTTCAGATACGCGCAAGCCGGATCCGTACAAGGTTTCCAGGATAGCTTTGTTACGCACGCCTTCAGGTTTGGACAGATCTAACGCGGCAATTATTTTATTGATCTCTTCATAACTCAATGTGTCCGGCAGCTTTCGCCTGATCTTTGGCGATTCGAGCAGTTCTGATGGATCGGATTTAATGATATCCTCCATCAGCAGGTATTTATAAAAAGCTTTGATACCCGAAAGGATCCTGGCCTGCGATGAAGGGATCATTCCCAACTCATTTATCCAGTTAATAAACCCGCGTAAATCAGTTAAAGTAATTAGTTCTGGCTTTAACTTAACTACCTGTAAATCTGAAAATTGATATAACTTTTCTATATCCCTGCTATAAGCCTCGATGGAGTTATCGGACAGCGACTTCTCTAATTTTAAATATGCCTGAAAACCTTTTATTGCCGAACGCCAATCCAATTGATTTTAGTTTTGATGATTTATAGCTAAGTTTGAACTAATGAAGATACAAATTATAAACGGCCCAAATTTGAACCTGTTAGGCGTTCGCGAAAAGTCAATTTATGGCGATGCCAGCTTTGAAACCTATCTTGAAACCTTGCGCCAACGCTTTGCAAACATCACCATTGATTATTATCAAAGCAACATTGAGGGCGAAATTATAAATAAACTGCATGAGGTTGGCTTTAGTTACGATGGTATTGTGATTAATGCCGGCGCTTATACCCATACTTCCATTGCCATTGCTGATGCTATTGCCGCTATCAACACGCCGGTTATCGAGGTGCATATCTCCAACGTACACAAACGGGAGGAGTTCAGGCATAAATCAATGATCGCAGCTAATTGCCGTGGGGTAATTGCGGGTTTTGGGATGGATAGCTATCGTTTGGCCATTGAAAACCTGTCGGTTAAATAATATTAAAATATTTTATCGTTTTGATAAAACGCTTTTGCTGTAAAAGTGTTTAACCATTGCTTTTAGCTTATTTTTCAGATGCCTAAAATATTCAGAGTTACCGCGCTAAGTTTGCTTTTTGTTA
>NZ_DASVOB010000007.1:0-5193 GCF_036383575.1 Mucilaginibacter sp.
ACCCTATAGATCCGGTCGCTGTTATCAAAATTTTGATTAAATGTAAAATCAAAATGTCCTATCAAGTAAATAACCAGTGCCGAACTGATGCCGATAGATAAACCAATAACATTGATGAAGGTAAAAAACTTGTGCCTCCAAAAGTTACGTAACGCGATTTTAAAATAGTTTTTAAACATCTTTATTGGTCATTAGGTCATTGAATCATTAAGTCATTTTTTTCATTGAATCATTATATCAATAAGCCGTTTTTTCTTTGCATTAATCAAAATGACTTAATGACGCGAAGCGAATGCCTCAATGATCATTCACTTCTTAGGCTTTTAACCGGATTAGCCATTGCAGCCTTTATTGATTGAAAGCTTATAGTTGCAAAAGCGATGATCAGCGCTATTACGCCGGCCATTACAAATACCCACCACTGAATGCTCACCCTAAATGCGAAATCAAGCAGCCATTTGCTCATGGCGTACCACGCAATTGGCAGGGCTATTACTGCTGCTACAATCACCAGCTTCAAAAAGTCTTTCGATAATTCGGTTACAATTTGCGGAATGCTGGCACCAAGTACTTTGCGCACACCGATTTCTTTTACCCGTTGCGATATGGTGAAAGCCGAAAGTCCAAATAAGCCTAAACAGGCTATGAATATAGCCAGGCAAGAGAATATGGTAAATAAATAGCTTTGCTGTTGCTCGCTGTTATATAATCTTTGAAAGCGCTCATCCAGGAAAGTATATCGAAAGGGTGTTTCAGGCTGATATTTTTTCCAGGTTTGCTGTAGAGTTGCCAATGCCGCATCGGTGTTGCTTCCACCAATTTTAATCGAAATCTTGCCGTAATTGTTATTTGCAAATGATGGCATCTCCATCAGTAGCGGAACAATGTTTTGGTGTAACGATTCGAAATGAAAATCATTAACCACACCAATTATCTTTCCTTTTGTACTGCCGTAGCTCATATCCCGGCCAATAGCATTCTCGGGAGTTTTCCAACCTAACACTTTTACTGTAGCTACGTTGATCACAAAATTATTGCTATCGGTAGCAAAATCACGGCTGAAATTCCTGCCAGCTGCCATCTTAATACCATAGGTTGGGATAAAACCATAATCAGTGTTGATACACTTGATATCGGCTTTAACGGGCAGCGGTTTATCGCCATCAAAAACAGAAGCGCCTTGATCATCCAATAATCGACCGGACGGGATACGCGACGAACGGGCAACATCTTTTATCACCGGATCCCGGAGTATGTCAGCCTTAAAAGCTTCAAATTGGTTAGCAGGAATACCAGGTATTGTTAACAGATGATCTTTGTTAAAGCCCAATGATTTAGTTTGGATGTACCTTAACTGCTGGAAAACTATAGTAGTGGCAACAATAAGGATAATAGAAATTGAAAACTGCGTAACCACCAACACTTTACGAAACGAGATGTTACCCGATCCAACCTTAAGGATCCCCTTTAACACTTTTATCGGTTTAAACGACGACATAAAGATAGCCGGATAAATGCCACTGATGAGCCCGATAACAAGTGGCAGCAATAATACCGACGCTAAAATTACTGGTTGATATAAACTATTGATAGATAATCCTAATTCAGAAAACCGGTTGATAAGCGGCAGCAAAACCCAGGTCAGGATCAACGCCAGTATCAGCGAAAAGTAAGTCACCAATACCGATTCGCTTAAAAACTGGGTAATGATCTCCTTTTGCTGTGCACCAATCACCTTACGGATCCCGATCTCTTTAGCTCTTAAGGTAGAACGTGCAGTAGACAGATTCATGTAATTGATACAAGCTATCAGCAAAATAAACAAGGCGATAGCCGAAAATATATAAACCCTTTTTATGTCCCCGTTTTGTTCTACCTCGTCGTCAAGGTGCGAGTGCAGGTGAATATCCAGGAACCTTTGAATATGCAGCTGGGTGAATTTTGACTGGCGTGGCTGTCCGGGAGAATTCATGTATTTATCTATAAAGGCAGGAAACTGCGAACTGATGCGATCAATATTGTAATTATCGGGCAATAACAGGTAGGTAAAAAATGAATTATTACCCCAGTTGGTTCGCAATGCATTTCTGCCATAAACCTTGTCATCATTTAGTGTATTGAACGACATCAACATTTGAGGGTGCATTTGCGAATTAGCCGGGAATGGCCTAAAGATACCGGTAACTTTAAAGTTAAACTGGTTATCGAGCCTGATCTCTTTGTTTATAGGGTCTTCATTACCAAAGTATTTGTGAGCCATCTCTTCAGTCATCATTACTGTATAAGGCTCGCTGAGGGCGGTTTTAGGATCACCGGCCAAAGTTTTCAGATCGAAGAATTTAAGGAAGTTTTCATCGGCAAAATATGATCCCATTTCGGTGAACAATTTCTCCTTATAGCGCAAAACCACATCTCCGTTAGGAAACAAGCGGGTAACCATTTTGATATCCGGGAACTCGTTTTTGAGCAGCGGACCAAATGGCGGCGCCACGGCACCCAAATGCAGGTTAACAATACCATCTGCCGTATTAAAGCTCCGGCTTACCCTGTAAATATTAGGCGCATTATGATTAAACTTATCATAGCTAAGCTCTTTAACTATGTAGGTTAAAATAAGCAGGCAACAGGTTAACCCTATGGTTAAGCCCGATATATTAATGAACGAAATAAATTTGTGCCGGGCAATATTGCGAAAGGCACTGCGTAAATAGTTTTTTATCATGGTTTATATCATTAAGTCATTATTTCATTGTCATTAGGTCATTTGCTTCGCGTCATTAAGTCATTGAAAATCAAAAATGACTCAATGACCAAATGATTCAATGACTATTCTGATCGCAGGCTTTTAACCGGATTGGCTAAAGCCGCTTTAACCGATTGAAAGCTTATAGTTATAGCGGCCACCACCAAGGCTATAGCCCCAGCTAATAAAAACACCCACCATTGTATGCTGATGCGGTACGCAAAATCCTGCAGCCATGTGTTCATGGCAAACCATGTTATCGGGAACGAGATGATCGAAGCGATAACAATCAGTCTCAAAAACTCCTTCGATAACATAACTGTGATACTGCCGGTTGATGCGCCCAGCACCTTGCGGATCCCGATCTCTTTAACCCTCAGTCTGATCATAAAGGCAGCCAGGCCAAACAAACCTAAACTGGCTATGATCAGTGCCACGCATGAGAATACCGTAAATATTTTCCCTGTTTGCTGCTCAGACGCGTAAAGCGAAGCATATTGCTCATCGAGGAACGAATAGCTGAAAGGTGCTTCAGATCTGAAATTATCCCATTCGGTTTTAATGTTGCCTATAAGTGATTTTACATCAGCAGTTTTGATCTTTAAGATAATTGCACCCGTGCTATGACCTGATAGCAGCATCAAAGGCGCAATTTTTTGCCTGGCCGAAGCATAATGAAAATCTTTCACCACGCCCACAACAGTGTATTGTGTACGGGCCGAGCGTACAATGGTTTTACCAATAGGATTTGCACTCCCCCATCCTAAACCTTTTACCAAAGCCTCATTAACTACAACCGACATAGAATCGCCGGGAAAAGATGGATAAAAATTACGCCCGTTGATCACCTTTAAACCTAAGGTAGGCACATAACTTTCATCAACATGGTAAATGTTGGTGTGGATCTCGGCATGCCCGCCTTTATCATCAAATTCTTTGGCGTCTATCTGCGTACCATCAACACCGCTTAATTTACCAGGCACGCTGCTTGATATAGTTGCATTTAGCACCTGCGGATTGCGCAAAAGCTGATTTTTAAAGGCATCTACATTGTGGCCAAGCGTATAGGCATCGTTTATCACCAACACCTGGTCTTTATCATAACCCAGCTTTTTATTTTGCATGTAGTGCAACTGCTGGTATACCACAAATGTTGATATAATAAGCGCTGTTGATACCGCAAACTGGAAAATGATCAATCCACTCCGCAAAGTTCCTTTTCCTTCGGATTTTGCAGCACCGTTGCCCTTTAATACAGCGATGATCTGGAATGAAGAAAGGAAAAAGGCAGGATAAATACCCGCTAAGATACCAACCACAAAAGCTGTAAACAATTCGATGATCAAAGCTTTAGGCGATAAGAAGAAGCCGATCTCAATATGTTTTCCGGCTAAATTATTGAACAATGGTAATAACAGGTATACTATGCCCAAGGCCAGCAACAAAGCCCCCAACGTAAGCATAACCGATTCGGTAAGAAACTGGGAAACAAGTCCGCTTTTTTCAGAACCCAGTACCTTGCGGATGCCCACTTCCTTTGAACGCTTTGCAGAACTCGCTGTTGACAGGTTGGTGAAATTGATACATGCCAGTATCAATATAAAAGCTGCCAATGCGCCAAATATATACACATAGTGAATATCGCCGTTTGGCTCCAGTTCATATTTGGTTGCCGAATGCAGGTGTATCGCGCTTAAGGGCTGTAAATAAAACAGGAAGGTACTAACAGATTTACTTGCCTCTGCCACGCTTGTACCCATATCATGAGCTATCTCTGGCACTACAAATTTCCTTACCATCTCAGGGAAGGCGGCTTCCAGTTTTTTAGGATCGGCATTTTTATTTAATACGATATAGGTAAAAAATCCGATGTTGCTCCAGGTTTGCTTTGCATGGTCAACAAAGGGGGCCATATTCAAAAACGCATCCCCGTGAAAGTGTGAATCATCGGGTACTTTGTCAATTACACCTGTTACTTTATATGGCTTGCTATCAATGGTGACCGATTTACCAACTGCTTCCTGATTGCCAAAATATTTGGTAGCCATAGCCCTGGTGATCACCATACTGTTAGGTTCAGTAAAGCAGGTTTTATCATCGCCATTGATTAGTGGTATCGAAAACATGCGCAGGAAATTAGCATCTACCATTTGTACACGCTCTTCCTTAAATTGCCTTTCGTTATATTTTATAAAAACCGGACCGCGACCGGAAAGTCTTGTGGTTTCCAAAACCTCGGGGAACATATTTTTGATCCCCTGCGCCACGGCCACATCAACCATAGGATATTCGCTTACCCCATTATTTTCAATGGAGCGCAAACCAACGCGGTACATTTGTTTGGCTTGTGCCGGATATTGATCATAATTTAATTCGCTGTACACATAGGCACAGATCAGCATGCAGCAAGCCAGGCCTACAGACAGGCCAAACACATTAATAAATGAAAA
>NZ_DASVOB010000008.1:0-15562 GCF_036383575.1 Mucilaginibacter sp.
TAACATAAAGCGGATTGTTATCGCCCAGTATGGAATTGGATCCCCTCACCCTGATCTTAACATCACCGCCGGGTGCGCCGGAGTTACTAACCACCTGCACACCGGCAACCCTGCCTTGCAAGGCCTGGTCAACACGGGTAACAGGCTGGTCTTTAAAATCTTTTGACGACAGGCTGGACAAGGAACCTGTTACATCTGATTTTTTTTGCGTACCGTAACCTATAACAACCACCTCCGACAGGTTTTTGCTATCAGGAATCAGTACAACATTAATGGTAGAGCGGCCATTGATCTGTACTTCCTGCTTTAAAAAACCGATGTAGGAAAACACCAGTGTACTGCTTTGCTGCGGTACCTTTAACGAATAATGTCCATTGTTATCGGTGATTTGCCCGGTAGTAGTGCCTTTTATCCCCACACTAACCCCAGGCAACGCAATTCCTTTTTCATCTTTTACAATACCGGATACGCCCGCTGTTTGCGCGCCGGCGATGAATGAATGGAATACAAATAACAGGATGCACAAAGCTGTCAGCTTTCTCCGCCGAAACGTTTGCCCGGAACCGGCAATCAACGGTAATGTAATGGGTAAATTCCCATTAATGGAATGTAAATTTTTACTCATAATAAATAATTTGTAAATAATTGGGTTATCGAATGTTACTATGCCTGCCAGCTAAATCAGTCAACTAAAGGAAGCGGGATGTAACAGTTGGTTGATACAAATGAATAGAAAAAACAAGCCGGTGAGTGCGCTCTAACGTCCATATTATGCGCTCAAATAGTTAAAAAAAAGCCCCATAACGGGTGTTATGGGGCTTTTTAGTTGTTTCTGGCTAATTAACCACCTTTAACTTCTTTTATAAATTGAGATGGGGTTTTCCCAAATTCCTTTCTGAATGCTTTTTGAAAGTAAGAAACACTCAGGATCCCGATCCGTTCGATGAGCTCAATTTGGGTTACATCCTCATGGGTCATGATATGGGCAGCTTTTTTTAATCGGATAGTCCTCACAAATTCGTTGATGGACTGGCCCGAGATACTTTTTATTTTCTGATAAAGCTTGGAACGGCTGGTGAACATGTGCCTGCAAATGTAATCCACATCCAATTCGGGCGTTTGAATATTGGTTTCAATAAGCTTAATTAATTTATCTAAAAACTCTTTGTCTTTAGCCGAATGCACTAATTCGGTGGCTTCTGCATAATAATCTTTAGTGTACTTTATTTTAAGCTTTTGTTTTTGCTCAAACAGGTTATGTATAGTTAATAACAGCAAGTCGGTGCTTAACGGTTTGGAAAAATAATAATCGGCACCTGATTCAAGCCCTTCAAGTTTGGCTTCCAAAGCATCCTTTGCTGATAAGATCAAAAAAGGGATATGGCTTGTTTCAAATTTCTCCTTTACTTGTTTGCAAAGTTCAACGCCATTCATAACCGGCATCATCACATCGCTTATTATTAAATCCGGAACCGTTTCAATAGCCAAATCAAGGCCCTGTTTTCCGTCAACCGCTTCATACACTAAATAATGCGGCTGTAACACATCCTTTAAAAAAGATCTGAGTTCATCATTATCCTCAACCAGCAAAATATGTTGCTTAGCAGCAATTGTCGCCTTGACTTCTTGCAGTAGAGGTTCAGGTTTGGCCGCCATAAGAACCTCCGCATGTTCAATTTTTTCCAGCATAGTTGCCGCCTGCTCCGGGTTATTGCCGTTTCTTTCGGCCAACGAATAATTTGTCTCTTCAAGCGGAAGCGCAATAATGATCTCGGTTCCTTTATGACGCTCACTGTAAACGTATATATCCCCTTTATGCAGCAAGGTTAGACTTTTTACCAGTGCAAGCCCTACACCTGAACCCAGGTGATTATTACTGATGCGGTAATAACGATCAAATATCTCACTAATGGATTCTTTTGAAATACCAATACCTGTATCAATAACTCTGAAGTATATATATGATGCAGCCCGGTGCTTGTTTAACAAACGATATTCGACGTCATAAGCCGGCCTGAAATTGTCAAAAGCAAAAAACACATCCAGGGTAATTTGTCCCCCGGCAGCCGTATATTTAAATGAGTTATTCAGCAGGTTAAATAATATCTTTTCAACAATCTGCTGATCAAGCCAGATTGGTGTATGCTGCTCCGGAAGCTTTAAGGTATAAACTATCTGTTTATTCCCGGCCAAATCCTCAAAGTCATTAAACAGCGCATTGATAAACCCGCTTAGGTTAATCTGTTTTACATGGAGCTTAATAACACTGTCGGCCACTTTGCGAAAATTCATCAGCTCGTTGATCAGGTTGATCAATCTTTTAGCATTCCGGTACATGACCTGGTAGGTATGCTGATATGCCGAATAGGCATTTTCCTTGATTAAACTTTCTAAAGGGCCAATAATGAGCGTTAGCGGGGTCCTGAACTCGTGCGATATATTGGTAAAAAACTGCAGTTGCTGTTGGTAAAGTTCTTCCTTTTGCTGGTGCATCTCTTCACGCTTCTTCTCTTCCACATCACGTACGGCAAACTCTCTTTTTAACCGGTACCACCGGGCCTGATAAATATATATGCCAACCAATGCCGAAAGAAAGAGTATGAAATATATTACCTTGGCTATAGTTGATTTCCACCAGGGAGGAGTAATTGTTATTAAAATACTGGCTTTATCCTTACTCCAAATCCCATCGTTATTAGTTGCCTCTACAATTAAAGAGTAATCTTCATAATCGAGGTTATTATATGCGGCTGTAGGGTTGTTGCCATCCGTAAACTTCCAATTTTTGTCAAAACCAACCAATTTATACCTGTACCGGCACTTTTGCGGATTGGCATAATGCATAGCAGAGAAGGAGATCACAAAATTATTCTGAAGATAGTTTAAGCGGATCTTACTACTGTAGTTGATCGTTTTCTCTAACGGGTTTTCTGAAGATCCGGCCTGTCCCGCAATTACTCTTTTACTATTAACGATCAGGTCAGTAAATACAGGGTGTGCAGCTATTTTGTTTATCTTGATGCTATCCGGAAAAAAATAATTAAGGCCATTGATGCCACCAAAATATAATCTGCCGTCTTGGCCTTTATAGGATGCGCCTACTTTAAAACTATTGCCCTGCAAACCATCATTTTTATCAAATCGGGTCAATTTATTATTGCGTACATCTAAACACTCCAGGCCATTCCCCCCCATCCAAATCCTGCCTTTATCATCCAGTTCCATGGTTTCCACATCATTAAACACACCATATTGGCTACCGTAGGCTTTTACGCTATAGCTGTTATCACTTTTTAGCGTCAAATAATCCAAACCGCCGCCTATAGTACCCACCCAATAGGTGCTGTCACTTTGTTTCTGTATAGGGAAAATATAATTAGAGCTTAAAGAATTTGGTCGATTATTTACCTGGTAATGAAAAGTTTTGACAATACGGCCGGAACTGTCAATAACCAGCCGGGTAAGCCCGTGTATACTCGAAATAAGTAATTCGGGTTTATTTTTATCGGCCCAGATCAGGTACCCCGAACCTAATCCCCAATATTTAACCTGGTAAATATTTTTTTTATCATGTGTGATGCAGCCAAAGCCATTATAATAGCTGCCAAACCACATATTGCCGTAACAATCTTTTGTGATGCTGGCGATGGAATGAACCGGGAATTTTTCATGGCCGGCAGGATACCACATGCTGTTCTGCTTTTGGTTGATGATCTCCAGGCCTTTATCTGTACCTATCCATAAATTGTGATCATTGTCCAATTCCAAAGCGTCAATTTCGTTGCTCTTTAGCCTAATGCCATTGCTATTTGTATTATAGCGGGTAAATTTCCCGGTATGAAGATCATACTCATTTAAACCACTGGCATTGGTACCTATCCAAACCTTTTCACCTGCCTCTTCAATGATGGACCTGATGTGGTTTCCGGAAAGGGTATTAGGAACCTCCGGGTTATGTTGAAAAGCATAGAACTGCTTGGCATTCAAATCACAAAAATCAACTCCGCCACCAAAAGTGCTTACCCACAAACATTCCGAACGGTCAATAAATATTTTATCCAGGTAATTGGTATTCAAGCTATTGACAAAGCTTTGTGTGGTAATGGTCTGCTTTAAATTAAAGGCCTTATCCAATAAAACTAACCCGGCATCGGTACTAACCCAGTAATTCAGCTTTTTGTCTTGTATGACGTCATTAATAAATGAGCAGCCCGGGATCACCAAATGCTGAACGGAATGTAATTTTATAGCCGATGAACTTTTAGGCGATGATAACTCCTGACTGCTTTCCTCAGCTAAAATAATGCTGGTTCCTACTACCACTAATACCTGTTTTTTCCGGTTAAGGAATACTTTATTTAAATTATTAAAGTAATGCCCTGAACCGTCAACAACGTCAACATGCCTGAAACGAAAAGAATGATCTAGTATCCAGGCCCCCTCATTACTTGATAACCAGATGTTACCTGCATTATCGGGTGTCATATCTGTAAATTTGACACCAGCGGGATAGCTTAATGAAATATCTATCAGGCCTTTACCCCTAACCCTAAATAATCTAAATTGATTTTCGGCAAGCGTAGCTAACAAGTTGCCTTTTAAAGCAAGCAGCCGGGTGTAGGTTTTATTTCCGATATCGTGCCGGGCGTTATCAACCTCAGTATACTTTTCAAACCGCGGGTCGAAGAACTGGATACCATCTTCCGAGCCTAACCAAATTCTATCATTTTCATCCAGGCACATACTCCTGATCCGGTTTCTGAAGGAGCTTTTTTTAGGTACGTTGGTATTATAAAACTTCCTTATTGTATGACCATCATAGCGGTCTAACCCAAATAAGGTAGCGATCCAGATAAATCCCTGCTTATCCTGCTTAATTTCTTTAACATCTGTATGTGATAGCCCATCGTCAACAGTAAGGTAAGAGAACTTGAGCGGGTTTTGCTGTGCAAACACCACAGCTTCTCCAAAAAGAATAATAAGAAAGGTGATACTAAATATTACAAAGGCCCGAACTATTAATCTGCTGGTCATGATCATTAAAACATAAAGTTAACATTACCAGGAGCGTTGAGGTTACCTGATCCGTAAATCAATACAGTTAACATTACATCAAATATGCATTTTGAAATTTAAAATCGTTAGCAATTTTAATTTAAATGCGCGCCGCCGCTCACAGCCAGATAAAAACAGGAGAGGCAAAGTTTATAGCTTTGCCTTTCCTGTTTACCATTTTTATTGTGCTGTAATTCAACCTGAATGACCCTGGCATGGATCAGATAACTCTGCTACTCAGTTTTTTGACAATCGGTACAGGCCAGCCCCGTGTTTGTTAATAAGCGGTGCAAACTTATCTTTCATTGTTCCGATATCCGCTTTGTGCCAAAGATCGCGTACTTTACAATTTCCATTAAATCCAAGTTGCTTCAGGTCAACAGGTATCCTTACGGCATTAGCCTCATCGCCCGCATTGAACAAAGCAACAAACTTATCGCCTGTGTCGGGATCGTCGGCTACCCAGGCAATATTATTGCCATCCCTGAAAAGTTCCCGATTGTTGTTACTCTTTTGCAGTATGTACAGCACCTCCTTATTGTTGATCAAAGAAAGTGTAAAGGGATCATTGCTGGGCAAATCCCCTCCAAACATTAGCGGTGAACGAAAGATGCACCATAGGCTCATCAATGTATATTGCTCATCCTTACTGAACTTGCTCATCCTGTTATCGCCTCTTTCTGCACGGATACCGATCCGGCCAAGCGGCAGCATGTCGCCATCAGGCCAGCCCCCCGGTATACGGTAGGCATTCCATCTTTTAAATACATCAAAATGATCTTTAAGCATAGGCCAGTTGTCCCAGAAATCATCAACAGTACGCCACATGTTGGCATGCTGCTGTACATCAACGGCGCTTTCTATAGGCGTTTCGCCCGGCGATGTACTCAGTACGATCTTTCTCCCTGTTTTATCAATAGCTTTCCTTATCATTTCCACTTCAGGGCCATGATAAGGCCTGGAAAGGTCATCAACTTTTACAAAATCAATCCCCCAGGAAGCATACAGTTCAAATAGCGAATCATAGTACTCCTGTGCACCGGTTTTGCCGGCAACAACGGTGTACATGTCCCTAAGCCATTTGCATTGTCCTTCTGTACTGTATATATCAGCTGCTTTGGCTGTACTGCCCATAATGGGAGTATTTCGTTTTACCGCTTCAACCGGGATGCCGCGCATGATATGGATACCAAACTTTAAACCTTTGCTATGCACATAGTCGGCCAGTGGTTTAAAGCCTTTGCCACCCGCGGCAGACGGGAAACGATTGGCAGCGGGCTGGAACCTGCCATATTCATCCAAAACATAGTCGGCGTTGGTTTCATTATAACCGTGCGCTTTGTCGTTGCCAACATACCAGCGGATATCGACGATAATATATTCCCAGCCTGCGCTTTTCAGGTTTTTGGCCATATAATCGGCATTGGCTTTTACTTCTGGTTCTGTAACTGTCGGCCCGTAGCAATCCCAGCTGTTCCAGCCCATAGGCGGTGTGGCTGCCCATGCACTAAAGTTTTGCTGCGCAAATGCCGACGACGAACAAATACAGCTAATATAAATGAAGAGTAAGACGCACTTTTTTATTTTCATTACCATTTGTTGTTTGTTACACTTTTAAATCAGAACATGCCGATGGGCATGTTCTGATTGATATATTATTATTAGGTTAATAACCCGGATTTTGCTTTAAAGCGGCATTGCGCTCCACTTCTGATTGCGGGATTGGTAACCAGTAATTAGCCTCTTTAAACTTCCTGTCTTCTACCAATGTTGCCGGAGTGCCGGTATGTGCCAGGTATTCTGTTGTTCCATCCAGCTTTCTGGTAATTACAATTCCTGTTGCCGGTTTATTCAACACTGTAGAGGCGATCATCCAACGGCGGGTATCAAAATAGCGATGCTCTTCAAAAGCCAGTTCTATACGTCGTTCATGAGCAATTTTATCCCACAAAGCTGTACCACTCTCCGTAGCCAAAGGCATTTGTGCCCTTTGCCTTATTTTATTAAGTGCCAGTTTTGCTTCACCTTCATTCCCTAAGTTGTATTCGGCCTCTGCATAATTCAAATAAAATTCGGCCAGCCTGAACCAGATCCAGTTTTGTGCGGATGCCCCGGTAAACGTCCAGCTGTCAACTACATAAGCCTCATTTAAGAATTTGCGTACGTTATATCCGGTTTTGCTGGTATTCCAGCTGCTGGGGCCGTCTTTGGTATCTTTGCCTCCTCTTAAAACTACGGTGCCGTTCTCTGTAACTTCATTAAAATGTTCTTCAACCGGCCGGCCTTTCCATGGGTCTCCATCACATAAAACAGTTGCATATAAACGGGCATCGCGATTAGCATAAGGGGCTTTTTTCTCTGCTGGGTTGTTCCAGTCAAACTTAGTACCGTCTACCATTTCAAAATCGTCAACAAACTCTTGTATTGGTGTGTTACCACCCCATTCGCCATAGCCATTTGGCCCGTTTGATTGGTCAAGATAATGCATCGAACCAAAGTTTTGACGATCAAATATGATCTCCGAATTATTCTTATCTAAAAAAAGCTGGGTGTAGTTAGTTTTAACATCGCTGTATTTATTATACAGGCTGTAACCATTGGCTGTTGCCTGGTCAATAACAGCTTTGGCTGCATCAGCGGCCTTTTGCCACCGGGCTGCGTCAGGAGAAGCATAACCAACCAATGGATCTACACCCGATTTATTCATCAGTGGACTGGCGGCATATAACAGCATGCGTGATTTTAAAGCCAGCGCTGCAATTTTAGTGGCGCGGCCTATGTCCTGCCCGCTGTAACTCACCGGCAACAACGCTGCTGCTTTATCACATTCGGCAACAATGAAATCCACATTTTCTTTATAAGTACTTCTTACCATTTTTGCCGCATCATCTACATTATCTAAATTAAATGATTTGGTAATGAGCGGCATGCCGCCCCAACGGGATACCAGGTCGAAATACTCAAGGGCACGAATAAAGGTAACTTCGCCTAATAAGCGATTTTTTAAAGTGGTATTGGTGAAGGTAGTTTTATCGATATTCTCAAAAAAAACGTTGCAGTTTTTGATATTTGCCCAAACGGTCCCCCAGTTGCGGTAATCATTACCATACCATGCACCGTTCATGCGCCCCAGGTTAGAAGGGGTGATATAGGCCTGTGTTATAGGCTCGCATCCACGGCTCCAGGTTAAATAGGTTTCGTCAACTACCGAACTCATCCATGACTCGGTAAACCCTTGTCCAATTTGGCTGTAAATGGTGTTTACATAAGCATTAGCCAGGTTTTGATCTTTCCAGAAAACATCCGCCGAAATTTCGGTGAGCGGCTTTTTGTCCAGAAAGTCTTTTTTACAAGCTGTACCGGTCAGGCCCAGTATCAGCAACAACGATATATATTTATTTGTGAGGTTCATGATATTAAAAATTAGCGTTTACACCGAAGTTATAGATACGGGCTTGTGGGGTCAGCCAGCCGGCATAATTCTGGCTGGTTGCCTGTCCTTCCGGATCAATATATTTTAGTTTGTCAAAAGTCAGCAGGTTAAATCCGCTTACATAAAGCCTGATATTGCTGAATGGAAGTTTTTTAACGCTTTGCTTATTCAGTGTATAGGAAAGTTCTACTGTTTTCAAACGTAAAAACGCTGCATTTCGCAAAAAGTAGGTATTAGTTTCGCGGGTTGAAGGGATCGTTTCGCGATCATAAAGCCTTGGGCCTGACGCGTTGGGGTTAGCAGGTGTCCAGTGATTATTATAATAGTCCTGCAGGAAATTCCCGACCTCGCCCGATGCAAAGTATACGTATTGGGCAACGTTGCCCCCTTGTCCCTGTAAAAGCATGTTGATGCCCCAGTTTTTGTATCTGGCAGCTACCGTAACACCATAAATTGTTGATGGTATGGTTGATTTTGTTTGCCTTACTTTATCTTTCGCGTCAATTACGCCATCCTTGTTCACATCTTCAAATATTAGATCGCCGGGTTTAGTACCGTCAAGATGTGGGGTACTGTTAACCTGCGCTTCACTCCGGAAGATGCCAATAGCATTATACAGCACATAGTCGGCACCCACAGGCTTGCCCGTGCGCATTTGCCAGGGTTGCGCGGATGCGGCCTCATCCATAAATAATATCTTGCTTTTGGTATAAGTAATATTACCGCTTACATTGAACCAGAACTTATCAATGCTCCTGGAGTAGCCTAAAGTAACCTCCGCTCCCCTATTCCGGACCTTTCCTATGTTTTCATCAGGTAAGGTAAGGCCGGCGTACTGTGGTATAGAAGCATTGCGCTGGGTAAGAATATTACTGCGCAGGCTTTGAAACAGATCAAGCTGGAAGTTAACTTTATTGTTAAATAATTGCGACTCTAAACCTATATTGGTGGTGTTATCAACCTCCCATTTAATGTTAGGGTTAGGGGTACGTACGGAGTAAGCACCCTGTAAATTAGCCGGATTGTTCCCTCCAAAAACAGCCGGCGAGCCATACGCATAACTTGCTAAATATTGAAAAGCAGCAACACGGTCATTACCGCGTTGTCCCCATGATGCCCTTAATTTTAAATTATCAACAAATGGAACCGCTTCTTTAAAAAAGCGCTCTTCTGATATTCTCCAGCCTCCCGAAAAACCTGGGAAGAAGCCGAAACGGGAACCCGGAGGGAATGCCTGTGAGCCATCATAGCGCCAGTTAAATTGAAACAGGTATTTGCCTTTAAAATCGTAATCTACACGGCCAAAATAGTTTTGACGGGCTGTTTCAGTACCGGAGCCGTCATTACTATAAGATGTGAGCTTATCTGTGTTGCCCGCAAATAATTGATCAAGCTGGGAACTGATAAAACTGGAACGGGCCGCGGCCAGGTAATCGCTCGAGTAATTATATTGTTCATAAGCTACAAAACCGCTAAGGCTATGATCGCCAAATTTGTGTGCGTAATTAAGCCGAAGGTTGGCCGTGATACCCAGGCCAACATTCATGTTTTCACTCAGGTTAGCATTATCCGCAGGGCCATAAATGCGTGGTATTGGTGTTCCCGTAGCCGGGTCCCGGTCATAAAGAGTGAAGGACTGAAACCAGTTTTTGTAAAACGTATTGCTTTTATCTACATAAAAACCACCGGTTAGCGTCAGATCTTTAACCGGCAAATTCCATGTGGCAACCAGGTCGCCGTTCAGGAAGGTGCGATCATCGCGCTGATAGCCGGCTGCATCAGTAACTGCTACAACCGGGTTACGGTCATCTCCAAGCGGAAGCCCTGGTAATTTACTGTCGGGCCAATAGGCAATAGCTTTAGGGTCGCCGTTGATGATGTCATTAAAAATACGCTCGGACCCGTGGTGAGGGTACCTGCGGTTTTCCTGTCGGGCCGCAAGGTTTAATGAAAGCTTGAACGTACTGGTGATTTGCGCATCAATGTTTGAACGTATGTTATACTGCTTGTATTTAGTGGCGCTGTTTTTATAATAGCCATCCTGAAACTGGTAGCCTCCCGAAAAGAAATATTTAATATTATCCGTACCGCCCTGTACGGATAAATTATGCTGATACTGCGGTGATGTTTTACGCAGGGTAACATCGTACCAATTTGTGTTCGGGTGACCTATCGGATCCGACCCGTCCCTGTATTTTCGTATGTCATCTTCCGAATATTTGGGGGCCCTGTTATAAATTGTTTGTTCAATTTCATTATAAGCCTCGGCATAAGTAGCGGCATCAAGCATTTTAGGCAAGCGTGTAGGCTGCCTTAAACCGTAGTTAAAGGTATAACTTACAGTAGGCTTACCTGTTTTACCACGTTTTGTGGTAACCAGGATAACGCCGTTTGCCGAACGGGAGCCGTAAATAGCAGCCGATGCATCTTTCAAAACAGAAATACTCTCTACATCGTTCGCATCCAATCGTGAAAAACCGCCTGCACGGTCTGCAACACCATCAATAACAACCAAGGGGCTGGCATCCTGAAAGGTACTACGCCCCCGGATCAGGATGGAAGCATCATCATAACCAGGTTCGCCGCTTCCCTGGGAGCTTATAATGCCCGGCGTGCGGCCAACCAATGAGTTTGATATGGCGGGTACCGGTGCTGTTTTTAAATCATCGCCTTTAATGCTGGACACCGCTCCGGTTACGGTTACCTTTTTTTGTGTACCGTATCCTACCACAACAACCTCCCCCAGGCCCTGCGCGGTTGGGGTTAGTTTTATTTTTAATGGTTTGCCTGTGCCTGCCGGGACCTCGGTTATTTCATAGCCCAGAAAAGTAAAGGTCAGGATAGCGTTGTCCGGAACGGTGATCTTAAATGCCCCGTTTTTATCCGTCGCTACCCCACCGGTAGCTACCCCTTTTATTCGTACAGTAACACCCCCAGCGGCTGGTCTTTTTCGTCCACCACATTGCCTGTTATTACGGATTCTGTAACCAGCACGCCTCTCGGCACAATGGCGATCAGGTCACTGTTTAATTTCTGATAGGTAAATTCGGTTCCGGCTAACAGCTCACTGATGAGGTCCAGCGCATCGCGGTCTTCTGCATGGATCTCGGTGAATGTAGTGGTCGGAATCTTATTGTCGCTAAATAAAATGCGGTAACTTGTTTTCTTTTCGATCTCCGAGACTACTGTTTTGAAATCGGCGGATTTCAGGTTCAGCGTTACCCTGGATTGTGAAAATCCTTTTGCCAGCATCTGCAGGTTAAATGCTAAAATCAGCAAAATCGTCAGCTTCATGATTAATAGGGGATTATTAGGGCAAAAAAATTGCCGTCCACGCTTTTTATGCGTAAAAAAACTCATAACTTTAGTTTGTTAATGGTGATGAAATCCAGGCGCCCGGTCAAAAGCAGCCTGATTAATAAAAAATCGTCATTTTGAACACGGGGACGTCCAATCCCCGTGTTTTTTTGTTAAGTAAAAGTGTTTGTCATAATTGAAAAAGGTTGGGTTCGTAAACTGGTTATTTGATTATAATCTGGTTTTTCTGAATTTTGTAGGAGAAGGGTTCAATAAGGCTTAAAGCATCCAAAACCTCCCGGATATTTTCCTGATCAAATGCTCCTGAAAAAACCTGGTTCCTGATCTTATCGTTTTTAAATACAAAATCGAAGTTGTAGGCCCGTTTTAACTCGTTAGAGATCTCCCCAAACGTTTTATGTTTAAAGCAGACGCGGTGATACATCCAGGATGTTTCTACCACCGCTGTGTCTTGTCGCTGAAGGTAGGTAACCTCGGGCAAGGCATTCATTTTCTTATCTTTATGACTAACATCCTGATTTACAACCTCAGCGAACCTGATAATCAGTTTTTCTGACGGTTTAAGCGTGATGACATCTGCAGGCCTGTCCTTCAAAGTAACCTGCACTTTTCCCCTCAGCAGGGTTGTTTCACTAAACTTGTCATCCGGGTAGGCTTTCAGGTTAAATGCGGTTCCTAAAACTTTCACGTCCATTTTGCGGGTATGTATAATAAAGGGATGTGATACATCATGATGCACATCAAAAAAAGCCTCCCCGCTTAGGGATACCTCCCGGGTATTATTGTTAAATTCTTTAGGAAATGTGAGCTTGCTGTCTGCATTGAGCATCACCCGCGTACCGTCGCTCAGGATGATATTCTTTTTGGATGCCCTTAAAGTCCTGGCTTCCAGCTGGGGGGCCTTTTGATTGGGGATATGGAAATAGTAATAAGTAAAGCTGATGCAAAATACAACTATGGCAGCAGCAGCCGACCTTAAAAAGAATCTTTTGACAAAGGAGCCGGGCTTACGTTCCAGATGCTGTTCCCGATCTGCGATCTTTTCCCTGATGCCCTGAAATGCTTCTTGATTTTCAAACTTTCCGGCATGATTGGCGGAGAAGTACTCCTTGAAGATCTCATATTTCTTTTGATATATGGGATTATCTTTGAGTAAGTCCGCTAATTCTTTGCTCTCTTCAGCTGAGATCTGTTCGGTGAATTTCCGGGTAACTAACCTGATAAAATTGTCCTGGTCCATTGGTTTAATTGGTGCCTTTGAATGACAGGACGAAATTTTTCAGGGAATTACTTACACATGTTAAAAATAAAAAAAGCAATAGCGAAAAATGTGACCAGCGAAGATGAGATGTTCACGATAATTGCCTTTCTGTCATCGTTAACATAGGCATCCATCGAGTCGCTGAGTTTATTCATTGCCCTGTAAATCTGGGTATGTACGGTCCGTACAGAGATGTCAAGCACCTCCGCAACATCAGCACATTTCATTCCTTCTTCTTTAACCAGTCTGAAAATCGTTTTACATTGCATTGGAAGAGCGTCAATAGCTTTATCAAGATTGAGCATGAGTTCTTTCTTCTCCAACTGAAGGTCCGGGCGGTACTGACTGGTAAGATCGGCGGGGGTATCGTCAAGGCTGACGATCTGCATACAGGCACTTTTTCTCCAATGGCTGATGGCCCGGTTCTTGATGGCTACCAGCAGGTAAATCTCCGGCTTTCGGATGCTTTTTAACTGCGCACGGTCCATCCAGCAATCTACTAATACATCTGATACTATCTCTTCAGCAACTTCCCTGCTTTTTACATACTGGAGGCAAAACCGCACAAACTTATCCTGCAACAGGTTGAAGAACCGTTCAAGTGCTTTTAAATCATCGTTCTGGATGATTTTGTTCCAACACTCCAGTACTTCATTGTCTGTGTTACCCATGATAGTTTGATTAACCGGTATTAATTAGTATAACTGACGTTAACAGACAGTATTCCTGAAATGTATTGCAGCATTTAAAAAGGCAGGATAGCCCTGTTTATACTTTGTTTATAATAGTATTACGAAGTTAAATTTTAATTGTAAAAAAAAACAATTAAAATTTAGATTATTCTGAACTTCCTAAATCATCAGCCCATATATGGGATACCAACCGGCTTATTAACCCATATCTAAAGGCAAAGCATTTGGCGTAGGATCATTAAACCAATTGATCAGCAAAACCAGGAATACAAAATAATTGAACGGGATCTTTT
Organism: Mucilaginibacter sp.; assembly: GCF_036383575.1. GTDB lineage: Bacteria > Bacteroidota > Bacteroidia > Sphingobacteriales > Sphingobacteriaceae > Mucilaginibacter. Next base: position 14,053 of record NZ_DASVOB010000008.1, read on the forward strand.
TGCTGCTGAGCTACCTTACCCGGATGATTTGCATCTATAAAAATGAAGTTGAAAGAAGCGGTGGAGACAATCAAAAACTGATCTGTTCAGATAATGTACTCAACAAAATAAAAAAGCAGATATGATCGTTTTGGGGCACCAATGTATCACTTTGACATCCATGCGAAATTAAAGTCACTTATCGATCAGATAATAAGATTTGGGTATATCTTACGACTTCTTGTTTACCCGAGGAATCTATAAATAGCCGTTTTGCGCCAGATACAGGTTTTAAATTAACAAAAAAGCGGGGGCTTTGCCCCCGCTTTTTTTACCAACCCGGATTTTGGGTCAGCTGTGGATTAAGTGTGATCTGCTGTGCGGGAATGGGGTATAAATAATTTTTTTCTGAAAAGTTACGGGCTGTATTGTCAAGGATCAGCTGACCATTGGCATCTAACGCGTTAGTTGGAGCTGGTTTTAAAGGGTTTGGCCCAATATCGGCCTGGGTACCTTTGAATTTGATACCTACCGGCCATGGACTAACAAAAGCACTGATGTTGCCATAAGCGGTGCCTCCGGTATTGGTAACCAGATCGGTTGTGGCACTATGCCAGCGCTTGATATCATCAAACCTGAAGTTTTCATAATAAAGCTCGATAAAACGCTCCCTCCTGATCTCTGTGCGCAGATCTAAACCGTTTGCACCTGCAAATCCATTTGTTAACGGCGGCATGTTCTTATTGGCCCGCAAACGTACCAGGTTGAGCGATTTGCTGAGATCGGCATCTGTGATGGCCCCGTCACGTTCATAAACAGCTTCGGCATAGTTAAGCAATACTTCGGCATAGCGAATCACCGGGTAATCCTCAGATTCTTTGGTATCCGGGCAGTTGCGCTCAGTTACCCATTTTTGATTTCCATAACCGGAGATCTGAACAACTTTTCCTGTAGACAGAGCAATATCAGCGGCATCATTTAACCAGGTTACACGATAATTGGCGTTACCATACCAGTAATACATATTATTTATTTTGATGGTATATTTTAAACGGTTGTCGCGGTTCAAAAACTCCGAACCATAAGTTTCAAATCCCTGAAACAACGGCGATTTTTCGATAGGCAAACCATCCTGGCATAAAAATGCATTAACATATTTATGCTGAGGGCCAATTTGTGTTCCCTGCCTGCTGATATTTGTTCCGATTGTTTTGCTTACATCATCATAACGATAGGATAAAATGTACTCATGATTAGCCGTTTTGGTAACTGAAGCAGGATTTGATTTGGGGTTTTCCAGGATAAAAAGATACTTCTGTGCAGAATCGCCCAATATGGTACTGTTGCCGCCCAGGGCATTTGATGCCGCCGTGCCGAAAAGTGCAAACTGATTGCTGGTTATCACAGCGTTTGAAGCTGCGGCTGATTTGTCAAGCAACATATTATAACGGGCGGCGTCACCGTTTCTGAATTTTAACCATGTGCCTTCATAAAGTGCAACCCGGCCTAAAAAAGCTTGTGCTGCAGTTTT
>NZ_DASVOB010000009.1:0-4905 GCF_036383575.1 Mucilaginibacter sp.
TCCAAAACGTATCGCTGAAAAAGGCGCTAAAGGAAATTGAAAAGAAGTCTGACTATCGCTTTTTGTATAACGACGATATGTTGTTGAAAAACGATATGCCCGCCAGTTTAAATACAAAAGATGCATCGCTTGAAGAGGTGATGAAAATTGTACTTGGCAATACCAACCTGATTTACACGCTAAGTGATAATAATCTGGTTATCCTTACAGAAAAGGGCAATGCAATGTCCCCCGGTTCCGTGAGCGGTAAAGTAACTGATGACGAGGGCCTGCCAATGCCCGGTGTTACCGTCAGAGCAAAAGGAACAAATGTAAGCATCCAGACTGACGTGCAGGGCCGCTATAGTTTAAACATACCCGATGCTAAAACTGATGGCGTTACGCTGGTGTTTTCTTTTATCGGGTATGCTTCGCAGGAGGTGCCGGTAAGTGGTAACTCGCTCATCAATGTACAGTTAAAAGCTGCATCCAACTCTTTAAACGAGGTAATTGTGGTTGGATATGGTACGCAAAAAAAAGAGAACCTTACAGGCTCAGTTACTGTAGTAAACCTGAAAGATGCCAACAAACGTGTAACACCTGATGTAGCGAGGGCTTTGCAAGGGCAGGTTGCAGGTGTACAGGTAAACGGTTCGGGCGTACCGGGCGAGGGCGTTTCTATCCGGGTACGTGGCGTAAGTTCGCTTAACAGTAACAATCCACTGTTTATAATTGATGGTGTACCAACATTTGAGCCTTTTGATTTTCCCAATACTGATATTGAAAGTTTACAGGTTATTAAAGACGCATCGGCAGGTGCAATTTATGGGTTTCGTGGGGCCAATGGCGTAGTGATCATCACTACAAAAAAAGGCAAAAACGGACCGATGAAAATTAACTATAATGGTTACGCCGGTTTCCAGAAAAATCCTAAAACGTTATCCGTTACCGATAGGATAGGCTATCAGAAAATTGCCGATGCTGCTGAAACCAATGCGGGTTTATCTTTAGCGCCGGGCAATGACCCGTCATCAAGCAAATTTATCAGCAATGTAAATACCGACTGGCAAAAATCGGGTTTCAGAACAGGTTATACTCAAAGTCATGACCTTGGCCTATCAGGCGGTAATGATAATATGAGCTACAATGTTGCTTTTGATTATTTTAACCAAACCGGTACAACTGTATCAGGTCCGTCTTACACTCGTTATAACCTGAGCGGTAACATACAAGGTAAAAAAGGTATTGTATCTTTCGGCACTAAGTTCGCCTATACCGAAGGGGATTATAATAACCTGGCATATCCTCACTTACACGGTACCGGAAACCAAATAGTTGACCTGATTACAGCTATTCCAACTATGCCTATTTATGATCCTAACCGTGTTGGTGGTTACGGCGGCGTTGATCAAAACACGCAAAGGGCTATTTCGCTTAATATTATCGGTGTAAATAACTTATTGAACAGCACGGGGCAACGTAACCGGATGCTGGCATCGGCCTGGATGGAGGTAGAGATCATTAAAAATCTGAAATACCGGATTAGCGGAAGCTATGATCGCAACGATTTCAGAAATACTTATTTTGATCCTATTTATGATCTGGGGTGGTTTTATCCAAACACAACTGCTTACTACAGTGATGCCCGGGGTAATTATTATACTCAACTTATAGAGAATACGTTGAGTTACAAATTGAATTTTAAAAAGCATGATTTTGAGGTGCTGGCCGGTACAGCTTATCAAAAAACTGCCAATAGTAATTTAACCGGTGTAGCGTTAAATTTACCACAGCCTTATTTATTCGCACTGGATAATGTAAGCAATCCTGCTGATAAAGCTGCTTACAGCAACAGTGGTGTAATTAAGTTTTACTCGCCGATATTTGCGCGCCTCAATTATAATTATGACGACCGTTACTTGCTGACGTTTAATTACAGGCGCGATGGTAGTTCGCAGCTTACTCCCCAGCACCGTTATGGTAACTTTCCGGGAGCATCAGTTGGCTGGAATATCAATAAAGAAAAGTTCCTGCACCTGCCTGAAGTTATCACACAGTTAAAACTTAAAGCAGGATACGGAATATTGGGCAACATCAACGCGCTTGCCAACCCATATCCTTTTCAAACCATAGTAAACGGCAATGCGAGTTATGTGTTTGGTAATACGCTTGCGTCAGGAACAACACAAACACAGGTATTTGATCAAACTAACAAATGGGAAGGTAAAAAAACTACCAACATTGGTATTGATTTGAGCTTGTTTCATGATCAGCTTGCATTTTCATCTGAGTATTATATCAATAAAATCACGGGTGTATTGTTAGGTGTGCCAATTCCGGTTTCTGTAGGCGCTATTAACACGCCGCTGGTTAACGCGGCATCATTTACCAATAAAGGTATTGAGTTTACGGTAACATATCGCAGTAAAGATACCGGGCCGTTTAACTATACTATCAGCGCCAATGCATCTACAGTTAAAAACAAGGTGACATCATTGGGCAATGGTGGCAACCCAATTTACGGGGCGTACAGTAAAACAGCTGTTGGTGGCGAAGTAGGCCAACTATATGCCTTTAAAACCGAAGGTATATTTAAAGATGCTGCTGATGTTGCTGCCCATGCCACCCAAACCGGTGCGGCTCCCGGCGATGTTAAGTTTGTTGACACTGATCATAACGGTATCATTAACGATAACGACCGTGTTTACTTAGGTTCGGCTATCCCGAAATTATATTATGGTTTCAACTTCAGCGCTAATTATAAAAACATTGATGCCTCAATATTTATACAGGGTAACTACGGCAGCAAAATCGCCAACGGTGTTTACCAGGCCTTAATGACCGGCCAATACGGTAACCAAAGTACCGATGAGTTAAATTATTGGACACCAACTAATACCAATACTAATGTACCGAGACCAATTATAGGCGATCCGAATGCGAACGGCCGTAACTCGGACAGGTTTATACAAAGCGCCTCATACGCTCGCTTGCAAACTGCACAATTGGGTTATACTGTGCCTTCGGCCATATTAAATCGTACCCATGTTTTCAGGAGTGTAAGGATCTATCTGTCGGGCCAAAACCTTTATACCATAACCAAATACAAAGGTTACGATCCTGATTTTATTAACGATGGTACCATTAACCGCGGTTTTGATTACGGTTCGTTCCCTAACCCACGCACTTTGCTGGTTGGTTTACAGGTTGGCTTATAATTATTGATAAACATTAAACATTAGTATAATGAAAAATATATTTAAAAAGACCGTAGTTACCGGTTTGGTACTATCGGCTTTTGCAATGAGTTGTAAAAAAGGTACTTTGGATACCGTAAACCCTAATGCACAAACTACCCAAACATTTTGGCAAAATGCCAGCGACGCCGTAAAAGGAATAAACGCGGTATACGGCAGCTTAATTATTGATGGCTCATACATGCGCTTTTCGCCGATAGTTGAAAATACAAGGGGCGATGACGCTACAAGCTATAGCCCCTGGGACCAGATCTACAACATGGGCAAGTTTAACATGCAAAGCACCGGCGATGGTGTACTTTTTTCATGGACTGCCTACTATCAGGGTATTTTACGTGCAAACGAGGTATTGAAATATGTGCCTGATATTAACATGGATGCCGAATTAAAGAAACGCATATTAGGACAAGCTTATTTTCTGCGTGCGCTGTACTATTTTCATCTGGCCGATTTTTATAAAAACGTGCCTATGCCTTTAGCTCCGGCCGCTTCAAGTGCCGATTATTTCCAGAAGCAGCAACCGCAGGATGTAGTTTGGGCGCAGGTGATCAGCGATTTTAAAGCAGCCGAAAGCATGTTGCCGGCTACTTACAGCGGCTTATCGCCCGATGGGCAAATTGGTAGGGCTACAAAAGGCGCTGCGGCCGCGTATTTGGGTAAAACATATCTGTTCACAAAAAAATATACTGAGGCGGCAGCTGAGTTTAAGTCGGTAATAGATATGGGGACTTATAGCCTGGTGCCTAATTATTACGATAACTTTTTTGCGAATAACGAGAACAACTCTGAATCAATTTTTGAGGTCCAGTTTTCAAGGGATGCCGGAGGTACTGACCTTGGCTGGGGCGGCGATCCGTCATCAGGATGGGGACGTACTTCTGCCCGTGCTATCACCTTTGGCGCGGCAAGTTTCGGCTTTACCGATGTGCAGCCAACACCGGCATTATACAACGAGTATCTTCAGGAAAAAACTACCACTGGCGGTGTCGACCCGCGTTTGGATGTAACCATGTACTACAACAAACCCGGCGAAAAATTATATAACCAGAATTTTGCTACCCGTTATGCAGGCAGCTCGTCATTAAATGCCCTGTTTTGCCACAAGTATGAAAACGGCGATAGCGGCCAGGCTGATGAATATGACTGGAGATCGGGTATTAACGAAAGGTTGATGCGCTATGCCGACGTACTTTTAATGTACGCAGAATGTCTGAACGAATTAGGTACGACAAACGATGCTTACCAATACATTCAAATGGTACGTAACCGTGTTGGGTTGCCAAACCTGGCCACCGTTAAACCGGGCCTGAGCCAGGCCGATATGCGTGAGCAGATAGGTCATGAGCGTTTCCTGGAGTTTTCGCTGGAAGGTCATAGGTTTGATGATATCCGCCGCTGGGGTTGGTTACAGGATGCAACAAAACTGGCCTGGTTAAAAGCCCGCGACCCGGAGTTTAACACTTACACCGTGGGTAAAGAGTATTTACCAATACCACTTACCGAGGTACAAACCAACGTTGGTTTGGTGCAGAACGCGGGGTATTAGTCGTTTTTGAATCCCCTCTCGAGAGGGGCGCGGAGGGTAAAAGTGGTGGCAGGGGTGTGTTATGCGTGCGATTATTAAAGCAGAAACACACCCCTCCGCCCCTCTCAAGAGGGGAATCGCACA
>NZ_DASVOB010000010.1:0-3871 GCF_036383575.1 Mucilaginibacter sp.
GGTATTACCACCTACTCGCCATTACGTTACTGGAACATTGGCAAAGGCCACAAAATTGCTGTTGTTGGTCTTGGTGGTTTAGGGCACATGGGCGTTAAGTTTGGCGTAGCCTTCGGCGCCGAAGTGACTGTATTAAGCACCTCAGCAAAAAAAGAAGAAGACGCAAAAAAATTAGGTGCTCATCATTTCGTAGTAACTTCAGATCCTGAGCAAATGAAAGCAGTAGCAGGTACTTTTGATTTCATCCTGGATACTGTTTCTGCCGATCATGATCTGAACGTGTACCTTGGATTGCTGAAAACCAACGGTACCCATGTATGTGTAGGTGTACCTACCAAACCTGCCGAGATAGCTGCTTTCAGCATCATTGGTGGCCGCAAAAGCCTTGCCGGTTCCATGATCGGTGGTCTGCCCGAAACGCAGGAAATGCTTGATTTCTGCGCCGAACATAACATCGTTTCGGACATCGAACTGGTTGATATGAAAGATATCCATACAGCTTACGACAGGATGCTGAAAGGCGATGTGCGTTACCGTTTTGTGATCGATATGGCGACTATCTAATTGACAGTAAAAACCCAAAATGAAAAAGACGATGACATTACGCCATCGTCTTTTGTTTTGATTATCGTAAATCAACCTATTTCAGGAGGACTCAACATTTAAATTTTTGAAGCGATGAATTGGGTTACTTCTGCCAGCCTGTTACTAAATCCCCATTCATTGTCATACCATGAAGCAATGGAGAGTAGGTCTCCCTGTTTGAATGTTAGTGGAAGATCCATTAAGGCCGAGTGGGTGTCTCCAACTATCCTTGCTGATGACCACTCTTCTTCGAGCACGTCGAGGACCCCGTGTAGCTCGCCTTGGGCGGCTTTGCGGAACGCCTCATTTACTTCTTCCACAGTACAGGGTCTCGTAGTGATCAGGTTCAGTTCAGCAATACTTCCTGTCCTTGTCGGAACGCGATAGGCTTTCCCGGTTACCTTGAGATCACTCCAAATGAATTGGAGGGCTTTGGCTGCACCTGACGAAGAAGGAATAATATTTTCGGCAGCAGCCCAGGAATCGCGGCGATCCTTCATTGGCTGATCGGTAAGCGATTGAGAGTTGGTATAAGAGTGAACGGTTGAAAACAAGCCATATTCTATACCGAAAGTTTCACGGATCACCTTGATTGGTGCGGCCAGTGCATTGGTTGTACAGCTCCCCATGCTAACGATATGATGTTTTTCCGCATCGAAATGATCCAGGTTAATGCCTTTCAAAAGGACGGCATCGCAATCGGTCAGCGATTTGCTGGGGGCACTAACCAGCACATATTTTGCACCTTTATCCAAATGCGCTTGTGCACCTTCCCTTTTGGTTGCACGACCGGAGCAATCCACCACCAAGTCGACGCCTAAAGCCCCCCAGTCCGGCACACCTGCTGCTGAATCCACATAGGCGATTTCGTGGTCATTCAGAACAAAGCCGTTATCATTAGATGCGGCCTTACCTTTCCAATGTCCATAATTGGTATCGACGCTGAATAATGCCGTTAGCGTTTTCAAATCTTTCACATCCGCAACCGCAGATGGAACAAAAATGTCGCGGTCGAGTCCGATCCTTAACAGCTGGCGGCCGATACGTCCCAAGCCATAAATTGCAATTTTTTTCATAGACAGAATTTTAAGTTATTGTGCTATAAAGTTAAGGCTGGGGTATCTGTGAATGTTCAACCGTCTCATGATAATTACCAAGAGATGTTAAATCGATGAAAGATTTGCTTGTTGGTGGGAGTTCTGTTAGAGAGAGGAATCTCGGCTGAAGCAGTAAATTTGGGGTGATTTGAAAATATTTTTTGACAAAGGTTGCCCTAAAATAGATTCAAATAATCCGATATTGTCCGACTCGGATAGTCTCTTTTTTTCAAAAAGACTAATAGTATTCATAATTAAACTTGTTTAGTGTATTTTTAAATACATGATAGAAATAATAATAAATGATGAAAATGGTACACCTGGCGTGTACACATATGAAATTGTACCAGAATTATATAATGGTATACTGGTTGATCAATTTGAGATCAGAGCCAAAGGCGATGAACAAGTTCCTTACATGATTCAGGCTAAAGAGTCGGATAACGAAGTCCGAATCTTATTTCAGCATAATAATGGCAACCCATCTGTTTCTAAGAAAAATATTTTTGGTGGAATGCTGCCGGTATTGTACGATCATTATAAAAAGGAAATTGTTTCAAGCTCTTTTTCAAAACCACAATATGAAAATGAACAGAGAGTTCCTGAAACTGCCGGAAAAATGTATAAGAAATTATTGGCAGCAGGCTTAGTTTGGTATGATCCAAATAGGGACGTATACTACTTTCGGAGTAAATAGTATAAAAAGCGCAAGAGGGTATTACCTTAGTATTACGTGAAACAAAAAAGCCACTTACAAAGATTTGTAAGTGGCTTTTTATCTGCGTGGAGAATATCGGAGTCGAACCGATGACCTCTTGCATGCCATGCAAGCGCTCTAGCCAGCTGAGCTAATCCCCCGTGATGGGCTGCAAATATATGATTTTAGGTAATTAACATAAAATTTAAATCTAAACTTTTTTAGTCATCGTTTGGGATAGTGTTAAACGCCCGTTTTTACTACCTCATTTGCGGTGTAATACCCTTGTTGCAAACTGCAGCTTGTTTAATTAAACTTTTAATATATACCTTTGCCCTGCTTTTGGTTCGCGGATAATTAACGCCCGCGATTAAAAGGGAACCCGGTGTAAATCCGGGACTGTCCCGCAGCTGTAAGCTCCATAACACCGAAGCCCATTCTTATTGTCACTGTTCCGATATGATCGAAATGGGAAGACAGGGCCGGGGGGAGTAAGTCAGAAGACCTGCCATTGCACATATTAATTCATAGCTTTCGGGGATTGAAGCTGGAATGAGGATACCTTTCGTGTATTTCATTTTTTGTAATTCGTTCTGTTTGCTGTGAGGTTTTTTAACCCACAACACTCATGAAATTAACTGTGCGCCACACGTTCGCAACGCGTAATGGCTGTATCAAAGGTTTATTATGGCTTGTTTCCTTTGGGGTAACAACAGCTTGCGGTTGCCTTGAGGTTTCGGCGCAATCCCCGGTTCATAAAAAAGATACTACTCAAACTGATTCTATTAAGATCAATCACCTTAAACAGGTGGAGATCCGTGCTGTCAAAACTGACATCCGCAATACATCCCCTACTCCGGTACAGGTATTAAAAGGCGAGCAATTACAGCGCCTCAATAGTTTTTCTGTGGCCGATGCCATGCGCTTTTTTACCGGCGTACAATTGAAGGATTACGGGGGCGTAGGTGGTTTAAAAACCATCAATGTACGCAGTTTGGGCACCAATCATGTTGCAGTATTTTACGATGGCGTACAATTGGGTAACGTTCAAAACGGACAAGTTGACCTTGGCCGGTTTTCGTTGGATAACATCGATGAAATAGATCTTTATAACGGACAACGAAGCGAGATCTTTCAACCGGCCAAGGCTTTTTCGGCTGCAAGCACCATATACCTGCAGTCTGCCAAGCCCAAATTTGAGCCGGGCGATCATACCCACATCCGCCTCAATTATAAAACCGGGTCGATGGGGTTGGTGAATCCGTCCCTGCTCTGGCAGCAAAAGCTCAATGATAAAATCAGCAGTACTATCAGTGCCGAGTATATCCAATCAAACGGTCGGTACAAATTCAGGTATACGAATGGGGTATATGATACAACCGCGGTGCGCAATAATGGCGATATCGAGGCTTACCGAATAGAGGCAGGCCTTGCCGGCAGTACTACAGATAGCGCCAAATGGGCAGTGAAAGCATACAGTTATATTTCAAAC
>NZ_DASVOB010000011.1:0-6959 GCF_036383575.1 Mucilaginibacter sp.
CTGCTTCTATCTCTTTTATTAGTTGCTCCCGTAAATTGGCCGGAAGATGGCTCCGCTTGTCATCGCGCACTACCCGTAATATCTCCTCGTTTTCCTTTTTCATACACCTTTTTTTGTGTATAGTTTTTTCCGGACGAGTCAATAAATATTATCGGTTAAATTTCAAGTCAACTGCTTAATTACTTATTGCGTTAAGGCTACCGTATTGGTATTGTTGATTTGCCATATAGCTGCGCCGGGGGTAGGAAAGCTTACGCCTTTAGTGCTTCCTTTAACGCCGTTATCCTGGCCAAAGTAATACAGCGGATGCCCTTTATATACCAACTGTGTTTGCCCGAATACAGTTATCACGTCAAAATCGGCCTTGTTTAAAATGGAGGGCACATTTTGAACTGCTGTTACCGCATCAATTGGCCAGTTGGCATCATGCGCCGCCACGCCGGTGCTGAACTTGTTTGTCTTAAAAGTATCCTTTGTAAACATATATAATGTATGTCCATTAACATCTGTTATATATTGTGAGTTTTCGGTACCGGCAATACCCTTACTGGTGTATTGGTTACCATCGTTCCCAATCAGTTGCGCATAAGAAACCATCACGGTATAATCCGGCTTTGCCACAAACCACGATTTACCAACACCATCGCCGTTAAGATCGTTAGCCGCAACATCTTTTGAATAATAATACAAAGGCCAGCCTTTATAGGTAGTTTGCTTGTTTCCGTCGGTGTTGGTGATCACACCAAAATCTGTAGCTGCTAATCCGGTACCTATTGAAGGGTTTTCCTTATAAAAGGCAGGCCAAACAACAGAACAGCCGCCGGTACAATTGGAAACGTTAGCAGCATCGTCAGAGAACAGATAAAGCGAACGGCCGTTATTATCTGTTATTACGCTGCCAAACGTACTGTTTGTGCTAAGCTGCACACCGGTAACAACCGTAGACTTGGTTGGATTGTCGTGATTTTTTTTACACGATGCTGCTAATAAAGTTAAGGCAATTGAGCCCGTCAGGGCTAAGTACATTTTTGTTTTCATCGGGAGTCTTAATTAGATGTTAATAATGGTTATTGTTTAGATATAACGCCATGAATTTCCCGGGGGTTGCTTTGCAGTTAAGCAAAACCTCAATATCAGTTAAACACCGGTAAACAATTTACCTTACCATCTCTCCCGATGAATGATGAATTAAGCATGAGTTTTAATAAAAAAACAACCGATCCCTCCGTTATACTGTAACAAAAGTTGCTAACTTGCTGTTAAAGTATTAACACACAAGTAAAAAATAATAACCGGTAAATGGCGCTAAATTTTTTAAAGCACAGGTGGCAAAAAAGGACATTTAAATTTGTGCTGATACCGGTGATAGTGATATTGCTGCTCGCTGTGGTAGTAAACCAGTATTGGTCGCCTATTTTGGCCGGCAAGGTAAAAGATGTGGTATTAAGTAGCAGCGACAGCCTTTATAAAGCCGATTTCTCTGATGCTGAACTGCATATTCTGCAGGGGAAGATCATTATTTACAACATTACCCTTAAGCCAGATACAGCAGTTTACAATCAAAAAAAGCGTTTACACCTGGCGCCAAATACGCTTGTTGAACTTAAGGTAAAACGATTAGTGCTTAACCATGTACATCCTTTTAGCCTGTACTTTCAAAAAAAGCTAAACATTGGCCAGATCATTTTGAATGAGCCACAACTAAACGTGAGCTACCAGCTAAACCATACTAAAGACACCGTTGTTAAAGATCACCGCACAGCCTGGCAACGGATTTCAAAAAGCCTTAAATGCATTCAGATAGGTAGTATCCTGCTTAATGATGTTAATTTAAAATATGAGGATTATTCAGGTAATAAAGTGGCCATTTCTAAACTTAAGGAGCTAAACTTAAGTGCTACCGACCTGCTCATTGACTCGGCTACACAATATGATAAATCGCGACTGCTTTACTGCAAAGATGTTATCACCGAATTGAATAACTATACCGGAGAAACGCCGAGCGGCCTGTACACTTATAAGATCAGGCATCTTAAACTTTCCACACTCACCTCCCGGCTAAATATAGAAGGGCTTGCTATGCAGCCGGCCAAATCAGACGTTTTTTTTGGCAAAAGCCAGAAAGACCGCCTGGGCTTCCTCGCAGATTCGGTGCAGCTCAACAATTTTGACTATTTAAATTATCATAAATACCGTACGGTTTCCACCTCAAGCTTAACGCTGGCCGGCGGCAAGATAACAGCTTTCACCAACCCGGGTAAAAAGCCCGATTCATTGACCGACAGGGTTAAAACGTTCCCCAACATGATGATCAGGAAATTGAATCTTGATTTAAGGATAGATACCGTGAAACTCAGGCATGTGGATGTGATCTATAATGAGTTTAATAAACAATCGCAAAAAACAGGTACAGTTGCCTTTTATAACACCAGCGGACACATTTATAATATTACCAACAACCCTTCGGCCATAGCCAAAAACAATTTTACCACCATCGATCTGACAAGCTATTTCATGAACCGCGGCCGGCTCGATGTACAATTGAAGTTCAATTTAAGTGATGCGGATGCGGCCTTCAGCTACAAAGGCACATTAGGTCCTATGGAATTTGGAAGGTTAAATCCTGCTACCATGCCTTTGGCCATGGTAAAAATGACATCTGGCAGTGTTAAAAAATTCAGCTTTGATATCCAGGCAAACAGCAAGGTATTTAAAGGTAAGATTGATTTTTTATATAATGATTTAAAAGTTGTATTGCTAAAACCCGATACCGCTAACGACCGCTTCAAGCGGAAATCAATCATGTCGATATTTGCCAACCTGTTTGTGATCAGGCGCAGTAACCCGGATGATAAGGGAAAGCTTACATCATCCCTGGTGATCTATAAACGACCTAAAGATTCACCGTTTTTTAAGACTATATGGAAAACCCTGCTTACCGGTATAAAGCCTTGCATCGGTCTTGACGAAGAAAGCCAAAAAGCTACGAAAGACCGTATTGATGAACACCTCAAAAACAAAGAGGAACGTTTAAAAAACAAAGCAGAACGCCAAAAGCGGAAAGCAGAACGCCAGAAGCTGAAGGATCAGGGGAAGTTTTAATTTGAAAATTTTCTGATTTGAAGATTTGAAAATTACTTAATCGCTTCTTAAAAAACCGCCGCCAACCGCCGCTGTTGGTGTTGTCACCAACAGCTCCTATGGTTCTTGTAAGCATTCAATATCGGGGGGACTAAAAGTTGTTGGTGACAACACCAACAACTGCGGGAGGAAGATGAAATTATCTCTTAAAAAGCATGTCATTGCGAGCGTAGCGCGGCAATCTCGTAGCCAATGCAGGTCCGCCCTGTATAGCTAAGGGATTGCCGCGTCGCCCCAAGTGCTTTTGCCCATGCCGCTCCTCGCAATGACATGTTTTTTTTAACCACCATTTTCAACTGATCTGTGCCCTCCGAACATCTATGATAATAACACCAACAACGACAGCTATCACATTCTCAAATCAGCATTATTGCAACAACAGCTTCAAATTAATACCAAAGTTAGTAAACGATGTATTAAACGTTTGCGAAGTATATGGCTTGGTGAGGTTTGAATCGTAAAACAGATTCAGGTTAAAGCGCTGGTTGATCACGTAATCAATAGACGGTCTAACAGTGATGTTTTGTGCACCTGATGAGATCTCGGCCGATTCAACATCTGCCCGGTAAATGAGTGTTTTATTATCACGCAATGAAAAATCAAGTTTAAAGTTCACGTCTTTGTGTTGGATGCCTTCAAACCAGCCAAATGGAAAATGAAAATCTTTGGTGTGATAGCCGAAGCCCAGAACGATGATCTTTTCATTTTGCTGTGCCAGCTGACTGTTAAGCATACTTAAGCTCAGCGAACGGCTCTGGCGATACTCGACATTGGCAGTCATGCTATTCTTGAAACGCATACTGGCACCCAGCAATGGCACAAACTGCTCAAAAATGGTAACCTGCGAAAACTGGTACAGCGGCAGGAAGTCATTATTCAAATCGCGCGAGGAAGCCGCCCCATTTGCTTCCTGGTATTGCAGCAGCGATGTAAAGCCGCTTACGTTATACGATGAACGGTAACCGTGGCTCAGATCGAACGAATCAAAAATATCCTGGAACCACGAGATCTTACTTAAGCCATTGTACGTTACCTGCCAGTTAGGGATCGGGATCTTTGGAAATTGCGACAGGTTACTGCCAGATGCACTTTTACCCGCGTATGCTGCTAAAAACGCCGGCACCAGTACATTTTGCGAATTTGGCCCGTAACCATCGGCATAACCATCTGTAACACCGGCCGAGTTTGGATTTGTATGTCCTAAGCGCTGCGATATTACACTGCGGGCATCCAGAAACTTCTGGAAAGTGCTGGATACATTGTTAATTCCTTTTGCCGATTCAAAGGCTGTACCAATGGTTAGAAACGACACACTATAGTTACCCGTTGTAATCGGACTTAATGTTTCAATGCTATTGCTTGATGCCAGGTATTTAAAGTTGGCCTGGTAGTTATGGTCCTGGGTTTTAAAGGCGGTAAGCTCAATACGCAGATCTTTAAATGGCTCAATAATACCCCTGAAATGCATATCCTCATTAAGCGAAGTGGTATAGAGCTGATTTTGCAGGGTATCTTTGGTGATCCAACCATTGGCAACAGCTTTAGCCCGGATATCTGTTTGGCTGCCCAGTAAAAAGCCCAATCCGGGAGCGCTGCCATCCGCTCCAAAAAAGCCCGATTGCGGCAGGTATCCCGGTAAAAAAGTGCCCTGCGTACGGGTATAGGTTGCGCTCAGGTTCTTGATACTGGTTAATAAGCCAATCAGAATATTGCTTTTTTTATTGTTAGGATTATTGGACTTGCGGATAAAAGGGAACTTATTATAAAACGAAGCCATATTCAAGGTTGGGTTAAGCTGAATGGCCCTTGAGTTTTGAATGCTGTTACCGACGTCATAATTGGTACTGTTAATAGCAAACAGCGGCTGCGTTTGCCAGTTAAAGTGCGTACTGTAACGCGCCACGGCCGATACCCAATCCAATCCCGGGATTTTATTGATAGGTACCGTATAATTAAAGTTGATGGTATGGTTATAGTTGGTAGTACGGCCAAGCTTTTTCAGGTTATCCCACAGGGTATCCCGCTTTAACCCGTTGATACGCCCCGCAGGCTCATCCACAACCGATAGATTGGTAGCGTCGATATCCATCTGCAATGATTTCGACAGGTTCCAGCCTATACCGTATACCCGGGTTATGTTGAAATACTTGTTGAAGGTGGTTGTCGGGATAGGGATATAATTATTAGGATCATTATCGCGAAGGGTATTCTCCGAGTAAAAACGATTGAAATTGATGCTAAAATTTAACCGCGACGGCAGAATACTAAAGTTCAGGTCCCTGAACAGGGCCAGCATATTGCTTTTGATGATCTTGGCAAAAGGGCTATAGTATTTAGGCTGGTTGGTGTAGTTATAAGCCAGTGTTAGGTTATATGTTTTCTCCACATCATTCTGCGTCACAAAATCATGATGGTTGTATTCAGTGTAGGCATAGCTGGCATTAAAATTCTCGATATCCCAAATGTGGTTGATGGCATTCTGATTTGTGCGGGCCTTATGTACGTTGGTAAAATTGATGCTTTTGCGGGTGGTGATATCAATGGCCGCGTTCCTGATAGAGTCGCGTTCTTTGGTGCTGGTTGCTGCAGCCAGCGATGCCTTTAGCTCAACATCGGGCGCCCCGGGATCATATTGCGGCATGCTCCTTTGCGATGATAAATTGATATACGCAGGAATATGGATCCCGCTTTTATCCGGGAAGAATTTACCCAGCTCAACGTTGGCCGATACATCATAAGTTTGGTCATCGCTCTGGCTCCGGTCGTTCAGCCTTGAATCAAGCGTGCCGAAACCAATGGTTGTTTTGCTGCCGGATACGGTTATATCGGCAAAGTCAGCAAGCTTGGCATCAATCCTTGCAGTAGCTGCCCATCCACCCCGCTGATCAAAATCGGTAAGGCGCAGCTCATCAAACCAAACAGTTCCTGATTTATCCAGTCCATCATCCGGAAGCACATTTGTACCTTTATAAGGGTTGCGTACGCCAAGCATGATGGTACGCAGCTTACTTAAATCGGGCTGGCCTTTGATATAAACCACTTTATCACCCTCGGTATATTTGAAAAGCTGGTTGTACGCCACATTGGAGTGGTTACGGGCAAGCTTTGCGCGTACCAACAGGTCAAGCTCCAGGTCCATCTGGTTAACATCGGGCCAGATAGCTCCTGCATCACTGGTGCCCGGCTGTGTTATTTTTAAAGGCAACTCGTACTCATAGTAGTTGTCCTGGTAGTCAACCCCAAGGCGGATAAATGCGTTCAGGTCGTTATCCTTTAAATAATCGCCTTCGGCATGGATAAACATTTGCATTCGCTTGTATTTGCGCAGGTCATTATAAAAAGTACGGAAGGCAGCCCTTGAATATCCATCACGAAGGCTTTTAACATTGAGGGATAAAGACTGCTCGTTAAGCTTGGTATTGGTTTGCAGGTTATTGTAATTACGCTGGCGGTTAATACCCGGCGGCACCACATAAGGTATCGGTGTACGGTTACCATTCTCTTCAATATTTACCGCCTGCACATCAATGGTCGAATTATCTAACGGCGGGTTTTGGATAGCCGGATCGGCAATTACGTTCAGTGGATTTTTTTCGGTATTGAAAGCACGCCATTCACCACGCACCAGTTCAAGTGTAGCAAAACGAAGTACCGCAGTATCGGCAAAGTTGGTCATGAACATCCTCATAAAACGGATGGCTTTAAAATCCTGGATGTTGCCCACTTTTGACTGATAGTCAGTGATCGGGATGCGGAACTGGTACCAGTTAACCGCCTGCGTTGTACCATTAGGTAATTTCACCTGCGCGGTAACTTTA
>NZ_DASVOB010000012.1:0-19619 GCF_036383575.1 Mucilaginibacter sp.
TTTTCGCGTTTCCAGGGAGAAAACCTGGTGAAAAATCTTGAAAGGGTTGAAGTATTAAAACAGATGGCCGGCGACAAAGGCTACACGCCTACACAGCTTGCCATTGCATGGGTAAACGCCCAGGATGATAATATCATGCCGCTGGTGAGCATGAGTCGCAGATCGCGCCTGCCTGAAAACATACAGGCTATGCAAATTGAATTTAGTGCTGATGAAATGAATACACTCAACACCGCTTTTGCCCAGGGGGCAATATTAGGTGGTACATACCTGCAACGATAAATAGAAGGGGCTGCATAAGCCCCTTCTATTTTATATATTTACGTAGTGACCAATCCAACTGAAATAATTCCAGGCGTTATCTTTTATTCTTTTTTCTCGAGAATGAGGAAAGAAAAGGTAGGCTTTTTTGAGCATAGCACCCTGGTACTGCAAGTTTCGGGGCAATTCAGCATCGAAACCGCTAATCAAAAAATCTCGATGAAAGGTGGCGAAATGATGCTGATCCATAAAAATCAATTGGGCGAACTCATCAAAATGCCGGTTGATGGCGGCGACTATCAAACCATCATCATCTGCCTAAAAGAAGATATGCTGCGGCAGCTTGCCCTGGAAGAGCAGATAGAACCGGGACGGAAATACACCGGTCAGCCGAATATCAGGATCCCCGAAAATGAATTTCTGCGGGGCTTTTTTCAATCGGTAATTCCTTATGTTCATCATCCCAACGAAAAAATAACCAAACAACTGGGCATGCTGAAAGTAAGGGAAGCTGTGCACTTACTGCTGCACACTATGCCCGAACTTAAAGATTTTCTGTTCGATTTTTCGGAGCCGCATAAAATCGACCTGGAAAAATTTATGCTCAGCAATTTTCATTTCAATGTACCTGTCGAGAAATTCGCACAACTTACCGGCAGGAGCCTTGCAGGGTTTAAGCGAGATTTTCAAAAAACTTTTGATACTTCGCCCCGGCATTGGCTGCAAGCCAGGCGGCTTGCAGAGGCGCGCCACCTCATCGAAAACAAAAACCGGAAACCATCCGAAATTTACCTCGATTTAGGATTTGAAAGCCTGGCCCATTTTTCCCATTCGTTTAAAAAAGAATTTGGCAAAGCACCTACCGAGTGGATGCATTAACCGGAGTTTTTTTCTGTTGATGACGAATTGATTTTGTTATAGTCTCTGGAACAGAAGTAACATTATCCACCATTCAATTGACCACTTACCTAATCAACTCAATCAACCACTCACCAATCACTTCTTTTCTTCAAAAAAATAGATCACCAGCATGCTGGCCGTGGTATCGCCCATGTTTTTTGGAGTATGGGAGATGCGCCCGTCAAAGAGCATACTATCGCCCTGGTTAAGGATGATTGTATCATCGTTAAACTGGTAGGCTATCTGGCCCGATAGTATATATTTATACTCAAACGCTTCGGTTTCAACAAGGGGTCGGGTGGCATCGGGTTCAAGTTCGAGTATCACAATGTCAACAGTGCTCTGACTTATTGATTGTGTAAAGATGCGTTGGTAATGAAAACCATCGGCGTGTTCTTTTTCAAAATGATCGTATTCGTGTTTGCGCTTTACTAAAACGGGCGGGTGATCGCTTTTTGAACGCATGTCTTTAAAAAACTCGTTCAGGTCTATCTCCAGTGCTTTAATAATATCTATCAGTACAATGAGCGATGGGATGGTGCGGCTGTTTTCAATTTGTGATATCAGGCCTTTGCTTACGTTGGCCCTTATGGCAAGTTCCTGTACTGTTATATTCCTTTCGCGGCGACGTTCTTTTATACGGTTACTGATCTGTATCAGTATATCTTCTTCCATTTATAGCAGGTTATTTGGTGCGCAAAGTAGTTAATCAGGTCATTTATCCAAAATGATTTTTTTGTTACCCTTTTAACAGCATCGTTTAAAAGCTAACGGATGTTTAGATGATATTGTTGCATTTGGTTACGTTTCACAAACAATATATGAGTTTAGAAAGTACTTATCTTTAATAATAGGAACAAGCTCATCATAACAAAACTTAATGTTAAGGATTGGTACTGATTGATATATTTCACGAATATTTAATAATTACCTAACCTGTATACTGTTTATTTGCATCTAAAAAATTTAATAGCATGTCACCATCCCGATATAATCCGAAAGCTGTAGTTGATGAAGTATTTTCATTATATGAAAAATTTGGCGATGCCGATTATATAGGGGAGCCTGTTTCGCAACTGGAACACATGTCGCAGGCAGCGGCATTGGCCGAGGCCGAAGGTTATGATGATGAAGTAGTACTTGCCGCATTTTTTCATGACATTGGTCATCTTTGTGCCGATGCTGAAGAAGCAGGCAGCATGGATGGCATGGGCAATGTTGACCATGAGCGCCTGGGGGCCGACTACCTGCTGGAGCGTGGTTTTTCTGAAAGGGTTGCCAATCTGGTGCAGGGTCACGTAATTGCTAAAAGATATCTTACCTATAAATATCCCGAATATTATAATCGCCTGTCGGATGCCAGTAAAGCTACCCTTGAGTTTCAGGGAGGCGTGATGACCGCCGAAGAGGCTGCCGAATTTGAATTGAACCAGGATGCAGAACTTATTATCAGGTTGCGCTATTGGGACGACATGGCCAAGGAAATACACGTGCCTGTAAATAACGTTGATCATTTAAAAGCTATTGCCCTTGCGCACCTGCAAGTGGTAAACGAGTAAACGCCATATTAAGTTTTTGTGACTAATTTATAATCTGTCTGTTACAAAAATCACCTGCTTAACACAGGGTGAACATCAAGTTAAGCATAGCTTAATACTAAATTGGTTTACTAATAATAAACAAAGTTTAGTATTGCTGTATGAAAAACTTAACTATTTCACCTTTAAATTTTAGCAGATGAACAAGATTTACCAGAGATTAAAAATCGTAATGACGGTTTTGTTATTTTGCGTAGCTCCATCTATTTTATTCGGACAAACCAAAATAAACGGTACTGTTACCGATGACAAACACTTGCCACTGCCAGGCGTAAGTGTAAGAATTAAAGATCAAAACAAAGGCACCGTTACTGATATTGACGGTCATTACAGTATTAGTGCAAATGCGGGTCAAACACTTGTTTACTCATTTGTAGGTTATGCCCCGGTTTATGTAGTGGTTGATAACAAAACAACTATAAACGTGAGCCTGATCGGTGATAGCAGGGCGCTGAACGAGGTTGTTGTAACTGCGCTGGGTGTTAAGAAAGAAACACGCCGTATCGGTTATTCAACTCAATCAGTAAGCGGAGCTGACGTTACTACAGCCCGTGACCCTAACCCTATTACTGGTTTAACAGGTAAAGTTGCAGGTTTATCAGTAGGCCCTTCGGCCGAGTTATTGGGTAACCCTTCGGTATTGATCAGGGGTAATGCAGTTTCATTATATGTAGTGGATGGTTTCCCTATTAATACTGATACCTATAACATCAGCCCTGATGATATTGAAACTTACACTGTGTTAAAAGGCCCATCGGCTGCGGCACTTTACGGTAGCCGTGCACAAAACGGTGCTATTTTGATCACCACCAAAAAAGGTGAGAAAAACAAAAAAGGTTTAACTGTTGATATAAACAGCAGTACGGTAATGAATACCGGCTTCCTTGCTTTCCCACGCACACAAAACACATTTGGCCCGGGTGAAAACACTTTTTACACTTTCGTTGATGGTAAAGGTGGTGCACCGGGTGGTGTGGATAGCGATTACGACGTTTGGGGACCTTACTTTGCAGGCCAGCTGATCCCTCAGTATGATAGCCCGGTTGTTAATGGCGTTCGCCAGGGTACTCCATGGGTTGCACGTGGTAAAGACAACCTGAAAAACTTTTTGAAAACCGGTTACCAAACCAACAACAACATTTCGTTAGGTTCTGTTGGCGATACTTATGTAACCCGTTTTTCGGTTTCACAACAACACCAAACCAGCTATATCCCTTCTCAATATCTTGATATAGCCAACGCTAACTTTTACGCTCAGTTCACCCCTACAAAACGTTGGAAATTTGAAGCAAACGTTGATTTCAACAGGCAATCAACTGATAACTTCCCAGACGTACAATACGGCCCTAACAGTATCATTTATAACATCGCTGTATGGACAGGCGCCGACTGGAATATCAACGCACCCGATATCAAAGCTATTTGGCAGCCGGGTAAAGAAGGAGTACAATCGGTATTTGCCGAGTACACCCGTTATCATAACCCATACCTGTTAACTGAAAAATGGACCCGCGGTCATTACAAAAACGATGTTTACGGTTACTTGTCAGGTAACTTCAAGATCAACGATAACTTAAACGTTACTTTACGTTCGCAAATTGATACTTATAATATCCTGCGTACTGAAGACCTGCCATTCTCGGCCCACCCATATGGTCGTGAAGGTAACCAGGGCGATTACCGCGAAGACCGCCGTAACCTGTTTGATAACAACACCGAGTTATTTGTTAACTACAACTATACTATCAAAAACTTCGTGAACTTATCAGGTTTAGTTGGTTCAAACCTGCGCAGCTTTAACTACAATTCAAGCTGGACATCAACAGATTATTTGAACGTGCCTGAAGTTTATGCTTTCAGCAACTCAAAAAATGCCATACAGTCAACCAACTTCTCATCAGCAGAACGCGTACTAAGCGGTTACTACTCAATTGATGCTACATTTGGTAAATATGCTACCTTATCAAGCACTGGCCGTATCGATAAATCATCGGCTTTCCAAAACGTAACTACTTATTATTATCCAAGCTTATCGGCAGCAACCGTGATCTCTGATTATGTTAAACTGCCAGAGGTTATTTCATTCTTGAAAGCAAGGGCATCTTACTCAACAGTAAAAGCCGATGCTTCAAGCTCAACAATTGGCCCTGCTCCTTTTAACGCAATTTCGGTTTACGGCGGTTCAACAACTACCAGCAGCCCTAATTCAAACCCATTATTCTTAAACCCGCTTGGTTACGGCAGTACCTATAACTCGCCATATAACGGCCCAAGCTATCAGCTTAATCCGTTCTACCTAACCAGCAAGCCATATAACAGCCAGCCTGCAGCTTCTGCATCTGACTTTTTATACCAAAACAACATCAAAACCTCAACCCGTGTTAACTACGAGGAAGGTTTCGATATCAAATTTTTGCAAAATCGTTTAGGTTTATCTGCAACAACGTTCCAATACATCGACGGTCCGCAGATTTTGGCTAACTCTATTTCAACAGCTACGGGTTACACTACTTTGTACCTGAACGCTTTAAAAACCAAGAAAACAGGTTACGAGTTTTCATTGGAAGGTACCCCGATCAAAAACCTTGGCGGCTTTGGCTGGAATGTTTTGGTTAACGTATCAACATTTAAAGACGTTTACGAAGAACTGCCTCCGGGTCAGGATTCTTACCGAACCTTCTTCAAGAAAGGTGACCGTACCGATAAACTATATGGTACTGCTTTTGCCAGAACACCAACGGGACAGATCATCAACGATGCTGCCGGAAAACCATTGGCCTTACCGGTAGCCCAGTATTTAGGTAACGAGAATGCTAAATACTCATGGAGCTTTGCTAACAAACTGCATTACAAAAACTTTAACCTGGGTTTCCAGTTTGACGGTTCGGTTGGTGGTGTGATCATCGATTACATGCACAACAAAACCATGCGTGGCGGTTCAAACATTGAAACTGCTACAGGTACTTTGGGTGATGCCCGTTATAAAGACTGGCAAAATTTTGGTAAAGCAGGCTATAACGGTAGCTACGTAGGCGAAGGTGTAACCGTGTCAAACAATGCGGCAATCAACTATGATCCTGCTACCGGTAAGATCATCAACTACAGCGCTCTGCAATATGCTCCTAATAAGCAAACTGCATTGGTTCAGGATTATGTGAGTAAATATTACAATGTTGATGAGTCAAACCTCATGAGCAAAACCTTCTCAAAACTTCGTGAAGTAACCGTTGGTTATGATTTCCCTAAAGCATGGCTTGATAAATCATTCATCAAAAAGGCATCGGTATCAGTTTATGGCCGTAACCTTTTATACTTCTACGGAGACAAACGCTTCAAGGATGTGGATTTAGATCAGTATAACTACGCTACTTCTTCAACTGTATTGCAGTCGCCTACAGTACGTAGCTATGGTTTTAACTTAAATGTATCATTCTAATAAAACATACGATGATTATGAAAAAGATATTTAGAATTTTAATACTGCCGGCGTTTGCTCTGCTAACAGTAACCGGATGTAAGAAAAGTTTTGAGGACCTTACTAAAAATAATAATGTGCCAAGTGTAGTACCTGCGTCATTATTATTCAATGGTGTCCTTAACAAAATGGCCGATCTGCCGCAATCAGAAAATGAGATCTACGGCCAGTACTACATTTATAACTATGACTACTATGGTAACAACCGTTATGATGGTTTTGCCGATGGCGGTGATAATTACTACAATACGTTAAAAAACGTAGTGGCAATGGAACAGCGCGCCGCGGCAACCGGTGGTGCTGCTGTAAATCCTTACGAAGCTTTGGGTAAATTTTTCAGGGCCTACTTCTTTAGCAAAATGAGCCTGGAAGAAGGTGATATCCCAATGACTGATGCATTAAAAGGTTTGGATAACCTTACCCCAAAATATGATGCACAGAAAGATGTGATGATACAGTGTTTGGCATGGCTTGAGGCTGCCAATACCGACATGACGGCGCTTATCGCTAATGCGAGTGCTGGTGGTACAGGTGCCGGTGCCGCTTTATCAAATGATATTTATTTTGGTAACGATCTTGCAAAATGGCAAAAAACGGTAAATAGCTTCCATATCAGGTTGTTGCTTGAATTAAGTAATAAAACTGCCGATATTGATGTAAAAGGGCAATTTGCTGCCATAGTTGGTAACCCGGCTAAATACCCTATCATGACCAGTTCTGATGATAATCTGCAATATAAATTTGTAGCGCCAAGCAACTACTATCCTCAAAACCCTGATAACTTCGGTCAAAACGGTTCAAGGCAAAATTCATCAGCAACTTATGTTGGTTTGCTTACTAAATTAAAAGACCCAAGGGTTTTTGTAACTGCTGAGCCTTCACGTTACCTGGTTGACACTCTTAAACAAAGCCCAACGAGTTTTGATTCATTTGTTGGTGCCGATCCGGGCCTTGACCTTGGTGTGATGTACAACAACGCAACTTTACAGCGTTATTCATTCATCAACCGTAAACATTTCTACTCAACCTATATCGGCGAACCAAGCATCCAGATCGGGTATCCTGAGCTGATGTTTAACATTGCCGAAGGTATTAACCGCGGTTGGGCTTCAGGTAATGCCGAAACTTATTATGTTAACGGTATCCAGGCATCGTACCAATATTACGGTATCCCAACAGTTGCCGGAGCAAGCATATTCTCAGCTTACTTTTACAGGCCAGGTGCTACAAAAGGGCCTGCTGATCAGTCAAGTTATGACGTGTTCCCGGTTACTGTAAACTGGACAACATATTATGCACAACCAACCGTAAAATACGCTACCGGTGCAACTGGTCTTACCCAAATATTGCAGCAAAAATATCTTGCAATGTTCCGCCATTCAGGTTTAGAGGCTTACTTCAACTATCGCCGTACCGGTGTTCCAACCTTTACTACTGGTCCGGGTACAGGTAATAGTAGCCGTATCCCTAAGCGTTTTGAATATCCTCAATCTGAGCGTACAGTTAACGCTACAAATTATAAAGCAGCATTAACAAGCCAGTTTGGTGGCAGCGATGACATTAACGCTACTATGTGGTTGCTTAAATAACAGCTAATTATACGTTTTAATTAATCTGCATAAAGGCCCCGCTAATCTGGGGCCTTTATCATTAAATACAACAACTATGAAAAAAGTTATCTTATTTGCATTATTCGCATTGTGGATACCAGCCTTGCATGCGCAAACGCACAAAACACAAAATGTAGTTATCGTTACTATCGACGGACTGCGCTGGCAGGAAGTTTTCCGCGGTGCCGATTCGGCCATCATCAATTCAAATGATACCCATGATAAGGATGAGGTACGCAAGAACTTTTGGACAGATGTAAGTGCTGATCGTCGTAAATTGCTGATGCCTTTCTTTTGGAGTACAGTGGTTGAAAAAGGACAGCTGTACGGCAATCGCGATTTAGGTAGTAAGGATGAGGTTGCCAATCCATACCATTTCTCATATCCTGGATACAATGAAATATTTACCGGGTTCCCCGATAAGCGGATGAATACTAATGAGGGTATTTACAATCCTAATATGAACGTGCTTGAGTTTTTGAACAAGCAAAAGGGGTTTGAAAATAAAGTAGCCGCATTTGCATCGTGGGAACGTTTTTCACAGATCCTGAGCCCGAAACGTGCCGGTATTTTAGTGAACGCCGGTTTTATGCCTTTAGAAGTTCCGGGTATGAACGACCGTCTGAAACACCTGAATGAGCTTCAGCTGGAAGCGCCTCGTTATATCAGCGATTCAACCCGGATCGATTTTCTGACGTTTGAATTTGCTAAAAACTATATGATGCAGTACAAACCGCGTGCACTGTATGTTTCATTTGATGAACCGGATGATATGGCCCATGCAGGCAATTATAAGTTTTACCTTGATCGTGTTAAACAGGAAGATGGCTTTATAAAACAGCTTTGGGATTACATCCAATCAGAGCCGGCATATAAAAACAAAACTACCCTGGTCATTACCTGCGATCACGGCAGGGGGGACGAGCCGATGAAAAAATGGCATGATCACGGATCGGACATTGTACATTCAGAACAAACCTGGTTTGCGGTTATTGGTCCGGATACCCCGGCTTCCGGCGAAATGAAACTGGCCGAAACAACTTATCATAAACAACTGGCACAAACTATTGCCAATTTATTAGGCTTTGATTTCAAGGCGGCTGCCGGTCATGAGGCTGGTGATGCCATAGGTAGTGTTACAGGAAAAAAATAAAACAAGATGCGATTTCAATTAGTAACTATTTTGGGTTTACTATGGCTGCTGCCCCAGGATGGGTGGCAGCCTAACCCTGCCCCGGTTTCAAAACATAAATTTATTGTTGCTGCCCATCGCGGCGATCATGTTATTTACCCTGAAAATACACTTGAAGGATACAAGGAAGCAATAAAAAATGAGGCCGACTATGTAGAGATCGACTTACGTACGACTAAGGATGGCGAATTGGTAAGCATGCATGACGGTAGCATTAATCGAATGACCGATGGCAAAGGCCAGCTGAAAGATTTTACGCTTGCTGAATTGTTGCAGCTAAAGCTGAAAAGTAAGGATACTGCAAGCAAAGAGGTATTCCGGATCCCGACCTTTAAGCAGATCCTGAAAGTATGTAAAAACCGGATAGGGATCTACCTTGACTTTAAAGCTGCCGATCCTGAACAGGCTTATCAGATGATCAGGGAATATGGTATGGAAAAACAGGTGCTGGTTTACATTAACAGTGCTGCCCAATTTACAGGCTGGCGTAAAGTTGCTCCTGAAATGCCATTGATGCTGAGCTTGCCCGATAGCGTTAAAAATACAGTCAGCATGAAAGCTTTTCTTGATCAATATCATCCCGATATTCTTGACGGTTCATACAATCAATACACCAGCGACATGGTTTCATTAGCCGGTGAATATCACATTCCGGTTTGGCCTGACATTCAAAGTGCCGGAGAAGGCCCTGCGGATTGGAACAAAGCGCTTGCGGTAGGTTTGAAAGGTTTGCAGACCGATCACCCGGCGGCCATAGTGAAATTTCTGAAGGAGAAGGGGCTGAGGTAAACGATAAATATAAAACTATGTCATTGCGAGCGCAGCGCGGCAACCGCACGGAAGCAGATCCGCCCTGTATAGCATGCGATTGCCACGCTGCGCTCGCAATGACATTTATGCTATTTTCTTAACCTTTATTTAACACCTCAAAACTACCTTTGCCAATAAAATAAGAACCTATGACCTCGCGCCGCGAATTTTTCGGCACCGCCTTAACAGGTGTAGCCGCTTTAAGTCTTTTACCTGCTGTTAACAGTTTTGCTGCCGAAAACAACCGGTATAGCCGCA
This sequence comes from Mucilaginibacter sp., assembly GCF_036383575.1. Lineage (GTDB taxonomy): Bacteria > Bacteroidota > Bacteroidia > Sphingobacteriales > Sphingobacteriaceae > Mucilaginibacter. The sequence goes on from NZ_DASVOB010000012.1 coordinate 10,105, forward strand.
GTACCAATGCTAAACTCAAATTAAGATTCGCTTTGGCGTCAGATATCCACTATGGCCAGCCGGAAACTGATTTTACGCTGCATACCGGGAACATGGTCAAATGGCTTAACGAGGATCATAGTAAAAATCATCTGGATTTTGTGATCGTAAATGGCGACCTGGTACATAACCGCCCGGATCTGCTCCCGGAAATCAAAACTAAATACCTTGATAAATTAAACGTTCCTTACCATACTATCCCCGGTAATCATGACTTTGCCGATGCAACGATATGGAAGAATGCTTTTGGTTATGAAGATAAATATACGGTAGAGTTTGGTGATATAGCTTTTGTATTGGCTCATACTGCCGATACCAAGGGTATTTATACCTGTCCCAATAATGCTTTTCTCAAGGCATCGTTAGATAAATTTGCTGATAAGAAGATCGTTTTCGTGGTACTCCATATCCCGCCTACCAAATGGGTGAAGAACGACGTATTTGTTGATTGCCCCGAAACCATTGAATTGCTGCACGCTTATCCTAACGTGAAAGCTGTTTTTCACGGTCATGATCACCTGTTAGATGGTGTGCGTTATACTGATAAACTTCCTCATTTTTTTGATTCGCACATAGGCGGCGACTGGGGTACCGATTACAAAGGCTACCGCATTGTTGAAGTTGATGAGCAAAATGCTATCTACACTTATCAGGTTAACGCCAGTAAAAACCCGGTGCTTAATTCGGCGAAGTTTTAATTTTGATTTCGGAATTTATCCTCATGGATTAGAAACCATGTCATTGCGAGGAGCGGCATGGGCAGGTGCATGAGGGCGACGTGGCAATCACGTAGCTATGCAAAGCGGTAGTACTTCCGTGCGATTGCCGCGCTACACTCGCAATGACATTTTTTGTTTACTACAATTTATAATTTTCCATCGGATATTTCAATCCTATTTGCGAGCGGGCCTGATCTATCATAGCTATCATTTGCCGTGATAACTCATGTGGCAGCACCGGGCTTTCGGTTTTGCCTTGTTTGATGAGCTCGCAGAAATGGGTGATCTCATAGTTTAGTCCGCCGTCGGTAAACGGTTCATCCAGTTCTACCGTACGACCGTCAAGATAACTTATAGTTGCCTTTGCTGGGTTCCACCAGTTTTTGTGAATGGTGATGTGGCCCAATGTACCTGCGATTAATGCATCACCTTTGCCATGCATATCAAAGCCGCAATATAGTTGCGCATAGCCGTTTTGGTGCAGCGTTTGGAAAATGGCAAACATATCAATTCCGGTTTCTCCAAACCGGGCCATAGTTTGGATATCCTGCATAGGGCCGAGCCAGTCGAGTGCTAAAAAAGCTTCATAAATAGCAATGCCCATCAGGCTGCCACCCACAAGGTCGAGGTTGTAATTCGGATGATCGGGCGGACAATCGGCCACGGCAGAGCCTGCCCTTACATAACCTATCGGGCCAATCGGGTCATTGATCAGGTATTCTTTAAGCTTAGGATATAATGGGAAGAAAGGCGGCTTCATACCTTCCATAAAAAGCAAGCCTGTTTGTTTTACAACAGCAAGTACTTCATCCAGTTCGGCAACGTTTACAGTTACCGGCTTTTCGCAAAGCACATGTTTGCCTGCTTTAAGAGCGGCGATGCTATAAACGGCGTGAGTATCAGGCAGTGTAGCGATATAAACCGCATCGATATCGCTGGTCAGTAATTCTTCAACACTACGGCAGGCCTTACCTCCGTATTGCTCAACAAAAGTATCAACAGTTTCGGGCCGGCGCGAATAGGAAGCTACAAGTTCAATATCCGGCAGGGCAGCAAAGCCCTGCATAAACCTGTGCGCGATTCGTCCGCAACCAATAATGCCCCATTTTATCATAGTTTCTAAGTCTGAAGTATAGGAGTCTGTTTACTGTCGTCATTGCGAGGTACGAAGCGATCCCCGACAGGCAGAGCCGCCCTGTATAGTTCGCGATTGCTTCGTACCTCGCAATGACGCCTTTTTTGTTAGGCCTCGAAAATATAGCTTTAAATGCAAAAAGTCCCGAGTAAATAATTTTATTACCTACTCAGGACTTTCAACTTAAGACTTCCGACTTAAAACTATTGATACTGGATGTAAATCGGGTATGGTTTGTATCTTGATAAAACCTCCTCTGGTGTTAACATGTGGTGAGGTGCTTTTTTGATATCGTTTTTGTAGAACAATTTAAAGCCTGTAAACTGCACCGGCTCCTGGTTGATGAAATAGCGGTAAGTGCCGGTTTTCAAATCAGGTTCGCCCCAGCCGTCCATATCCATTACTAATTGAATTTCTGGATGTAATTTGATGTTCTTGTAATTGGTTACCATTTTCTTGGTGAAACGGTGAACAATAAGGATCTTTGGTGGCAAGCCATTTTTCTTAACAATTTTAGTAAGGTAGTCTGATACATAGTTGATATCATCAGCATCATAAGTACCAATCTTTTTACCTGGATGGGTCCCGTCTTTCATAGAAAACTCAGGATCCATACCAAAATGTACCTGTGGCAATTCCAGGTATTTTTCAAGCAATGGCAATTCTGCACGGATGTTGCTTAAAGCTACCTGAACATCTAAAAACACAATAGCATGTGCTTTTTTGGCTAATACCAATACGCTGTCAATTTGTTTAAACGGCATACGGTAACGGAATTTACCGTCTTTACCACCATCGCCCTGGGCCACAACTGCTATGTAGTGCAGTGCTGGCTGTACCGGTGTTTTAGGATCAGCCTTTTCCCAATGTTTTACTTCGCCTTTCAGTTTGGCCAACATTTCGTTTGGCGGCAATTCGCCCAAAATGCCCATTCTTTTTGAGTAAAGGTTACCGTAAAATGCAACCACACGCTTAAATGGCAAAATAGCACCGCCTATTGGATAAGGAGTATTTTTAACAGGCCACCTGCCGGTAGTATCACCATGCGCATTGAACTTCATCAATGAATCGTACAGTTTTTTATCGATAGGAGGGTAGGTGGATTTTTTAACGCTTAAGGTATCTGCTGTTTCAGCCTGGGCCGAATCACCTTTAACTGCAGCGGCGGTTTTTTTACCGTCGGTTTTGGCACTGCTGCCATTTTGAGAGCAGCTGTTAAAAAGCACAGCTGCCGATGCCACAAATGTAGCGGATAGTACAAGCGTTTTTAATTTCATTGTTTTTATGTTCAATATAATGCAGGTGTATGTAAGGTGTGTTTAATTAATTTAATTTCCAGCCACTTATAAGCAGCAATTGTGTTGGTTCGGTCGCCGCCAAAGATAGATATTGGAAGTTAATTACTTTTAATTTTATGAAACTTTCCAAAAACCCCTAAAGGTAGTTTTGGTCCGGCTGTGGCCTGCAGATAAAGTTCGCCTATTTCGAGGTTTTGCACCTGCGGGAACGAACTTTTGATCAGGTTTTCAACTATTACCGATGAGAAGCCAAGCGAGTAAGTGTTGAGGATCAGGAAGTGCTCTTCAGGGTCGAGCAGCTGGGTTACATCACGCATCATTTCGGTGATGTTATCCTCCAGTTTCCATTTTTCGCCATTAGGGCCATTGCCATAGGCGGGAGGATCAAGGATGATCCCGTTGTATTTTTTGCCGCGTCTCAGTTCGCGCTTTACGAATTTCAGGGCATCTTCAACTACCCAGCGAATATCTTTCAAACCTGAGAGTTCCTGGTTTTCGTTGCCCCAGGTTACTACTTGTTTTATCGAATCAACGTGAGTGGTATCGGCACCGGCTGCCTTTGCAATCAGTGAAGCACCACCAGTGTATGCAAACAGGTTAAGTACTTTTGGGTCGGGTGTTTTAAAGCGTTTTACGTTTTGGCTGATGTAATCCCAGTTCACGGCCTGCTCCGGGAAAATGCCAACATGTTTAAATGAAGTTAAACCCAACCTGAATTTAATGGCGGCTTCCTTGTTTTTGTATTCAATATGCCAGCGATCAGGTGTTTTAGGATCTTTTTTAACCCATTCGCCTGTGGTTGCCGAACGGCCTTTAAATTTAATATGGTGTAAGCGCTGCCACTCAGAAGCAGGCATGGTTTTGTTCCAAACGGCCTGTGGTTCGGGGCGGATGAGTATGGTGTTCCCAAAGCGTTCCAGCTTTTCAAAATCGCCGCAATCAATCAGCTCGTAATCTTTCCAGTGCGTTGGGGTAAGTAGTTGGATCATTCTTGTTCAGTTTACAGTATGCTGTAGCTTTTGCATGCCTCAGTCTAAATAGGTTGCAAATATAGTCATTATCCCAATAGTGCTATAACCGCTTACTGCCAACTCAAAACTGCCAACTATAATTTTTCCTTCGCTGCCTGCATAAACTTGCTGGCAAATACAAAGTCGTTAAGTTCTTTATTATCGGTATGGGCAATTTCCTTGTTGCTGCCTTCCCACCATTTTTGCCCCTGGTGTAAAAAAAGAATATGATCGCCAATACCCATTACCGAGTTCATATCGTGGGTTACCACAACTGTGGTTATGCTATACTCCTGGGTGAGCTCGGCTATTAGTTCATCAATTAATATCGAGGTTTTAGGGTCGAGACCAGAGTTTGGTTCATCCACAAAAAGATATTTTGGCTGCATGGATATAGCGCGGGCAATGCCAACGCGTTTTTTCATACCTCCGGATAATTCGGCGGGGTAAAGTTTGTTTTTGCCTGCAAGGTTAACCCGTTCCAAACAAAAGTTGGCCCGTTCAAGCTTTTCTGCCTTTGATCTGTTAGTGAACAGGTTTAGCGGGAACATGATGTTTTCTTCAACGGTCATGGAATCAAACAGGGCCGAATTTTGAAAAAGCATACCAATACTTGTACGGATAGGTACGCGCTGTTCAAAATCCATCTCGGTAAAATTTTCATTGTCGAAAAAAACCTGGCCTTTAGTTGGCTCATGTAAACCCACTATACATTTTAACAATGTTGTTTTACCCGAGCCCGATCCGCCTATGATCAGGTTGTTCTTTCCTTCGTGAAAAATTGAGCTGATCCCTTTAAGAACATTATTTTCGCCAAAGGATTTATGAATGTCTTTAATTTCGATCATAGCATTAAACGGGTGATAACAAGGTCGGCAAATAAGATCATTACGCAACTGAAAACCACACCCTTGGTAGCAGATTGACCTACCTCAAGCGCACCACCCGATGTGTAAAAACCCTGGTAAGCACAGATAGAAGCAATGATAAAACCAAAAACAATAGCTTTAACAAGCGCTACCCTTACTGTTAAACCATCAAAGCCATCACGTACCCCAACAATATAATCGGCAGGTGTGATGTCGCCAGAGGCAACGCAGGCTATGTAACCGCCTGTAATGCCTAAGGTTATTGACGCGATAACCAGCAGTGGCACCATACTCATGCCTGCAATGATCTTGGGCGATATCAAGTACCCCGGCGCGTTAACACCCATAATTTCGAGGGCGTCAATTTGCTCGGTAACCCGCATTGTACCAATTTGCGATGCGATGCTTGAACCAACGCGCCCGGCCAATACAAGCGCAGATATGGTTGGACTAAATTCAAGGATGGTGGAGTCGCGCGCTATTTTGCCTGCTATACTGAGTGGTACCAGCGGACTTGATAGCTGGAAAGCTACCTGGATAGTTGTTGCAGCTCCAATAAATACAGATATGATTGAGATAATACCCAATGATCCGATGCCTACCGATACCATTTCGCGCATTACTTCGGCCCAGTATACACTGAACTTTTCGGGCTTTCTGAAACTTAAACGCAGTAAGAGTATGTATCTTCCTAAACTTTCAAACATTTGTTCTTATAAAAATCGGTTAAAAATACGCTTTTTTACCTTTAAGGTTAAATGGTCAGGTGTTAAAACAAGTCATTTAAATTCAATTTTGTAAGCGCTTCAATTATTATGCTTACGTAAATTGCGGCCATAAAGCTTCACTCACTATAAAAATTAATTTAAACAATATGAAAAACGTACTCATCACCGGTTCAACTAAAGGCATGGGCCGCTCAATTGCTATTGCTTTTGCTAATGAAGGATTAAACGTGGCAATTTGTTCGCGGAATGAGCAAGAATTATTAAATTTTAAAGAAGAGCTTGAGGAAATTGATCCGGGGGTGAAAGTTTTTGCCATGAAGGCCGATGGCAGTAAGAAAGCCGAGCTGCTGAAATTTGCCGGAGCAGCCGAAACTGAACTTGGTTTTATTGATGTTGTAGTAAATAACTTGGGCACATTTATACCTTCAAGTATCTTGGACGATACTGAAGATACTTTTCAGATCCAGGTGAACACTAACCTGATGCCGGCCTATGAGCTGTACCGTTATTTTGGTAAAACCATGGCAAATGCGCATAAGGGCCACTTCTTTAATATATGTTCGGTAGCGTCATTAAATCCTATACCACAAGCCGGTAGTTATAGTGTAACAAAGTACGCGCTGTTAGGTCTAACAAAGGTAATGAGGCTCGAGATGCAGGAGCATGGTGTAAAGGTTACCGCCGTAATACCCGGATCGACGTTAACGGATTCGTGGAAAGATGCAGTTGTTGACAAAAACACCATGGTGCTGCCCGAAGACATAGCATCGGCAATCATCAATATTTACAGGATGAGCACCGGCGCCAATGTCGACGAAATCATCATCAAACCTGCGCCGGGCCAATTATGATAAATCAACTTTAAACATAAACGAACATAAATTATGGAAAAGAAACTTCATCGCGACGAGCACCACAAGGTAATAGGCGGTGTTTGCGCGGGCCTTGCAGAGCATTTCGGCACGGATGTGGCAGTGATCAGGGCGATATTTTTAGTGACCCTTATTTTAAAAGGCTTTAGCTTACCTATATATATAGTATTGTGGATCGTGCTGCCAAAAAAAGGCTTCAACTTTAACCCGGGCGTTGATTACAGGGTACCGCCACAGGATAATCCGTTTGCGGATGCATCGCAAGCAGGCCCATTTTATGACCCTAAATTTGGCGGCCAGCCTTTTAACGCTCCTCCATTTGTACATCCTCCAAAAAAACAGGCTTCAACAATTGGGTTGATATTTGGGGTGGCCATGATCCTTTTGGGATCAGTATTCCTGCTTAACGAGCTTGACCTGATGCCGGATTGGGATTTTGAAAACCTTTGGCCAGTAATGCTGGTGGGTGCGGGTATAGCACTCATAGTTTCAGGAGTGAAGAAACAACCCTGGGAAAAACAAAGCTGGCACGCTAACGAGGTAACCGATACCCCCGAAGCAGAACCTGCTAAAGACGAGACAGAAACTAAAGATACACCTCCAACTATATAAAATTATGAAAAGCGATAAACTTGTTCCGGGCGCGATCCTGGTGTTGTTGGGAGTTGTATTCCTGCTGGATAACTTCCACGTAATAAATTTCGACTGGATGAACCTCCTGTACCTTTGGCCTATATTTTTAATTATGGGGGGGATAAGCCTGGTGTTTGCGGGCAACCGGTCGCCGCTGGCTACAATCCTGAAGCTTGCGGTAGTAGTGGGCTGTTTTGCACTGCTGGTATTTGGTAACTTTGGCAAACGCTACCACTTTTGGCCAAACGCATGGACTTTTCACAGCGATGATTATAATAATGACAACGATGATGATGACAGTGATACGACCAATACTGATCAGGGTGTAGTTAAAATAGGCGGCGATAAAACCTTTAAACAGGAATATACTGCTGATATTAAACATGCCCGTCTTAACATCAGCGGCGGCGGTACCATATATAATTTAGGTGATAGCACCGCCGATCTGTTCAATGCCCAAACACAGGAGCTTTATGGTAAGTACACTTTTAACCACAGCAAAGACGATTCGGTGTACGTGCTTAACCTTAATTTGAAGAATAATAAAGGCTTCCATTTCGACTCAAACGACCGGAAAAACAACAAAGCCGACATCAAATTAAACACAAATCCTATATGGGATATTGACGTAACTACGGGTGCAACAGATTTAAATTTTGATCTTTCGAAATTCAAAATAAAAACCCTATCTTTAAAGGGTGGAGCAGCTTCGTTTAATGTGAAGCTTGGAGCCCCATTTGGAACCACAAATGTAGAGGTTTCAACCGGTGCATCTGAGGTTATCATAAGCGTACCGAAAGGCGCTGCCTGCCGTATCACATCCAATACCGGCCTTTCATCAAACGAGTTTGATGGATTCAGTAAAAAGAGTGATAACGACTACGAAACCGACGGCTTCGATGCCGCAAAAAACAGGATCCTGATCCATATGAGTGGCGGCATCTCTGATTTTAAAGTTAACCGATATTAACCTAAATCCTGAGTAAAACGATACCGGGACATAATACAACAATAATGAATTGCCATCCGCTCCATCAATTTGATGGAGCGTTTTTTTTGCCCCATATTTTACTGCTGATTCAGGATTTTGTCATTTAAGGCGGCGGAGGGGTTAAAAAGTGTTAAATTGAAAACCTTTGGTACAAAAAATAAGTTTAATTTACAGCACAAATAATCTACTATGAAATACCGATACCTTTTATTATCTGCATTACTATTTTTAGCCTGTACCGCAAACGCTCAAACCGTGGTAAAAGGTACCGTGTTTGAGTTGGGAAAAAGTACTAAAGTATCTGACGTTTTTGTGCACGACAATCAGAACAGGCAAATGACCATTACCGATAATAAGGGCAATTTCAGCATTCGTACAGAAACAGGTCATACGCTCATTTTTAGCGCTCCTGGTTATGTATCGGATACTTTATATGTTACCGATTTTACTAATAAAAAAATAGAACTGGTCACTCAGACGATAGCCCTGAGGCAGGTTAACATCAGCGCCAAACGTGAAGCCTTTGACGCTCATAAAGAATATCCGGAAGTATATACCAAGAGCAAGGTTTATCCGCTTTCGCCAACCTCGTGGTTTAGCAAGGAGGCAAAAGATGCCCGCCGCCTAAAAAAATATTTTAAACATGAGGAAGAAGAACGCCATGTTGACGAGGTGTTTACCATGAACTACGTGCAAAGCATCATCCCGCTGCGCGGCCAGGAACTTGAAAACTTCATGACCCTTTACAGGCCTTCATATGCGTTTATCAAAAATAACAATGGCCCATCACTGGCGGTTTATATCAATGACTCGTACAAAAAATACCAGGCCTTACCTGCTGATAAACGTACTTTGCCTGATTTGAAGGAGTAGTTTTTGATTAGTGGCAGTAGCAGGTGCAGTAGCAATTGTTTAATTACAGTTTGGATTGGTGTTTAAATCCGTTCGACTCTGAAGGTGAAAATAGCAAAGAGGGCCTGTCACCCTGAGCCTGTCGAAGGGTCGCGCGCAGAGGCCCGCCCACCATGCTTCGACTGGCTCAGCATGACACCCATTTTTAATCATGTTATGATTGGTTTGATCAGTACGATCAATCCGCCCTAACGCTGATATCATTGCTGACGATCTTTTGATAAAGCAGTTCAATCTGGCTTTTCAGAATGCGGTCTTCTGATAGCGGGGGAAGGTTATCGATATCAAAGTACTGCACATCCAGCACAT
>NZ_DASVOB010000013.1:0-3689 GCF_036383575.1 Mucilaginibacter sp.
CTGCTTCTATCTCTTTTATTAGTTGCTCACGTAAATTGGCCGGAAGATGGCTGCGCTTGTCATCTCGCACTACCCGTAATATCTCCTCGTTTTCCTTTTTCATACACCTTTTTTAGTGTATAGTTTTTTCCGGACGAGTCATAAATATTGTCGACTAAATTTCAATTCACAGGCAGCACAATACCAAGGGCAGTCAATTTGATTTATGATACAGCCTCGTTATAGCGTACTTTACGTCAAGCTTATCATTCTATTTAAACACCACCCTGCTCCCCTCACTATGTGCATTAAATTCCGGTGCGTACATGCATTGGATACTGGTAATCCCTGTCGAAAAATTACCTGGTTGCGCAACCCGCAATTCGTATTCAAACACATAGCTGCCTTTGTTTAAATAGCTAATGAAAAAGTTGGTTGCTACATCTTTAGTTACCTGGTAATATGATAAGCCATCCTGGTATTTATATTCGGACAAAGCAGATACAGGCTCCGTACCCGCCGGACGAAGATCTTTAAGCTGCACATATTCATAATCACGACCGGCTTTTAAATACACCACCACTTTTAGCAGATCGCCGATTTTGGGCTGATGTGTTGCATCAACTGCCTGCAATACAGGGCCAGCATCTGTTTGTTTTTTGATGAAGTATTTGCGCTCCAGGTGAATATCCGTTTGCGATGACGTTATCTTATCCATCTGCTCCAGGTACTGCCAGTGCATTGCACCATAGCTAATGGACTTACCGTTATTTTTGATCTCTACCTTGCCTAATGACGGCTTTACCTGTTCATCAACCCAACCGGTTTTAATATAACCGGTACCGGCATCGGCTTTAATATCCGGCTTTAGTTCAGTAAGCGGTTTACTATCCAGCTTAATTTCGGATGTAGCGCCGCCTTGCAACCAGCTTTCCTGCTTTAACAACAGGGCATATACGGCGGCGGCGGTTGCCTTGGTGGTTTTCCAGTTGTTGGTTTGCTTATTGCGCATCAACCAGATCTTCATTTCCTCAACAGCCTTATCGTTGTTACCGGCCTCGGTAAATAGTTCGATCATTAAACTCTGCGTTTCAATTGGCGATTGGTACCAATAATAACCCACGATGTTTTTCCCCCAGTACATCCCCATCTCATCCGAAGTTTGAGCGGTTTCCTTCAGCGATTTGATGATAGCCTTTGCAACCAATGGTTTCCCGTTGCGCAGCATGGTAAGGGCTATCATCCCCTGTTCATAAATGCTTTGCGTTACCCACTGATCTTCGGCACGCTTGAGATAATTATTGGAGATAGATTTGAGTGCAGGCTCCATGGCTTTATCGGCATAATAACTCCGCACATACCACGCATGAACCTCATTATAACCAACATCTCTTGATTGATAGTTCTTCTGCTTTTTCGCTTCTTTATCCCCTGTAATCAGTTCATTATCCATATAATCCAGGGCTTTATCAGCAATCTCTTTTAAAGTTTTATCATTAGCCGTAGCTATCTTCAAGTGATAAAGCTGCCCGATTCCCTCCAAAACATGGCGGGTGATATAATCATCGGCATAAGTACCGCCAAACCACGGGAAAGCCCCGTTCGGCAATTGCTTTTGCTTCAGTTTATCCAGGTTGGCCTTCATTTCGTAGCTCATTTTATTGAGGTCGAACAATTGGGCTATCCTCTTCTTTTGTTCCGATTCGCTAAGGGCTTCCTGCAGCCATGGGGTTTCCTCAAGCAGGGTGGTTTTCAACTCCTGATTCTTTTCAAGGTTCGAGAGCAGTTCTTTGTTATCGCTATTTTTCCATTGATCAAATACCTGTTTGATAAGCGGCATTTTACTGATCAGATCTGTCGACAGGCTATTGGCATAGTAACGACTAAATAATTGTTCCGAACACTCATACGGAAACTCCATCATGTACGGGATTGCCTGCACCGCATACCAGGCCGGGTTTTGGCTATACTCCAGCGTAAGAGTTTTACTTTTCAGCGTAGTGCTGCCGTTGTTGAGCAACTTATCGAAATTGAAATTTTTGCTTTGGCCCGCCCGCACCATCATCGGCATACTTTCGGTAACCAGCAAGCGGTTTGGCAATACCGGAATGGTATTTTCTTCGCCATCGGTGTATTTACCGGCATCGGCGGTTAGGCGGTAAGTAAGCGCATCCAATCCGGACGGAATTACCAGTTTAAAAGAAACCGCTTTGGTTGCCGAAGCATTGATCTCAAATTTTTGTTGTGCCTCATCCTTGCTCATTAATAAAGAAACAGGCTGCATATTGATGCCGTTGAAGAGTTGTAATTCTACCTTCCCCTTCAATGGTTCTGTATTTAAATTAGCCAGTCGTGCTGATACGGTTACGGTATCCCCTTCACGCAAGAAACGGGGCATGTTGGCATTGATGCTCAATTGTTTTTGGGTAACAACCTCCGCCTCAGTATAACCTAACTGCAATTGCTTGTTATGAGCAAAAGCCCTGAACTTCCATTTGGTAAGCGCTTCAGGCATGGTGAACTCAATGAGTACCTGCCCCTTTTCATCTGTGCGAAGCTGGGGATAAAAGAAAGCGGTTTCATTAAAGTTTTTGCGGGTGGTAATTGGTTTCGGGTCAGACCGGAGTTCATCATAATGCATCCCAAGCGATTTATATTGCACTTCACGCATAACGTTACCGCCCTTGTATAATCCTTCGGCATCGCCCTTAACAACGGGGGCATTAAAACTAACAGCGTTAGTTAAACCATACAATTTTCCTTTTAACGCGCCGACTGCAGGAGGCGCATACTGTACCTGGTTTACATAACCGCTGCCTACTAACTCTAAACTTGTAACCGGAGGAGGAAACTTGATTGTAGAAGCGATGTACACGTAACCATTTTGTGGCGAATTAACGTATTTGATAGTGAAATACTGTTTGCTAAATACTAATATGGCATTTTGAGGCACTTTGATCTTGTAAAATCCAAATGAGTTGGACTTGGTGCTGATCTTGGTATTCTTAATGGCGATCTTTACATTATCCTGTGGTTTGCCGTCGGTGTCTAAAACCCTGCCGCTTACTATGTACCCATTTTTAACAAGCGCAGCATTCCTGATGTACAGGGCCTCGATCTGCTTATTCTTAGCCGATCCTTTTTTATATTCCTTTACTGATTCGATATAAGTATTATAACCATAATTATCGCCACCAAAATAACTGTAGCCAAACCAGTTAAGCGTTTCGTAATTAAAATTCAATCTATTCGTATCATAGTATGGCGCCTGATCAAAAGCAGATGTGCCGGTAGCCTGTACAAATTCATTAAAAGTTTCCCAGTTGAAATATTCCGGCGTGTAGCCATAGGTTGGCAATTGCTGATCCCAGGTTTGAGGCAGCGCAACGTCATCAAGTGAGGCATCGTACATGCCGGCCAACAGTTCGGCTTGTTCCTTTTCTTTACCCGGTGCAGATACCTGCACTTTCCATTGTTCCTTTTCGCCAGGCTGTAACTTATTTCTAAAAGTGAGGAAACGGATGTTTAATGCCGATGTAGTATCCTTTATTTTGATCTGCGTATAACTGCTGTATAAACGGTTATCGTTCAGCATTAAAAACTGCACTGCGAAGTTATTTTTCGCAGTTGCCGGTACAGCTATCTTTAAACTTTGCTGATGATCCTCGCCAACGGTAAGCCACTCCGACGATAGCATTTTAGCACCTTCG
>NZ_DASVOB010000014.1:0-2414 GCF_036383575.1 Mucilaginibacter sp.
ATATGTTTTATATGTTAAACACGCTAAGACTTTTTTTATGACCATTTCAGTTTACATACGCCCCCTTGTAATAGAAGATGCGTCCGTATCATATGCATGGCGCAATGACCCATTAATATGGGTTTATACGGGCTACAAACCTACTCACTATATCAGTTCTGAAATAGAAACAGCGTGGTTACGTGAAAAGCTGGCCAGGCCCGATCAACTCAGGTTTGCAATTTGTGTTAAAGAGCTTAACACATACATCGGCAATATCCAGCTACTTGATATTACCGACCGTGATGCCGAGTTACACCTGTTTATAGGCAATAAACTTTACTGGGGTAAAGGAATTGGCTACCAGGCAACCGTACAAATGATACGATATGGTTTTTTAATCAAAGAACTGGATGAGATCTATTTAAAGGTGCACCCGGCAAATATCGCAGCGATAACTGTTTATGAAAAGGCAGGATTTGAAATTACAGGTAAGGCGAATGATCTGATTACCATGAGTGTTACCAAAACTAAATTTGTTCAGCTTGAAAATCAAGAGCATGACTCTATCTCCTAAACTTTAATTTACAATGATCAAGATGCTTACCCTCCTCAATAAAGAGGAATGGATTTCTTATGTAGGTAATTCGGCAGAATATGACTTTTATCATACCTGGCATTACCACTCCCTTGAAACAGCCGGCGATCCCGTTCTGTTCATCTATGAAGAATCGGGCACCTACATCGGTTTCCCGCTGTTACAGCGAAAAATTCCGGGATCTGATTACAGCGACCTAACCTGCGTATATGGGTTTTCAGGGCCGTTTTCAAACAAAAAAATTGATGAAATAGATGAGGTGCTGATGGAAAACTTTAAAGCTGCTTTCAGTAATTTCCTTATAAGCGAAAAGTATGTATCTGTTTTTGCAAGGATGCACCCTTTTTATAAGCAGCAAATATTACTGGAGAAATTTGGAGGCGTTCATGAAAACGGAAAAACGGTTGTATTCGATCTTTCGCTCTCCATTGATGAGCAGCGCAGCAAGTACAGGCAATCAACCATGGATGCTATTAAGCATGCATGGAAAAGAGGTTTCAGAGTAGAGGACGAAACCAACACTGAGGGCATAAACACCTTTGTTGAAATTTATACCGAAAACATGAAACGTGTTGGAGCCAGCAGCTACTACCTCTTTAACGAAAAATACTTTTCAGAAATATTAAACACCTCCGAATATGAAGCACGTTTACTAACTGTTTATGACAAAGATATCGCAATTGCAAGCACCATAATAGCATTCACCAATGGCATCATCCAAGCCCACCTGGTAGGTGCCCGCGCTGAATATTTACATCATAGTCCAACCAAATTCCTGGCCGACTCAATAACTCAGATAGGCAGGGAAAAGGGCATGAAATATTACAATCTTGGAGGCGGCCTCGGGTTTAAAAACGATAAACTTTTTGACTGGAAATGTGCCTTCTCAGATTTGCATCTGGATTTCAAAACATGGAGATATATCGCCAATCCTGAAATATATCAAAAGCTTTTGCAGGATAAAGGCATCGAAGAAAATATCGAAGTGGATTTCTTTCCACTATACAGATATGCTTAAATGATAATACCTAAATACACCCGTTATGATATACCTGAAAAATTTATTGTTCCAGGACAAATTCCATTCAAGATGGCTGATCCTGGTAATCGACCTTATGGTGGTTCTGTTATCATTATGGACCTCACTTTATTTTAAAAACCGGCTTCAGTTTGATCCTATAAGCCTTTATTACATGATATTTTACTGCGCTAATGCAGTACTGGTTTTTATGATCATGAAAATACATACGTGTATTATCAGGTATTCAAATACGCGCGATATGATGCGGATCTTGATAACTGTGCTGGCAAGTAATATTACCTTCCTGCTGTTTTATAACATGTTTTTTGCTTTTTATCTCAAAATAAATGTAAGCGGCTTGGTAGATGTGCTCCTCATCAATTTCTTTATCACCTCATCAATGCTGATGTGCATGCGTATTATCATCAAGGATGTTTTTAGATACATTGAGGCAACAAGCTATAAAGCGGAAAAAGAAAATGTATTGATCTACGGTTCAAACGAACCCTCTATCCTGATCAAAAATGCACTTGAAGCACAAAAAGGGTTTACTATAAATGTGCAGGGTTTTATTGACACAGGGATAGACAGAATCTCAAAATTAATTGAGCAAAAACGGGTTTACCCTATCAAATCAATTGATGCGTTAAAAAACCGTTATGATATAAAATCACTGCTCATAACATCTGAGGATATAAAAATTGACGGAAAAAGAAAAGCTGTTGAAAAATGTATTGAGCTTGGCATAAAAGTAATTGTTGTGCCATCATCAGATCAGTGGATCAACGGTAAACCTAATTTAAACCAGTTTAAAGA
>NZ_DASVOB010000015.1:0-10261 GCF_036383575.1 Mucilaginibacter sp.
AATCTAAAACTTCTTTAATTTAACAGTTCTTTCCCAAATTGTTCAAGCCGATGCACAGCCCGCAAAGCAGCTTCCAAGCTTTTACGAACAAATCCAGCGTCTACAGCAAGGCCTTTTTGCTGCAACATTTGTAAGGTCCCCTTAATAGTTGTCAGTGGTGTATTTAACTGGTGACTGGCGTAATTCTTGAAATCCCGCCCGATGTCCTTGCCGGCCATCCGGCTGCTGATATCATGTTGCAGGCCGATGAAATGAGTGAGCTCGCCATCGTCGCCCAGTACCGGTGATAGTATCAATTCATTCCAAAAGGAGCTGCCATCTTTTCTGTAGTTCCGGATAGGAACCGTACAGCCTTGCGCTGATTCGATGGCCTGGCGGATCGTTCCGACGCTTTGCTGATTTCTGTCATCGGCTTGTAGAAAACGGCAGTTTCGCCCGATGATCTCTTCCTTATCATATCCGGTCAGGCGCTCAAAAGCTGGGTTACAAAAAATTATGGGGTGATCCTGTAAACGGTGATCGGTGATGATCACACTGCTACCGGCCGCATTGACGGCATTAGCTAAAAGTACTATCTCGCTATTGGGCATGGGGTTCTTAGGTATCGTAAACTACCATTTTAACAAACAGTTCCAGAAATTGTTTAACCCGGCAGCGGAAAGCAAGACGTCCCAAACATTTTTACATTTAATTGGTTTAATAATCATACCACCTACCATACAGCGGATCGATTAAGCATCTACACTACTTACCCGGCACACGATATTTTAGGTTAATGATTTTAGTTTGAATAAACGCATTTTAATATTAGACGACCACCCGGTCATTTTGTAAGTAGTTACCGAGGCGCTAGCTTATGAGCAATTTGAAGTCCTCGATATCTCGTTAGGTAGCCAACTTTTTGACGCTGTAAGGGATTTTGAGCCGGACCTGATCCTGCTTGATTACAAATTAGCAGATACTAATGGCGGCGACTTGTGCCGGCAATTAAAACACACACCGGAATTCAGGCATATACCTGTGGTCATTTTTTCTGCTTATTTTACACCCGCTGACGCAGCAAATCCAGGCGGATGCGACGGGATTTTATATAAGCCCTTCGATCTCGAATCACTACTCACCACCGTTTACGGTTGCTTGGAAGGCAGTACGAATAAAACATCTTATTGACACCCTGGGATTTTTAAATCCTACGATTTAAATTGTCGCCTGAAGCAGCCTGAGAGCAGTCGATCGAATCAGGTAGTTTCTAAAGTGGTCAGTGTAGCGATGTCTTTTCTCCTCACTGAGGTAAAAATGTTGCTGGAAATCGATAACTTCAAAACTGAATTATCCGCCGGATATCACTTGCCATAGTTTGAGTTTTTAATCAGTTTATGTGAATCTGTCGAGGTATAATGAATGAGATCACCCCATTTCGGCGCAAGATCTGGCAGGCGATGGAAGAATATTAGCAGAATTCGCCCGTTATAACCCAGACATTAAATTACTTTTAATCCTGTAATTGCCGATTCTTAACGGTCTATTCTAACGGTAGTGGTACAAGCGCTTTCGATGGTCAGGTTTACCACCCGTTCACCCTTGGGAAGTGTGCGGTGGATCACGTTACGCGAGATAGTAATTAACTGGTTAGGCTTGAGTTCGACCGTCCGGTCTTCCAGCTCGATGACCAGTGTCCCTTCGATAATTAAAAAACATTCATCAGAGTCTGGATGCAGGTGCCAAAAATAAGGTTCAGTCATAACGGCCAATCGAACTACATGGTCATTCGTCAAAGCCACCGGGATATTTTTGTAGGCTTCGTAGGTCATCGCTTCTTTAGACAGGTCGACGACCGTTACATTGCTGGCTGGGATCATCTTTCAAAGGTACGCAATCTTTTTCCTATTGGTGGCCGAGCAAAATAAGCTGCGTTACCTTGGCTGTTCGCCTGGAATCCTGCGTTCAAAGATGTTTTAACATCGCAGTTTTTGGCGGGCAGGTTTTCAGTAGTTCCTTCATAAATCTAAATAAAATATTTGATTGCTTTTACCGTGTAGACGAAAAACAAAGACGTATTTCGGGCTGGGGCTGGGATTATACATATCTTCGGAAATCATTAAACTACGAAAGTTGATAACGATGAGAACCCAATTTTAGAGCAAACAATCCTTAGCCTATTTCGCATAATCATGATAATTGAATCCATGCTTGTTTTAACAAGAAGCAGAGAAAACTACCGAATAAGCCGCCGAATTAAAAAAATCAAAATGATCCGAAACTGAGTTAATACGTTATTTAAGCATAATAAATACCCGAAATTCAGTGTTTGGAAACAGTTTGGCGTTTTATCAGTTATTTCCTAAATGCCAATAATCAAGGATAAGCAGTCTACAACACCGACAGCGGTAAAGGCAGCACTATTGGGTAAATGCCCTAAATGTCGACGCGGCGACATGTTTGCGACGCCACCGTTCCGTTTATTTGGTCAAAAAATGAACGAACGATGTCCGCATTGTGGTTTTCACTTCGAAGTGGAACCTGGCTTTTTCTATGTTGCTATGTTTGTTAGCTACGCCATCAATGTGGCAATTATGGTAACATTTTCTATGGCAACTTATATCTTAACGCATAGTTCGAATCCCTGGGTGTACATTGCTGCCACATTAGTTCCAGCGTTTTTATTCGCACCCTTTACTTTCAGATATTCAAGGGTTATTTTATTATATTGGTTGACTCCAGGCGTTCATTTCGAGTCAGAACATGCCCGTGACGACTATCCCAATAAAAACCATACTTTGTAACTCTTGAGTTGAAAGGGTTAAGTAATAATGTAGATTTTTCGGAGCCGTTGATCAATACGTTCCAGTGAGGAGGTTCAAAGTGAACTTTGGGATCGGTCAAAACATTTGATCACATAACGGATGATGGCAAGGCGACAAAATATTTGGTGGGTACAGACGAGGCCAGTTCATTGTGGATGAACTCCCTCGGTTGCATCGAGATCAACCCCTGGTCCAGCAGGGCTAAAACCCCGAATAACCCGGATTACTGCGTGATCGACCTGAGTCCGGATAAACATACTTATGACCAGGTCGTGTAAGGGGCAAGGATCGTCAAGGGCGCCTCAAATGCTATTGATGTCCCAGGCTATCCCAAGACTTCAGGTTCCATGGGAATGCACATTTACATACCGCTGGTCAGAAAGTACAGTTACCTATAGTACCAGATTTTTGCAAATATCGTCGTCAAGCATGTGCATGAGCAGACCCTGGATTATACCAGTGTGGAACGCAGCATCCCCGTGCGTAACGGGAAAATGTACCTCGACTATTTACAGAACCGTCCCGGCGCTACAATTGCCGAACTTTTTTATGAAAACGATCCTGTTTTTGATTATCACTGAAACAATATAGATTCCACACTTATAGGCGTAATCGCTGGACAGTCAAATTGCCCCCTTGTCTTGTACTCATAATGTATCGATCGAAGGTATCGGGCAAAAAGGTATACAACTTGGCATTAAGATTTCCCAAACACTTGCCGCTTCTTTACGTGTTTTACCTCGTAGTTAAATCAGAACGTGGCCCCGAACATGCCATTGTGGGATTGTACCTGAAGCGCATGAACTGGCATACTTTTGGTTTGCGGAGTGTAAAAGCGATTATTCCGCATGGAATTGTTAAAGTTATTAGTCCTGTTGAGAGCAGGAATATTTTTTGAGGAAACCTATCAGGCAAATGAGTTGTCAGAGATTATACTTAACAGTACCGGAAAGCTCGTGGCAGGATCAACATTATTGCAGGTCTATGAATACACACCGACAAAACTGCCGCCGTCTTTGTATACAAAAGACGTATTAGCGATGTTCTGTGGGTATAAGGACTTTGATGACTTCACAAAGGAAATTACCTTTTGATCATGATCAGGAGCATTGATTGCGCCGGTCGCCGACACGTTTACAAATTTTTTTGTGCCCTTGATATGAAAGTGTTCGTATTCAGAGTATGAAATCTGGCAAAGTCTGCGAGCAAGTAAGATCGACGACTTTGACAATACAAACGATACATCGCCAGAAGCTGTATTCCCCAGGGTATAATGCAGATAAAATGTATATATTCGAGAAAACTTATACCCAAATTGAAACGGCGTTATTGAGTTGATGTTGCAAGACCTGCTGTTAATCCCCCAAAATTTAGAAGTTGATGCTTTCGACCTCGTGGATCAAGATATTAGTCCACACTACATGAAGATGGTATAAAGGGGCCAGAACGACGGGCGTGATGAAAGCACAGTCGCCAGTCGTCAAATGGAGAATCCCCGGTTTCCAATGTTCGTTCAAACGTCGATAAAGCCTTTGCTAAATTTACCGCATTTGGTGCCTCATGATGAGCTGGAACAATTATTTAAAGGCTATGGTTATAGCCCGATATTTGTTGAAGGATCAGATCCTGAATTTATGCACCAGGCTATGGCGCCAGCTTAGAAAGCGATACACTACCTCAAGCAAATCAAATATAATGCCGCAGAACACCCCGGAATGGAGAGGCCGAAATGGCCGATGGTTATTCTTCGGTCACCCAAAGGCTGGACAGGGCCTGAAATAGTCGACAGTAAACAAATAGAGGGTACATTCCGCTCACATCAAATCCCGCTTACGGTTTCATCAGCATCCGGAAATCATTTACAAATGCTTGAAAGCTGGATGAAAAGCTATAGGCCCGAGGTGCTATTTGATGTAAATGGCAGGTTGAAGAAGGAGATTGCGGAGATAGCACCGAAGGGCAACCGGCGAATGGGGGCAAATCCTCATGCTAATGGTGGACTTTTATTGAAAGAACTGCGTCTTCCCGATTTTCAGCAATACGCGGTTGACGTATCGGGCCCGGGCGTTGCGGGTGATGTACATGTATCGGGGCGTTTTTTGCGGGACGTTATATCGCTTAACCCTGAAAACTTCAGAGTTTTTGGTCCAGATGAAACGGTTTCTAATAAACTGGCAGCTGTGTTTGAAGTCACCAACAGACAATGGAATGCCGATGTTAATTCAAATGACGAATACCTGGCCGCAACAGGAAGGGTAATGGAAATGCTGAGCGAACATCAATGCGAAGGCTGGCTGGACGGATAACTGCTTACCGGCAGGCATGGCCTGTTTAACTGCTATGAAGCATTTATCCATATTGTAGATTCGATGTTTAATCAGCATGCCAAATGGTTCAAAATGACCAGCGAGATCCCATGGCGAAGAAAGATAGCGTCATTAAATATCCTACTTACATCTACCGTTTGGCGTCAGGATTATAACGGTTTTACCCACCAGGATCCGGGTTTTATAGATCACGTGATCAACAAAAAATCAGAAATTGTGAGAGTTTATTTACCGCCCGATTATAATTGCCTGTTATCTGTAATGGATCATTGCCTGCGAAGTAGCCATTACGTAAATGTTATGGTGGCCGGGAAACATCCTTCTCCTCAATGGTTGAATATGACCGATGCTGTAGATCATTGTACTAGAGGAATAGGATTTGGGACTGGGCGAATAATGATCAGGGCTGCGATCCGGATGTAGTAATGACGTGTTGGGGAGATATCCCTACCCTGGAAACACTTGCGGCGGTATCCATTTTAAGGGAACACCTGCCGGATTTAAAAATAAGGGTTATAAACGTAGTTGACCTTTTGAAGCTCGAAAGGCAATCAAGGCATCCCCATGGCCTGAGTGATCATGATTTTGACGCGCTATTTACTACCAATAAACCGGTGATTTTTGCATTTCATGGATATCCATGGCTTATTCACCGGCTTACCTATAACCGCACCAATACAATAATATTCACGTACGGGGATATAAGGAGGAGGGTACAATAACCACGTCATTTGATATGACTGTTTTAAATGAAATGGATAGGTTTCATCTTGCTATTGATGTTACAGACCGTGTGGCTACCATTGGTAGCAAAGGCACATATTTAAAGCAGAGGCTAATGGATAAGTTAGTTGAGCATAAACGATTTATCTGTGCTCATGGCGAAGATATGCCCGAGATAAGGAACTGGCAATGGAAAGTAAATCATAAAAAACTGCAAAATGTTTTCGTGAAAACATTTTGCAGGAAAAATGACGGCACCTCCTGCTAATTTTGAGTCTGGTCAATTATTTTTTAAGGGGCTATCCTGAAGCGCTGACAGTTATATATAAGTTAAAAATCACATCTGTTTTTGAGTTAAATCCCTCTTCTGTTTTACAGGATTTTATAAATTGCAAATCATCTGAAAACGATTCCTTTACTAACCAATTTTGCCTATAATCCTCGATGGACACTAGGGGCCGTAACGGAAAACCAGATTCGTCAGGTAAACAAGCTAGCCCATCCAAAGTCTTTTTAGGCACGGGAATTGATTTAACAGTGACCGTTAAAAACACAGTAGGTGTTTGGTTAAATCAATCAATATTTTATTATAAATAAACATGTTTGTCCCGGAACCGTCTATTTTTGAGCTCATTTTTAAGCAGTCGCTGGCTCCATCTTTGATCTTGAAAGCAAATGCGCCTGAATTTACAGTGATTGCCCAAAACCGGGAACACCAGATCTCCATGTTTGGAGCAGAGATTGATATGACGGGCAAAACCGCGTATCAGCTCTTGGTGACTGATGAAGATGACTCCGAATTACAGGAGTCGTATGCAGCACTTGCAAATGCGTTCAATGAAGCTATCGAACAAAAAGTCATTGTCAAGCTACCGGCAGTCAAGTCTTTGGTAAAAGATCCTGATGGCTTGCGCACCCGAAGCGTATGGCGACAAATAGAAGTGGTGCCGATTACAGATGATTCGGGGGTAATTAAGTACCTGGTTTGTCCGTCCTATGATATTTCCAAACAGGTTTGGCTCGAAGCCGCCCGCAAAGATGGCTTAAACAAAGAAAGTGATCTGACTGAAGAGCTGGCGGCCTCTAACGAAGAACTCAGCGCTACAAATGAGGAACTGAGCGCTTCAAATGAAGAGCTGCGTCAGAGTCAGGAAAGTCTCGCAGAAAGTAACATGGAATTGGAAAATCGGGTAGAGCAGCGTACACATGCCCTTGCTGAAAGTGAATCCCGTTTTCGTACCATGGTGGAACAATCTCCGGTTCCGATGCTCGTCACCATGGGGGAAACCATGATCTTTGATATCGTTAATCAACCGATGCTTGACCTGATCGGAAAGAACGCTGCTGTTATCGGCATGCCCTGGCATGAGGCTATGCCCGAACTGGAAGGGCAGGATATCATGCGGCAATTATTAGAAACTCATGATGCCGGGGAAAGTTGGGAAGGCAGCGAGGTACCTATCATGATCTATAAAAGCGGTTCGCCTGTACTTGGCTTTTATAACATCAGTTATAAACCGCTAACAGAAAACGGCAAAACGATCGGGATGCTCCAATCTGCTATTGATGTAACCGACCTGGTTAAATCAAGGTTGCTGGTTGAAGAATTGAACCGGGAGCAGCAAACGGCCAACGCAGAATTAGCCGCCATTAATGAAGAGCTGCACACCACCAATGACGAGCTTGCCCGGACACAGGAAAGTCTGGAAAACCTGGTTGTTGAACTGGCAGAAAGTGAACAGCAACTGGCTCAGATTATTAATATCCTGCCTGCCTCCGTAGTGGTGATCCGCGGGCAGGACCTCATTGCCGAAACAATTAATAACACGAATTTAGTTTATTGGAACAAAACCAAGGGCCAGGTTATCGGCAAGCCACTGCTGGAAATCTTACCCGAACTGGCCAGCCAGGCGTTTCCCGATCAGCTCAGGCACGTTATGGCTACAGGCGAAGTCATTGATGTTAAAGAGAGTCCGGTTCTGTTGACCAATGATGACGGCAGTCTCCGGGAATCATTTGTAGATTATACTTACCAGCCTCTTGCAGATAGCCATGGACAGTTTTCCCGCGTATTAGTCATGTCTTTTGAGATCACCGACCGGGTTCTATCCCGAAAGTTGCTGGAACAATATTCGGAAGAGACACAGGCCCTGAACGAAGAATTAACTGCGTCCAATGAAGAGCTGGCGGCAGTAAATGAAGAATTGCTCACCGCCCAGCAATCCATTGAGGAGGCGCGGACCGCTTTACGGTTAGCTATTGATGCCGCGGAATTCGGTACCTGGTTCATCCACTCCGTTACGCGGGAGTTTGTTACGGATGCCAGATTGAAAGAATTATTCGGTTACTATCCTGATGAAGAACTAAGTATAGAGCAGGCATTAGCGCAAATTACGGAGGATTACCGCAGTAGTGTAGCAACCGCCCTGGAGAATGCGATCTATCATAACGGAGATTATGATGTAACTTATCCTGTTATCGGCCTGCATGACCAGCAATTACGCTGGCTTAGGGCAATCGGGAACTTAAAAGTAGACCCATCCGGAGCTTATTCGGTTTTCACCGGCGTGGTGATGGATATTACTGAACAGGTACTATCATCGGAAAAGATCAGGGATGCGCAAGAAACACTGCGAATGGCCATAGCCTCCGGCGAGCTGGCAACCTGGCGGCTGGATGAAAGCTTAGGTCAGATCACTGCATCTCCGAGATTTAACGAATTGTTCGGCTTTTTGCCGGATGAAGAAGTCCCATATTCTGCCGCCATTACCCAGATCTTGCCAGATTACAGGGATATGGTAAACGATGCCGTATCAGCGGCGTTTACGAGCGGTGCGCATTTTAATGTGGAATATCCTATCACTGGGTTTCACGACGGCAAAAAGCGCTGGATCAGGTCAGTGGGGAAATTTGTTGCCGACGAAAAAAACGGAAACTATATTACGGGGATTATGGCTGATATCACCGAGCAAAAGACAGATGAGATCAGGAAAAACTCTTTTATTGCGATGGTCAGCCATGAACTGAAAACACCTTTAACATCGCTTAATGGTTATCTCCAGATGTTGCAGCTGAAAGCAAGAAAGGCAGAAGATACGTTTACTACCGGCGCGCTTGATCAATCGGTGAAACAGGTAAAGCGCATGACAACCATGATCAATGGTTTTTTAAATGTATCCCGCCTGGAATCAGGTAAGATCTATATAGATAAGCAGCGATTCGATATGGCGGATTTGATCAAAGAAATGGCCGAAGAAACTATGACCTTGTATTCAGGTCACCGATTCATTTTTCATCCGGTAGAGCCAACGCTGGTTAATGCTGACCATGATAAAATAGGGCAGGTAATCAATAACTTTATCAGTAATGCGGTAAAGTACTCCAAAACGGATACAACCATACAGATTTCATGTATCCAGGTTAATGGCTTTACGCAGGTAAGCGTTACTGACGAAGGTATGGGTATTAATAAAGATGACATAGTAAAGCTGTTTGAACGTTACTACCGGGTGGATAACAACAATAAAATTTCAGGTTTTGGGATTGGTTTATATTTAAGTGCAGAAATTATCGAACGGCACCAGGGTAAGATTTGGGCGGAAAGCGAACCTGGCAAAGGTTCCGTATTTTATTTTACCCTGCCACTCGCTATATAATTAACAGAAAATCAAACATTAACGTAGTGGCAGAGTTGTTACATTGAGGACAAGATATTTAGCCCTTGGACGGAATGGAAAAGGAGAAATATAAACTGTGCCTGTATATAGCCGGGCAGACGCAAAAATCACAAAATGCAATTGAAAACCTGCAAAACTATTGCAGGGAACATTTGGAAGACAATTATATCATCGAGATTATTGACCTGATACAACATCCGCACTTGGCAGAAGGTGAACAGATCATCGCCATTCCTACATTAATCAAAAAGCTGCCCGACCCCATACGTATCCTGGTAGGTGACTTAAAAGATAAAGAGAAATTTCTGGTCGGATTGAACCTGGTACGGCAATAAAATCAAAAATTATGAACGATAGTAATTTAAAACGTTTCAAAGAGGCCCAAACACGCGATTATGATATCGCACTGGCCGAAATCAAAGCTGGCCGAAAACGCAGTCATTGGATGTGGTATATCTTTCCGCAAATAGCCGGATTAGGTACAACCGATACCTCCAGGCACTATGCCATCAAGGATGTTACGGAGGCTACCGATTTACTGATGGAACAGGAGCTTGGATTACGACTGACTAATATTTGCAAAGCGCTGCTGCAACTGGAAACTAATAATGCGCAGGAAATATTTGGTAGTCCGGATGACCTGAAACTTAAATCATCCATGACGCTGTTTGATGCTGCACCGGCCACGTTTCCTGTTTTTGGGCAGGTATTGGATAAATTCTATAATGGC
>NZ_DASVOB010000016.1:0-4542 GCF_036383575.1 Mucilaginibacter sp.
ATCTGGATGAGCATGAGCCGCGACGGTTTGTTGCCTAAAGCTTTTTCGCGTATCCATCCAAAATATCAAACGCCGGCCTTTGCAACCGTGGTAACCGGGTTTGTGGTTGCTGTTCCCGCGTTATTTATGAACCTTACCGAAGTTACCGATTTGACCAGTATAGGTACCCTTTTTGCCTTTGTACTGGTTTGCGGCGGTGTGTTATTGCTTCCGCGCGAAGAAGCGGTTAAAGGTAAATTTCACCTGCCTTATGTAAATGGTAAATTCATTATACCAATTATCACGCTTGTGATTTTGGGCTCGGTTGCCTGGTTTAAGCCGGCTGCCCAGGTTGAAATGATGCAGTTTAAAAAACTGAAAGACCGGAGCGACATCATTGATAACCTGGATAACAATGATAAGTTGAGCCTGCTTAAAACCACCAATCAGCTTTACAACACCCACGTAGCCGCCCAGCCTGATTCGGCTAAGAAATATTTTAAGGATATTGAGGAAGATAAATTCAATACTGCAGTAAGGCAAACAAGTGATATCAGCGATGCTAAAAAATATAACCTTGGCATTAATGGTTTTCTGTACAATTTCCCTAACTATCTTTTCTTTATTCTGATCATCATCATAGCGGTTTACAGCTTTATTAAAAACTTTTCGCTTATCCCGGTTTTAGGGCTCATGAGCTGTTTTTACCTCATGACCGAGCTTGGCTATACCAACTGGCTCAGGTTTTTGATATGGCTGGTAATAGGCCTGGTAATTTATGCTACCTACAGCTATAAAAATAGCGTGTTAGGCAGAGAAGCTAAAACGGCATAAATATCATGTGGACCTGCCCCTTATGCGAACGTGAATTTACTGCCACCAACCAGGTGCATTCATGTCGTGACAGGGAACTATCAGAAGCGCTAAGCGGAAAATCGCCACATACTATTGCCCTTTTTGACCATTTGGTTGATGAGTATCTTCAAATTGGTCCGGTTAAAGTTTACCCTACCAAAAGCATGATCGGTTTAGGGGCAAGGGTGAACTTTGCTTATGTTACCCAACTGGGTAAAAACTTTATTGATGTGGTTTTTCCGTTTGATAAGGTTTATGATGATAACCTGTGCTTCTGTAAAATAAAACAGGTGCCTGGTACCAATCAGTATAATCATTACTTCAGGATGTATTTTAAGGAAGATATCAATGATGAAGTAAGGAAGTATATGCGGATGGCGTGGGACAAAAGCACCTAAAATCTTTCAAAAAACAATCAATAATCTACCACGGGTTACGCTGCGCTAAACCAGTGGCAGATCGTGATTGAGCTATATTAATACGACATAAAAGATTTATGCTAAGCATCGAAATACTGGAAAATCTCAGATCAACAAAATCAGACAATCGGAGAAAGGCTGCGAAAGAGATAGGGGAAAAAAATCTTGAAGAGTTTGGTGAACCATTGTTCGAAGCATTGAACCTCGAAATGAGAAAAAATACCTGGGAAACAAAGGTTGAGATGATAATTTCCTTGGGTAAAATGCGGCATTTACCTTCCTCTGGTTTAATAGATAGTATTGTTTTAAATAATAATCCTCATGATATGATTACATATGCTGCGGCACAAACCTACGTGAGATTAAAAAGACAATCTATTAACGACGCCGTTCCAGTGATCAATTTATTGAAGAATGGAGGTTTATCGACGGTAGACGGCGCTTTACTTGTACTGGGGGTAGATCGCATGTTGCCTCCTGCTTCACAAATTTCAGAACTTATAACCCTTGGATGGGACTTGCATCTTCACAGAGATCGGGTCGGATACGAAAGAAATTTTGTTGACCCAAGATATGGTTTGATACTTGCTTGTTCGGGCTGGGACAAAAAACTTACGCTGCCATTTTTAGATCATTGCCTAAAGACTAACCCCAATGAACAAAGGTTAAACCAAACGATCGAAAACGCCAAAAAAGGTAAATATTTTGAAACCAGATAATAGCCCTAAGAAGTAGATTAGATTGAGAAATGGCTACATTGGGACAATATACATAATAAAAAAGAAAAGCCGCCAGGAAATCCGGACGGCTTTTCTTTTTTTTAATGGATATGTTTTAATTAACCCGATGAATTTCAATTGCTTCAGGTATGGCAAGTACCAGCGGTACTTTCTCAACCGTTACAAAGCTCAGGTCGAGGCCAAAACCGCGCTCTTCGGATAAGCTCACTTTTTTAAGCTGCTTGTAGTAATCCATAATAAACCTTTCAACGAACGACAGGTTGTGCGAACGGGAGAAGATCTTCTCAATTACCACAAAGCGGAAATCGCCCACAATTTTGTGTTTGTTCAGTGATTTGTAGGTACTGGTAATATCAACCTCTCCTTTTTTAACCAGGTCTTCCACTACTTTTCTGAATAGCAGGTTTATTTGCTGTTCAACACGGAAACCGAGTTTAAAGTCAATGCGGATGAGTTTGTTTGGTACCAGGTGGTCAACCTCATATTCGCGTTTGTAAGGCTCGTCCACTACATCAACGTGTACCAGCCAGTAAACGTCGGCACGTTTAGGCTGCTTTTGCAGTATAGAGTAAACAATTTTTGATTCAATTTCTGAGTTAAAGTTGGCACTGGTTAAGTATACCAGTTGCGAAGCGTATTTAGGTACGCTTTCGTCAAGACTTAACTCGGTAATAATATCAAAATAATCCTCGATCTCAACAAACTTAACATAGCGGTTCCTGATCTTACGGGCGGTATGCCAGGTCCACATTACGGTGAACAGCACAAAGCCAATTGATAGGGTAAACCAGCCACCATCTAAAAATTTATGCAGGTTACCGGTAAGGAAGGTGCCTTCAATAAGCAGGTAGACCACCAAAAACGTATTGATAATATAGTTTGGAACCTTTTTGCGTTTCAGGAATTTGGATACCAATATGGTGGTCATGAGCATGGCTACGGTGATACTTAAACCGTAAGCAGCCTCCATTTTGTCTGAATGCTGGAAAATCAGCACCACGCCTAAACAGCCTGCCCAAAGCAGCCAGTTAACGCTGGGCACATACAGCTGTCCTTTTTGCTCAGATGGATAATTGATCTTCACTTTTGGCCAAAGGTTAAGCCTTACAGCCTCGGCGATAAGCGTGAACGATCCGGATATAAGTGCCTGGCTGGCAATGATAGCGGCCACGGTAGCGATGCCGATACCATATATAAGGAACCACTGGGGCATAATTTGATAAAAAGGGTTTTGAGCGTTAAGGTCCATAACATGGCCATTACGCTGCAACAGCCAAACTGCCTGGCCCAGGTAATTCAAGATCAGGCATATTTTTACATACACCCAGCTTACGCGGATGTTAGCTTTACCGCAATGGCCAAGATCAGAGTATAAAGCCTCGGCACCCGTTGTACACAGGAAAACCGCACCTAATATGATGAACGCACCATCACTTGAGCTTGAAGTAAGCAATTTGAACGCATAGTATGGGTTTAAAGAACGGATGACCCATGGATCATGCACAATATAAATGATACCCAAAACGCCCATCATGGTAAACCACAGGAACATAATAGGCCCAAATGCCTTACCCACCAGCGATGTGCCAAATTGCTGTATGATAAATAGTACCGTAATAATGGCCATCACCACGTACACTGTTGGTAAGTTCGGATAATACGTTTGCAAACCTTCAATAGCCGATGATATGGTAATTGGCGGGGTAATGATACCATCGGCAAGGAGGGCACAACCGCCCACAACCGCTGGCACAATAAGCCATTTTGCTTTACGCCTAACTAAGGAGAACAGCGAAAAAATACCACCTTCACCTTTGTTATCGGCCCTTAAAGTTATCACCACGTATTTTAAAGTGGTTTGCAGGGTTAATGTCCAAAAAATGAGTGAAACACCTCCAAGAATTAATGTTTCTGAAATTTGACGTTGACCAACAATGGCCTTGAATACGTATAATGGGGAGGTACCAATATCACCGTAAATTATTCCTAAACTGATCAAAAAGCCAGCGGCCGACAGTTTATGCAGATCTTTATGATTTGACACTTTTATGATTTAGAGATGGCAAAAATATTAATTTTTTTGGTTAAACCATTATACTGATTAAACGTATAAGGAAATAATGTGTCTACCATACAATAAGGTTACACATTTTGTTAAAATTTGTTAAAAAGATTTACAAAAACATTATTATTTAATGGGATGAGGGCATTATTTATACTTTTGTAGAATTATACTAAATAATGAGGCGAAATTTTACATATTCTTATGTTTATACCTACACGTGGGTCGTGATAATTGCGATGGCAATTTTCATGAACTTCGCCTTTGTTGTTGATGGGCATACGCTAAAGTCTGATACCGTGTATCTTAGAGGTAAAAATAAGACTGCTAAAACATCTTATTTAAAGAATGGCCTGCACCTTTCGCTTCCCCCGTTAAAGCCTGCTGTTACTTCAAATGTTAAGTTAAGCGTATCCCGGCCGGATGATAAACTGTTAAGTGATGTGCAATTGTACCCTAACCCGGTAACCGATCAGATCAACCTCAA
>NZ_DASVOB010000017.1:0-2680 GCF_036383575.1 Mucilaginibacter sp.
CAGCCTGTAAACAAAATTGCTCCGGCCCTGGATCATGCCCTGGTTGATCAGCTTTTTAAACGGCTCTTCTTCAACTACCAGGTCAAGATCTTTCAAAAATTTATTCCAGAAGCGACTGTACAATAGGTGCCCGGTAGCATGTTCGCTGCCGCCGATGTACAAGTCAACGTCTTTCCAATATTCAATAGCCTCGCGCGATGCAAATTCTTTATCGTTTTGAGCATCCATATAACGGTACCAGTACCAGCTTGAACCGGCCCAGCCTGGCATGGTCGAAAGTTCGTAAGTCAAATCACCTTCGTATTTCCAGTCCTCGGCACGGCCCAATGGCGGTTCGCCGGTTTCGGTTGGGAGGTATTTATCAATTTCGGGCAATAGCAAGGGCAAATGGCTTTCATTAATTAAATGTGGTAAGCCCTCTTTAAAGTAAACAGGTACAGGTTCGCCCCAGTAACGCTGACGGCCAAAAATGGCATCGCGCATCCTGAAGTTAACCTTGGCTCTACCAGCGTTGATCTCTTCCAGTTTTGCAACAACAGCAGCGGTTGCTTCCTTGTAAGCCAGCCCGTTGATAAAATCAGAGTTGATGTATTTACCTTCCTTGGTTGGGTCGGCCTCTGTTTCAATATTTTGAATATCGAGGATCGGTACTATCGGCAAATTAAAATGCTTTGCAAACAGGTAATCACGCTGATCGCCTGATGGTACGGCCATAACCGCGCCTGTTCCGTATCCTGCCAAAACATAATCAGCGATCCAGATCTGGATTTGTTGGCCGTTTAACGGGTTAAGCACATAGCTACCTGTGAATGCGCCGGATACAGTTTTAGCATCAGCCATCCTGTCAAGTTCCGATTTCTTTTTGGTTTGAGCGATATAAGCCTCAATATCGGCCTTTTGCTCCGGAGTAGTAAGCGAAGCCACCAGTTCATGCTCAGGGGCAATTACCAGGAAAGTAACGCCGAAGATGGTATCAACCCTTGTTGTAAATACTTCAATATAGTCAGTACCCAGTTGCGCGTTATGACCTGATTTATCTATCGGGAATTTAACACTCGCTCCTGTACTTTTACCAATCCAGTTCCTTTGCATTTCTTTCAAAGGTTCGGGCCAGTCAATAGTATCAAGGCCTTGCAACAACCTTTCGGCATAGGCAGTAATGCGCATGCTCCATTGGGTCATCTTTTTTTGTTCAACAGGGTAACCGCCGCGCTCGCTGAAGCCGTCTTTTACCTCATCGTTTGCCAATACGGTACCAAGGGCCGGGCACCAGTTTACGGTGCTTTCGCGCAGGTAGGTAAGGCGGTATTTTAATAGTTCGGCCTGCTGCTCCTGGTTGCTTAACGCTTTCCATTCGTCAGCAGTAAAACTTGATATTTCATCATCGCTAACGGCATTAATGCCTGTTGAACCTTTGGCCTCAAAATGCGCGACCAATTTATCTATTGATTCGGCTTTGTCGGCATCTTTATTATACCAGCTGTTAAACAGCTGCATAAAGATCCACTGCGTCCATTTATAATAATCAGGCGAACTGGTGCGCACCTCGCGGCTCCAGTCGAACGAAAAACCGATTTGGTCAAGCTGGCGGCGGTAGGTTGCAATATTATCTTCGGTGGTTATGGCAGGGTGCTGACCGGTTTGAATGGCGTATTGCTCGGCCGGTAGGCCAAAGCTATCATAGCCCATAGGGTGCAGCACGTTAAAGCCTTTAAGGCGCTTGTAGCGTGCAAAAATATCAGAAGCGATATAGCCCAGCGGGTGCCCAACGTGCAGACCAGCCCCTGATGGGTAAGGGAACATATCCAGCACATAATACTTGGGTTTACTGCTTTTGTCTTCGGCTTTAAAGGTTTGGTTTTGTGCCCAAAACTGCTGCCATTTTTGCTCTATCTCTTTAAATTGGTAGTCCATTTGATTTTTTACGCGTATGAGGTTGCGAAATTAAGCATTTCCCTATTAGTTTAGTAGTTATTAGTGGATTAGTTGGAGATAGAGGTGCTTTTTTCGGCCGGGATTGGTGGGCTATGTAGTGGCAGGAAGTGGTTTACGCATCATTTCAAAAAAATTTGGGGGCGATGAACTCTTACTCACATCCATCCTCCTGGTGAAAGGCCTCGCGCAATTCCACGCTTTTTTCTTCCAAATACCTGTCATTATAACGATAGGTTTCAACATTGGCTAACCTTTTGCATTGCTGGCCCGTAAAAACGGGTAGAACCGGAATTATAACCTTCTACCCTTGAAATATTTTCAAAATTTCTTAATTGATTGATAATAAGTTAAATTTGCGCGGAATTAAAACCCTAAACATGAAACACAAGTACAAAATTATAGTATTGCTGCTTGCCGGCATCACTGCCATTTACACCTCATGCCATAAGCTTGATATGGCACCTAACAATCAAAGTACCGTAAGCAAAAAAGAGGCGAGTGTACAAATTGCACAAAGCCTTGTTGGTATCTTTAACCCCGAAAACGGTGGGTTTGATTTTAAAAGCGGTTTAAGTATGCCAACCGATCTTTCCCTGAACAAAAAAGGTAAGATCAAAGTTCAATCTGTTGATCCCAAGCCTCAATGCGGCGCTAAAATGGATACTACGATATCACTTAATTTGGATCAAAGCGATACCTCTAAAATTGATATCTGGGCTAAGGTTAAGTATGAGCTTACCTGCAC
>NZ_DASVOB010000018.1:0-3774 GCF_036383575.1 Mucilaginibacter sp.
GCCGAAAAGGAATACATGGAATACTTTTGGGCTTCAGGATTACCCTTTGATTCTTGCGTTAACTCAACTGATGGCGTATTATTTTGCTTCAGCACTGCTACGTAATCAATAGGATCGGTACTATCGGCAGGTTTACCGGCCATGGTATACAGCTTTTGTTTTAGTGCGACACACACATCATGCACCGCCGAGCCCACTGATGATACTGTAGCCGAACCACCTTGTGTAGGCGCATTAGGAAATGCCGAATTACCCAACTCAAAAGTGATCTTATCCGCAGGGATCCCTAAAGTATCCGCCGCGATCAATACCATTGATGTTCCGGTGCCAGGGCCAATATCACTCGTCGCGCTTTGAATATTCACGCTGCCATCGGCAGTTAACTTTATTTTAGCCATGGCGTTACCGCGGTATGCCCCAAAAGCGCCGCAGCCTATCCCATAGCCCACCAGCCATTCGCCCTCTTTATTAGTACCAGGCTGCGCTTTACGGTCAGCCCAACCTATGGCCTCTGCCCCTTTCTGGTAACATTCCTTCAGGTATTTGCTCGACCATGGCTTATTCCGTTCAGGATCAGCATCGGTATAGTTTCTCAATCGTAATTCAATAGGATCAAGATTGAGTTTGTAGGATAGCTCATCCAGCGCCGATTCAAGCGCAAAAGAACCGGTAGCCTCTCCCGGGCCGCGCATAGGCGCAGGTACGCCAACATTTAAAGGGACTACCTTGTAAAGCGTGTTAACATTGGGACTGTTGTATAAAAACTGCGATACATTCACCGCCCCTTCAGTAAATTCCTCATAAACGGCAGTTTGTGAATGTGATTCATGAGTGATACCTGTTAGCTTACCATCAGCAGTGGCACCCAATCCAATTTTTTGGATAGTTAATGGACGATAGCCTACCTGCGTAAACATTTGCTCGCGGGTGAGGGTAAGTTTAACCGGGCGCTTTACCAGTTTGGCAGCCTGCGCAGCAGCAACCTCATGCGGCCAGGTACGCAGCGATGAACCAAAAGCCCCGCCCACAAACCGTGAATTGATCTGCACATTATCAGGGTTTAGCCCGAATGCCGTTGCAATAGCCCGCTGCGAACCTTTTACCCCTTGCGATTTGGTGTACAGCGTAACCTTATCGTCCCCATCCCAAAAAGCAGTGGTAACATGCAGTTCCATTGGGTTATGCACTTCTGTTGGGAGCATATACTCCTCCTCAACCATTACCGGGGCATTTTTATAGGCGTTGGCCTCGCCACGCACATAGTCTTTATAGTTACCTTTTTGCGGGGTTACTCCTTTATCTATATTTTTATGAAAATCAGTTTCAAACGGCTCTGCATTGTAAGTTGCTTTAACCAAACTTGCCGCATAAGTAGCCCGTTCAAAAGTATCCGCTACCACCAGCGCTATAGGCTGCGCGTTAAAGTAGATCTTATTATCATTAAATAATTTCAGCCCCCGTACCGGCCTCTCGGCATTAGCCTCGTATCCTGGTACTTTGGGTGCATTAAATGGCGTAATAACGGCCAGCACCCCCGGCGCACGCTCAGCAGCTTTGGTATCAAGCGCGGTTACCGTGCCCGAAGCAATGGTTGCGGAAACCAAAACTCCATAGGTAAGGTTGGGCACTTTATATTCGCCGCTGTATTTAGCTCCGCCGGTTACTTTTAACCGGCCATCTACACGGCTTAAGGGATCGCCAATTGCGTCTTTTTTCATGAAGATCAGTATTAAATATCTATCAGCTAAATAATTATTAATTTATGATGCCAGGCCGGTGGCCATCTTGAGCGATTGTACAATAGCATTAGGCGCAAGCTTTAACTTAAACTTATTATATTCGTAAGCTTTAGCACCCTCCATCGCTATTTGTGCTGCCTGCTTAAAATTATCCTCATTAACAGCTTTACCTTTTAAAAATGCTTCGGCTGTGGTTAGGCGCCACGGTTTATGTGCCACGCCGCCCATAGCCAGTCTTGCACCAATTATGGTATTATTTTCGATATGCAAAGCGGCAGCCACCGAAACAAGGGCGAAGGCATATGAAGTACGGTCGCGGATCTTTAAATAGTAAACATGCTTATTATAAGCCGAAGCTGCAGCGGGGAGATCAACCGAAGTGATCAGCTCGCCCTTTTGCAGGGTATTATCAAGTTCGGGATGATCACCAGGCAAACGATGGAAATCGCCGATCTTAATAGTTCGCGGGCCTTTTGCCCCGGTTACATGGATTGTGGCATCCAGCGCGGCCAGTGCCACGTTCATATCGCTGGGGTTAACTGCAATACATTTGTCGCTGGCTCCAAAAAGGGCGTGCATTCGGTTTATCCCTTCCAAAGCGCCACAACCGCTTCCGGGCGTACGCTTGTTGCAGGGCATAGCGGTATCAAAAAAGTAAGGACAACGGGTGCGTTGCATCAGGTTGCCACCAACGGTAGCCATATTGCGCAACTGCGGCGAAGCACCGGCATTGATAGCCAGTGACAACAACGGATATTGCGCTTTAATGTAGTTATGCTCGGCAACTTCACTATTCGTAGCTAAAGCACCAATATTCATGCCGATGGCAGTTTTCTCTATCTTTTTTAGGGGGAGGCGATTAATATCAACCAATTTATCCGGTACCACCAATCCCATCTTCATCATATCAACCAAATTGGTGCCGCCCGCCAAAAAATAACCGTTTGGCTCTTTAGTTAATGATTTAATAGCCGCCGCCGTTTCGGCTGGCCGTGCGTATTGAAACTGGTTCATACTATACCTCCTTTAACTTCCTGGATAGCTTTAACAATATTGGGATAAGCACCGCAACGGCAAATGTTACCGCTCATAAACTCCCTGATCTCGGTTTCGGAACCGGCATGCCCCTCTTTGAGCAATGCCACTGCCGACATGATCTGCCCCGATGTACAATACCCGCATTGGAAACCATCATGGTTAATAAAAGCTTCCTGCATGGGGTGCAGCTCTTCGCCTTTGGCAAGGCCTTCAATAGTGGTTATTTTTTTACCGTCATTGGTCAAAGCCAGGCTCAGACATGAGTTAATACGTACCCCATTCACATGTACTGTACAGGCACCACACTGGCCGCGGTCGCAACCCTTTTTGGTACCCGTTAAGTCAAGGTGTTCACGCAATACTTCCAGCAGGGTTACACGCGGTTCAACAGCAAGTTCATGTTTTACGCCGTTTACCTCAAGGTGCAGCGTTTGTTTTTCAAAAACACCGGCAAATTTCTCATCCCATTTATCTTCCGCCGCTTTAACCACAGTCCCCGGCGTTAGGGCAATGGCCGTTAACAGCGAGGTTTGCTTAAGGAAATCACGGCGCGTTCCGTTTGAGATGTCTTCGCCGTCAGTTGGGGTGCATGGCTTAGTTGTCGACATAAGTACAGCGATTTATAATTATACCAAGATAGCGCTTTTAATAGCAAAAACTCAGTAACAAATTTGTTTTGAACTGCAAAAAGTCCAATAGTAGAAAGTGCAGTACTTTTTAATATTTCCAGTGATAAAAGTTTACAGCTAACTTTATGTAAATACTTTACAATGAAAATGATCCCGCTTTTTAAATGCCGAGATCTTCGGCAGGCCGTAGGCTTTTATACCAATATACTTGATTTCAGGCTCAAATACCCCGAAGCCACAGCTGATGATGGGGTTGTTGACCTGGTAAGCGAATTTGGAGAATTACAGTTAACCATGTACGAAAGAGACCGCCTGTTTGGCTCCGTAGTAAACGTTTGGGTTGATGATGTGGACAGCCGGTTTAAAGT
>NZ_DASVOB010000019.1:0-3178 GCF_036383575.1 Mucilaginibacter sp.
ACGAAGTTGACGCTGTAAATGCAGTTACAGGTATTTACAGCCTTTTGGAAGAAGAGGACTATGTAGGCCACGCGGAAGCTACATTTGATGTTCCTTCTGACGATTACTGGCGCTCGGGTGATCATAGTGAAGACGAAGGCATCGAAAATTTAACCTATGATGCCTCAAATGCAGCTATCAGGTACCCATGGAAATGGAGATATGAAACTATCAACCGTGCAACTAACTGCATTATTAATATTCCTAAAATTACTGCAATATCAAATGATGTTAAAAATAGGAGCATGGGCGAGGCATACTTTCTGCGCGCTTTTGGTTACTGGCGTTTAATGATCATTCATGGCGACGTTCCTATCATTACCGATGAAGATTACGCAAAACAAACCTTCAACGTTCCGAAATCACCAATAGAAGAAGTGCGCAAGCAAATTGAATCAGATTTGTTAAAAGCAGTTGATTTATTGCCTGAAAGTTACGGCGCATCAGATCGTGGCCGTGTAAGCAAGGGAACAGCACTGGGTTTATTGACCAAGCTTTATATGTATTGGGAAAAGTTACCTGAGGCCATTGCAACCGGTCAAAAGGTGATCTCTAACTCACATTATGCTTTGGCTGCTAATTACGCCGATAATTTTACCAGGGCTAACGAGAATAGTACTGAATTGTTGTTTTCAATTCAAGCAGTACAAACTGTTGTACAAAATGATTTCACTGTTTATTATATTCCAAGATCATGGAATGGTTATGGCTTCAGCCAGCCGCTACAAGGTCTTGCAAATGAATTTGAGGCAGGAGATCCGCGTAAACAAGCCACTTTACTATCTGTGGGTGATAAGGTAGATCTGGGTGATGGGAAAGGCCTTACAACGTTCACTGCCGATCTATCTGCTACAGGTTATGCCTTTAAGAAATACGCAGTGTTCAATAGTGAAAAAGATGGTGGTGGTGTTGACCATACTTATGCTGTACCACTAATGCGCTCTGCTGATATTTACCTGCTGGTTGCCGAGGCACTGATCCGTACACAGGGTGCCGGTGCAGGTGATGCGATCATTAACCAGATCAGGCACCGCGCATCAGCGGCATTAAAACCGGTTTCAGGAGCAGGTATGAAAGAACTGATCCATGAGCGCCGTGTTGAGTTGGCTGGCGAAGATCAGCGTCACCAGGATTTAATGCGTTGGGACAAAGCTAAAATTGTTGATATAGCTGCTATTTATAACCTTGCTGTTTCCAAAGCTCCGCTTGATCAAAATAAAACGGTGACCTTTGTGCGTCCTAAAAACTATTACTTCCCGATACCGCAAGTTGAGATCGATAAAAGTAAAGGCGTGTTGGTACAAAACCCTAATTTTAAATAATAACCATATACCGGCGGCAGGGGAGAACCTCCTGTTGCCGGTATTTTTTCAGGCATTATTCGATGCCGCTATTTAATAATTTATTGAATGAGAAAGTGTTTACTTGTTTTAGCTGTTATTATTGCATTTGGCTTTGAAGCCGGTGCCCAGGTTGATCAGAAGGCCTCTTATGATTTTATTGAAAGAATAATCCCCGGTAAAAGCAATCTGTTTACTGTTGAAGCTATCCCACAGCAAAACGGCAAGGATGTATTTGAATTGGAGAGCCGCGACGGTAAAATAGTACTTAGGGGCAACAATGGCCTGTCAATAGCATCGGCATTGAACTACTATCTTAAAACCTATTGCTTTTGCGATATCGGCTGGAATGGCACCAACCTTAATTTGCCGGCAACCCTGCCTGCTGTTAAAGGGCTCATTCATAAAACAACGCCTTACCAATATCGCTATTATTTAAACTATTGTACATTTAACTACACCATGGCTTGGTGGGACTGGGACCGCTGGCAAAAGGAAATTGACTGGATGGCCCTCAATGGCATTAACCTGCCGCTGGCCATAGCCGGCGAAGAAGCCGTTTGGCAAAGTGTTTATAAAGACATGGGCTTTACCGATAAACAACTGGATGATTTTTTTAGCGGTCCGGCTTATTTTTCATGGTTTTGGATGGGAAACATTGATGCCTGGGGTGGCCCGCTGCCGCAGCATTGGATGGACTCGCACAAAGCATTACAAAAAAAGATCCTGGAGCGTGAGCGCTCATTTGGGATGACACCTGTTTTGTCGTCATTTACCGGCCACGTGCCGCCATCATTTAAAGATAAGTTCCCCGGTGCTAAGGTTAAAAGGACCAACTGGGATGCCGGGTTTCCCGATGTTTTTATACTTGACCCCGACGATCCGATGTTTGAAACCATCGGCAAAAAATATATAGAAGCGCAAACAAAGGAATTTGGCACCGACCACCTGTACTCGGCCGATACTTTTAACGAAAATGTACCGCCAACCAACGATTCAACTTATCTGGATGGCATGAGCAAAAAGGTATTTAATTCCATGGCTGCCGCCGATCCTAAAGCTATTTGGGTAATGCAGGGCTGGATGTTTCATTACAATAACAAATTCTGGCAGCCTCAGCAGATCAAAGCCCTGCTTAACGCGGTGCCTAATGAACAAATGATAGTGCTTGACCTTTACAGCGATGCCCATCCGGTTTGGAACCGTACCGAAGCGTATTATGGCAAACCATGGATCTGGAGTATGTTGCAAAACTTTGGAGGCAACATCAGTCTGTTTGGCCGCATGCGCCATGTTGCTGCTGATCCGGCCATTGCCCTGCATGATCCCGAATCAAAA
Source organism: Mucilaginibacter sp. (assembly GCF_036383575.1). Classification (GTDB taxonomy): domain Bacteria; phylum Bacteroidota; class Bacteroidia; order Sphingobacteriales; family Sphingobacteriaceae; genus Mucilaginibacter. Next base: position 2,718 of record NZ_DASVOB010000019.1, read on the forward strand.
AATATGCGCGGTATTGGTGTTACCCCCGAGGGCATTGAACAAAACCCTGCACTATTTGCCCTGATGCTGGAGAACGTTTGGCGCGATACCCCGATTGACGCTGATGCATGGGTTGCAAATTATGCGCAGCGCCGCTACGGCCAGGTTAACAGCCAGGCAAATGAGGCATGGCACATGCTGTTAAACTCGGTTTATTCGGGTGGCTTAACCGAGGGCGGCCCTGAATCGATCATTGTGGCAAGACCAACGTTTAAAAAATATATAGACAGGGTGTTAACCAAATTAGATTACGACCCGATGCAATTGGTTAGAGCCTGGAGCCTGCTTGTAAATGCTGCAGACAGCCTGAAACAAAGCGATGGCTTTCAGTATGACCTGGTTGATGTAACCCGGCAGGTATTGGCAAACTATGCAAGTCCGCTTCAGCAAAAAATGGCGCAGGCCTATCAAAATAAGGATCA
>NZ_DASVOB010000020.1:0-4575 GCF_036383575.1 Mucilaginibacter sp.
AATGCTGTTCTGAATTGTTTAGTTGCTGTTTAAGGCGTGCATTTTGCTGCTTTAACCTGTTAATCACCTCCATGTAACCGGCGGCGGTAGTCTCGGCTTCTTTGCTGTGGCTCTGGATCTGCCTTTGCTGAAAATCACGGTATTCAAGCAGGATCTTGAGCTCTTTAAAAATAGCATCATCTGTTTTGGAGATATCCATCAGGATGCCGGCCGACCGGCGGATATCATCCTTGGTTTGAAAGCCGAAAATGCCGGTATGTTGCCCCAAACTTTGATCATACTGCCCAAATTTTTGTTTACGGGCTGCCAGCATGTTGTTTATTTTTTGACGCTGAAGCTGGTAAGCTACAGAATCAGAGTTCACAGGACTTTGAGCCGATGCACCAACAGTTGCTATTAAACAGAGTAAAAAAAGCAGCAGGATTTTTTTCATGTATATAAATACCTTATTGAAATTCAATGATCACTTTATCATTCAGGTTTAACCCCAGCAGGCCGCTTGCATTACCTTTGTTTATGGCTATCTCCAAATGGTCGCTGATGCCAAACAAGCAAAGTTTTTCGCCAACGGGCACTTCATTATAATGCCAGCTTAAATGGTTAATGGTTTCGTTGCGCTTAAAATTGAGCACAAAACGCCTGCCTTGCTGTACGTTGTTGAAAAATTCCTTGGTAATATTGGTGATCACATTCTGAAACGAATCGATGTAGATCACCACGCCTTTGATCAGGTTTTTTTCGATAACAGGCTGCAAATTCATTTTGTTTTCGATCTCGCTCACCGGCAGGCCTATCTCATCCAGTTTGCCGCCTTTCGCTAAATGACAAGCCGTTTTTACAAAAATATCTGCCAGCGGAAAGTGCAGAAATTTAAGGTCCTGCATGATGTTGATCTCAACGATATCTTCAGGTGCCTGGTCAAACATGAGCGAAAAAATGCCGTTGTCTGCCCCTACAAAGTAGTGCTTTTTGTAGCGCACCGCAAGGTATTTGGTATGGTCGTTATAAACGGTGTCAATACCAATTAGGTGTACGGTATCTTCCGGAAAATAATGGTAGCTGTTTTTAAGTATAAATGCGGCCTGCTGCACGTTAAAAGCCGCTACGCTGTTGGTAATATCAACAATATTTACTGTGGGCAACAATTTGTAGATACTGCCTTTTAACGCAGCCTGGTAAATATCTTTATCGCCTAAATCAGTAGTTAATGTTATAATTGCCATTAATTTTATAAATATTTATTGCTAATCTTGTAGTAGCATTTGAAGCTACAAATATTCAATTTTTAATTCATAAAAATCTGTAACTAAAAAATCAAATTAGTATTGAACGAACTTAAGCTATCAATTGAAAACGTAAACCCTGCAGTGCTGTGGGGACCGAATAATGATCATTTTGAGATCATTAAGAAACAATACCCCAAGCTTAAAATAGTTGCCCGCGGCAGTGAAGTGAAGATTTTGGGCGATGAAAATGAGATCAATATTTTCCAGGAGAAGTTTACCCACCTGATAAATCATGTTGAGAAATTTGAAAATCTTAACATAACCGACCTCGAACGGATTCTTGGTTCAAGAGCCAGCAATACTACAACGGTTGCAGAACCAACAGCTGTTGATAAATTTGCAAGTGGTGAAGTAATTGTATTTGGGCCGAATGGTATTATGGTTAGGGCCCGTACTACCAATCAACGCCGCATGGTTGATAGTATCAACAAAAGCGATATCCTTTTTGCTATTGGCCCGGCAGGTACCGGTAAAACTTATACAGCTGTGGCTTTAGCGGTAAGGGCGCTTAAAAACAAGGAAATTAAACGCATTATACTAACCCGCCCGGCTGTTGAAGCAGGAGAGAACCTTGGTTTTTTACCGGGGGATCTTAAAGAAAAGATCGACCCGTACCTGAGGCCTTTGTATGATGCTTTGGACGACATGATCCCGGCCGAAAAGCTAAAGGTTTACCTGGAGAACCGTACCATTGAGATTGCACCGCTGGCCTTTATGCGCGGCCGTACCCTTGATAACTGTTTTGTTATTTTGGACGAAGCGCAGAATGCTACCGATATGCAGCTCAAGATGTTCCTGACCCGTATGGGGCCGTCAGCCAAATTTATTGTTACAGGTGACGTTACGCAGATAGATTTGCCGAAAAAACAACAATCCGGTTTACATACCGCTTTAAGGATCCTGACCGATATTAAAGGCATCGAGATAGTTTACCTGAGCGGCGAAGACGTAGTAAGACATAAATTAGTACGTAAGATATTAGAAGCTTACGGGGATATACAGTAATCAGTTGATCAGAGGTTGGCGGTTAGAGATTAGTTGAAAAGCTGAATCCCAACCGGCAACCTTTGATCTCCAATGTAAAGTGATTTGAGATTATTGAATGGGAATAAAAATGCAAATTCCTAACCTCTAATCTCCGATCTCCAATCACTAAAAAAGAATGAACTCAATAAAAGAAACGCATTTTAACTTTCCCGGCCAAACGGCTTTTTACAAGGGGAAAGTACGCGATGTTTATACGATAGATAATAAATTCCTGGCCATGGTTGTTACTGACCGCATTTCGGCCTTTGATGTTGTACTGCCAGAGGCAATTCCTTTTAAAGGACAAGTGCTTAACCAGATCGCTGCCCGATTTTTGGAAGCAACGGCAGATATTGTTCCGAACTGGGTTATTTCAGTTCCGGATCCAAGTGTTACTATTGGCCGTATATGCGAGCCATTTAAGGTAGAGATGGTGATCCGCGGTTATCTGGCAGGTCATGCTGCCCGTGAATATAGCGCAGGCAGACGCCATGTATGCGGTGTAGCTTTACCCGAAGGTTTAAAAGAGAATGACATATTGCCTGAGCCTATCATTACGCCAACAACAAAGGCATCGGTAGGGCATGATGAGGATATTTCACGCGAAGAGATTTTGTCGAGAGGTATTGTATCTGAAGACGATTATGTTAAGCTTGAAGCTTACACCCAGGCCCTGTTTAAACGCGGTACCGAAATTGCAGCTAAGCAAGGTTTGATACTGGTTGATACCAAATATGAGTTTGGTAAGGTTGACGGTCAGATCTACCTGATCGATGAAATCCATACACCTGACTCGTCAAGATATTTTTATAAGGAAGGTTACGAAGAACGCCAGCAAAAAGGAGAGGCCCAAAAGCAGCTTTCGAAAGAGTTTGTGCGCAAATGGCTTATCGAAAATGGTTTCCAGGGTAAAGATGGACAGGTAGTACCGGTTATGACCGAAGAAATTGTTAATTCAATATCTGAACGTTACATCGAGCTTTACGAGCAGATCATCGGCGAGGCATTTGTTAAGCCTGCTGAAGGTAGCGTGTTAACCCGCGTTGAAACGGCAATTAATAACGCCTTGAGTGTTATGTAATTTTTAAATATCCATAAAATATTTATCTTAGCTTATTAATTTTAATAAGAATGAAATTTACTGTAGATAAACACGAGAAATATATATTATTGAAGCTTAATGAGTCAAAATTAAATTCAATAGTAACTCCTCAGTTAAAATCAGAGTTGATTTTGATCAATACAGAGGGTCAGCGCAACATTATTCTCGACTTGTCGCAGGTGAAATATGCCGATTCATCAGGCTTAAGCAGTTTGCTGGTTGGTCATCGCTTGTGTAAAAATGCTGCAGGTTCCTTCATTTTGGCGGGTTTAAATGATGCGGTTGCCCGTTTGGTAACCATATCACAACTGGATAATGTATTAACCATTGTTCCTACTGCCGAAGAAGGTGTCGATCATATTTTTATGGAAGAGATTGAAAAAGAGTTAAAAAAAGAAGCACGATAAACCATTTGATTGTTTACCTATTATGAAATTTGAGGTAACAATCCTTGGCAGCAGCTCTGCAACCCCCATCTTTAACAGAAATCCCACTTCACAGGTGCTCAATATCAATGAGCGCCTGTATTTAATAGACTGCGGCGAAGGCACGCAGCAGCAAATGCTCCGCTTTGATATCAAAGCCAGTCGCATCGATCACATTTTAATTAGTCATCTTCACGGCGATCATTATTTGGGGCTGGTTGGTTTATTATCATCCATGCACCTTAACGGGCGTAAAAAGGCGCTTAAATTAGTTTGCCCCGAACCCTTAAAGGAGATCATTGACCTGCAATTAAAATATTCAGATACGGAGCTGCAGTTCCCGATTGAATATGTATTTACTAACGCGCAGCAAAGTGAAGTTGTGATCAGCAATAATGATGTTGTTGTTGAAACTATTCCGCTTGACCACCGGATTGCCTGTACAGGTTTTTTATTTAAGGAAAAGAAACGTTTACGTAAGCTGATCAAAGAGAAAATAGAAAGCCTTGATATTTCTGTTGCCTATTATTCGATATTAAAAAAAGGCGGGGATTATACGGATGAAAAAGGCAAGGTTTATAAAAATGAAGATTTGACCATCGATTCGGCAGAGCCTAAAAGCTATGCTTACTGCTCCGATACGATGTATAATGAAAACTACTTTGCCCAAATCGCTAACGCCACGCTGCTTTATCATGAGTCCACGTTTTTAAATGATATGCTCGATAGGGCTGTT
>NZ_DASVOB010000021.1:0-31506 GCF_036383575.1 Mucilaginibacter sp.
TGGCCTGTATACACCACGTCGGCGGCCAGAGGCCGTGAAATAGTTGCCACTCGGCTGGAGCCGAGCGGCGGCGTTAAAAAATAATAGCACCCAATCAACTTAATCAACTACTCACCATTCCAACCAAAACTTGCATCCTAAATATAATCCTGCTAACTTAGTATCATGTTACGGGTACAAATGCATTTTCTGTTTTCATTGGGGTTAACCTCCATGAGCGATGCCTCATCGTTCAGAGATGCTATGCTCGCTAAGATCGTGCTGGCGCAATACTAATTCCTCCCCCTGTTTTCTTCATTTTTTTTAACCATTATTTACTAAATGGTTAGGCTATGCGTTACGGACTTTTAGCCCGAACACAAATCAGCATTTTATACGTTTTATTGTTAACCAATTAAACCAATCCATGCCTGTATATCATAGTTTAGGATCAATTCCGCCTAAGCGGCATACGCAATTCCGTAAGCCCGACGGTAGTTTATATGCCGAAGAACTTGTATCAACCGAGGGCTTTTCGAGCCTTTATTCGCTGGTGTATCACACCTACCCGCCCACCATTGTAAAAACCCTTGGCGAGCCTTACAGCGTGGAGCCCAAAATAGCGCGCGAAAAACACCTGAAGCATACGAGTCTGATAGGTTTTAATGTACAACCGGAAGACGATTACCTGCAAAGCCGCAAACCTGTACTGGTGAACAGCGACCTGCATATTTCACTGGCCGCACCGCGTCAAAGCATGACCGATTACTTTTATAAGAACAGCCAGGCTGATGAAGTAGTATTCATTCACGAAGGTACCGGTACTTTAAAAACCGGTTTCGGCAATATCAAATTTCAATACGGCGATTACCTGGTGATACCTCGCGGCACTATTTACCAGATGGAATTTGACGGCACGGCAAACAGGCTTTTTATTGTAGAAAGTTTTAGCCCCATCCGTCCGCCGAAACGCTACCGTAACCAATATGGGCAATTAATGGAACATTCGCCCTATTGCGAGCGCGATATCAAACGACCGGCCGATCTGAAAACTTATGATGAGCATGGCGATTTTAAGATCCTGATCAAAAAACAAGGCCTCATCTACCCTTATATCTATGGTACCCATCCTTTTGATTTTATAGGCTGGGATGGCTTCCATTACCCATGGGCACTTTCTATCCATGATTTTGAACCGATAACCGGCAGGCTGCACCAGCCACCTCCGGTACACCAAACCTTTGAGGGCAACAACTTTGTGATCTGCTCGTTTGTGCCCCGCAAGTTTGATTACCATCCGCTATCCATCCCCGCTCCCTACAACCACAGCAACGTGGATAGCGACGAGGTTTTGTACTACGTAGATGGCGATTTCATGAGCCGTAAAAGCGTGGTTAAAGGGCAGATCACCCTACACCCGGGCGGCATCCCGCATGGCCCGCATCCCGGCTCGGTAGAAAAATCTATAGGCAAAGAATCAACAGATGAACTGGCGGTAATGATAGATCCATTCAGGCCATTGATGTTAACCGAGGATGCTATTAAGATAGAGGATGAAAATTATTATAAGAGCTGGCAATATTAATCATTTGTCATTGCGAGCGAAGCGCGGCAACCGCACGGAAGCATATCCGCCCTGTATAGCATGCGATTGCTTCATTCCCGAAATAAATTCGGGACAGGCAGTTCCTCCTCGCAATGACATATTTATTTCAAATTAATCATGAACACACAAACTTTAGATAAACAACCAACTACAACCGATTTCCTACCCCTTAACGGCACCGACTACGTTGAGTTTTACGTAGGTAATGCCAAGCAGGCAGCCCATTATTATAAAACCGCGTTCGGCTTTCAAAACCTGGCCTATGCCGGGCCTGAAACCGGCGTGCGCGACAGGGCATCGTACGTTTTACAGCAGGGCAAGATCAGGATAGTGCTTACCACTCCCCTGCATTCTGATCACCCCATAGCCGAGCACGTTAAAAAACATGGCGACGGCGTAAAGGTATTAGCCCTATGGGTTGATGATGCTTATGATGCCTTTGAACAAACCACCAAACGCGGTGCAGAAGCATACCAACAACCTCAAACTTTGAAAGATGAGCATGGTGAAGTACGTACCAGCGGCATTAAGCTGTACGGCGAAACCGTACATATGTTCATTGAACGCAAAAATTACAAGGGGCTATTTTTACCGGGCTATCAAAAGCTGGAAAATAACTATAACCCGGCAGATGCAGGTTTGTTGTATGTTGATCATTGCGTGGGCAACGTGGGCTGGCATAAAATGAACGAGTGGGTTAACTTTTATGAAGAGGTTTTAGGCTTCCGTAATATCCTCACTTTTGATGATAAAATGATCTCGACCGAATACTCGGCTTTAATGAGTAAGGTGATGAGTAACGGCAATGGCTATGTTAAATTCCCGATCAATGAGCCGGCCGAAGGCAAAAAGAAATCGCAGATTGAGGAATACCTGGAGTTTTACGAGGACGAGGGAGTACAACATTTAGCCCTTGCTACGCATGATATTGTCGCCACGGTAACCGAACTCCAAAGCCGTGGCGTTGAATTTTTGACTGTGCCGTCAACCTACTATGACGACCTGACTGACCGCGTTGGCCATATTGATGAAGATCTTGAACCATTAAAACGCTTAGGCATCCTGGTTGACCGTGATGACGAAGGCTACCTACTACAGATCTTCACCAAACCGGTTGAAGACAGACCAACGTTATTCTTTGAGATCATTCAGCGTAAAGGGGCAAAATCATTCGGGGCGGGTAATTTTAAAGCCCTGTTTGAAGCTATTGAGCGCGAGCAGGAAGCAAGGGGCAATCTTTGATTTCAGATTTTTATTAGTGATTTATGATTTGGAGCCGGGCGAATGCCCGGCTTTTTTTTATTTTAGAAGATGCATAAATACCTACCTTTTCTATTTATTTTATTGAGCACATCAACCTTTGCACAAAGGAGTTTAAGTGCTAAAGCTGATAGCTTATACGAGGCAAAAAACTTTACTCAAGCCGGAACCTATTATTTACGTTCGGCCAGGCAAGCAGAGTTCAAAGCTTCGGCCACCGGCGATTATTACAATGCCGCATGTTGTTACTCCCTTGCCGGCAAAATTGACAGCGCTATGGGCCTGCTCAAATTAGCTGTTACCAGTGGTTATAAAAATGCGGCCCATATGATAGTGGATTCGGACCTGAACCCGCTACACCAAATGGCCGACTGGCGGCCGCTCCTCAACTCTTTAGAAAAAACAAAGGGTAGTGTTACCACTGATCCGCTGAAGGCAAACCTGGTTACAAGCGATATTAAAAACTTTTGGATAGCCTATGATCTGGCGCAAAAAGATACAGCAAACCGGCTTAAAATTTACAAAAAATATTATGTTGATCCTGGGTCGCCAGGCTTACAGGATTATTTTGCTTATAAAGTTATACATATGAAAAACTTCGTAAAAGGTCATGATAAAAAGCCAAAGTTTTATGCGGCTATCCGCAAAAACACTTATACTGTCGACAAGCAAAAACCACAGATGATAGCCTCGTTTGTAAAGCTAAAAGAACTTTACCCGCAGGCTAAATTTCCGGATATTTATTTTGTTATTGGTGCTTTTTCATCCGGAGGAACATCATCAGATAATGGCCTGCTCATTGGCCTCGACCAGGCAGTGCGCACGCCGGATATCCCGGTTGATGAACTTAGTCTTTGGGAAAATAACAACTTCGGCAAACTTGATTACATCCCTAACCTTGTAGCGCACGAACTTATCCACTTTAATCAGGATGGCATGTTAGGCGGCGACACCACCTTGCTTAGAGCCGTTTTGGTTGAAGGTATGGCCGACTTTTTAGGCGAACTGATATCAGGTAAAACAGCAAACGAGCGCCTTTTTGTTTGGGCTAAAGGCAAAGAAAAACAGATCTGGGCGGATTTTGAAAAGGAAATGTATTTAAAACGGGGGTACAATTGGATAGCCAACTCCAACCAGGAAACCGCAGATAAACCCGCCGATCTGGGTTATTGGGTTGGTTATCAGATCTGCAAAGGCTATTATGATAACAGCACTGATAAAAAGCAGGCCATTTATGATATGCTGAATATCAAAGATTACAAGTCGTTTTATGAAAAAAGCGGCACGGGTAAAAAGTTTGCCAATTAGCATACCACACTTCGAAGCCGGGCGAATGCCCGGCTTTGTTGTTAATGATTAAATTAGTAATTTGACATTATAAAAAGAAGGCAATGAATATTAAGGAAGACTTTCATCATTTGATAGATACGATTGATGATGAGCAATTACTAAAAAGCTATTATCAGTTAATCCAGCAATTAAATGCTAATCAAACCGGCCATCTTTGGAATAACCTGAATGAAGCTGAAAAACAGGAGCTATTAATAGCTTATGACGAAAGCTTTGACAATGCTAATCTTTTACCCCATGATGAAGTAAAGCAGATGCATAAAAAATGGCTAAAGTAATAATCTGGAATCGCAAAGCCAGCGATAAGTTCAATTCCATTATAGTATACTTAGAACAGGAATGGGGCGAAAGTGTTACAAAGAATTTCGTTATCAATACCTACAAAATAATTGAGCTCATAGCAAATTACCCAGAAATGGGGACTTTAGAAAATAAAGAAAAGCAAATAAGGGGCTTTGTTATAACCAAACACAATACCCTGTTCTACAGAATTGAAGAAGATAAAATAGTCTTAATCACCTTTTTTGACAACAGGCAAAATCCAATAAAAAAACCTAAAAGCTAACTGTTAATATTTCTGATTCTATAAATCATAAATCAATGAAAAAAGCTTTACTTATCATCACATCCCTTGCGTTAAGTCTTCACTGCTTAGCCCAAAATACCCCTGCTGCCAAGCCTGTATATGATGCCGCTTTGGCCAAAAAACTGGGAGCCGATGACTACGGGATGAAAAAATATGTGCTGGCTTTCTTAAAGGAAGGCCCAACGCAACTTAAAGATTCGGCGGCTAACATGCAGTTGCAGATGGCTCATCTTAAAAATATTGGCAGGCTTGCTGCCGAAGGGAAGCTGGTTGTGGCAGGACCCTTTTTGGATAACCAGCCTTTGCGTGGTATTTTCATTTTTAATGTTGAAACCGTAGAAGAAGCAAAAAAGCTTACCGAAACAGATCCAGCTATCAAAGCAGGAGCTTTGGTTATGGAGCTTCACCCCTTTTATTGCAGCGCGGCACTGATGCAGGTTGTACCTATCCACAACACCCTTCAAAAGAAAAGCATGACCGAATAAATGGAGGCTATACAATTTGTACTTGAACATCTCAAAGAAAAAGCCGACGCCAACTATCTAAAAGGGATGGCCCGCTTTGGTATTGATAGTTCAAAGGCATTGGGCGTAAAACTACCCGAGATCCGCAAGCTGGCCAAAACCATTAAAAAAGATCATGAGCTGGCCTTAGCTCTTTGGGATACCCAAATACATGAGGCCAGGATCCTGGCCTCCATGATAGCCGACCCTAAACAGGTTACTCCCGAACTAATGGACAGCTGGACCGGCGATTTTTATTCGTGGGATATCTGCGACCAGGTATGCGGCAATCTGTTCGACCGCACACCATTTGCTATTGATAAAGCAATTGAATACAGCACTCATGAACAGGAGTTTGTGAAACGTGCCGGCTTTGTTTTAATGGCAGAATACGCCATTCATAATAAAACCGCTCCCAACGAAGTATTTATAAACCTATTCCCCATCATGGAACGGGAGGCCTGGGATGACCGGAATTTTGTTAAAAAGGCCATTAACTGGGCATTAAGACAAATAGGCAAACGAAATAATATATTAAGAGTTAATGCAATTAATACTGCACGAAATATTTATAACCAACCCGCCAAATCAGCCAAATGGATAGCAAAAAACGCGCTCGATGAACTAATAAGCAAATAACAATTTAATATTTTTCTATAAAATTAAATCCGGGCAAATTGCCTGTAAAATAGGACATTATAATACCCAATAATAGTTCACCCATATTTACTAACTTAGTGCCCTCTATTTTTTTACAATCAAATTACGCCGAAGTATTTTATTGAAGATATCTTCATTTTTGAATGTAATTAAATAGAGTATAATGTATTTAATGGATATTTTGTAAAATATTACTTCAATTAGGAGTACATATACTAAGATATTCTAAAAACCGTAAATACCAGTAAAAGAATACATTATAAAGTATCAAAAATATTATATTTGGGGCTGCGCAAATGTGGAATAATGATTGAAATGAAAACCATAGCCAAACAACTGCTGGTTGTAAATTTAAAAATTTCAAATCATGGCACATATTTTAGTAATAAGCACGTGTCAAAAAACAAATTGAATTAGTGAACGGATTGTTGATATGAGTTTTTCTGAAAAGGGTAAACTTTCTGGCGATGATATACATCTTATCCCTTTGATCAATGATCTGGATACGGGTATCTGGAAGTATAATTTCAATACAAAGGAAGTAAAATGGTCAACAGGCTTCTACGCGGTATTAGATTATCAGTTCAATGAAATTGAATGCAGCGCTTATACTTTTTTCGAACACCTGCTCTACCATGGCGATAAACCGGTTCTTCTAAATGCCATCAACAACAGGTTGGCTGAAAATGCACCGCCGTTGCAATTGCGCTTTTTAACTAAGAAAAACGGTTATCGATGGTTTGAAACTACAGTCAGGAAAGTTGATAATGAGCATGGCTGCATAGCTTACGGTTCGCTGATCAACATCAACCGTTACAAACACAATGATCTATTATCGGCACATAACCAAACCGGGAATGATGATGCCTTTAAAATAGCACGGTTAGGCATTTGGGAAATCAACGCTCAAAACACCGGCAGTATTGAACTGTCAAAACAGGTGTATGATCTGTTTGATCTTCAAAGCCAGTTAAGCCTGAGCGTTGAAGAGTTTATAAGTTTTTTTGAGTCTCCGTACCGGCCAATTTTACAAAATGCCATTAACCATACGCTTAACCATAGCCGGCCCTTTGATATTGACTTGCTGCTACGTTCGGCCAAAAACAATATGCTATGGCTAAAAGTAAAAGCTGTACCCGTAATTAATCACTTTGGTAAATGCACGGCTATTAAAGGGGTTATCCAGGATATTGACAGCGAGAAAAGAAAGTTGCTTAAACTTGAACAGTCGATAAATTTACTGACCGACCAAAATCGTCGCCTGCAAAACTTTGCGTACATAGTATCACATAATCTTCGTTCGCATACAGGTAACCTCCAGTTTATGGTAAACCTGTTTGAACAAACCGAAACAACTGAAGAACGCGAGGAGATCTTTTCGCACATAAAAACCATCAGCGATAGCCTGGACCTTACTATCGAACATATCAACGAAATAGTTAAGATCCAAACAGAAATTACCAAAGAACGAAAGGTAGTTGAACTGGAGCCGATGTTTAAAAACATTTGCTCGGCGCTGAAGAATAACATCGAATCTATAAACGCCCGTATCGAGGGCGATTTTACGCAATGCCGCGAGATCAGCTATATTCCGGCATACATGGAAAGTATTCTGCAAAACCTGCTTACCAACTCTTTAAAATACAGTCATCCCGACAGGCAACCTATCATAAAATGCTATACCCTAACAGAAGGGAGCCACATTTATCTCATTTTTGAAGATAATGGCCTTGGTATTGACCTTGACCGTTATGGCGATAAGATTTTTGGGATGTACAAAACATTTCACCAAAATACCGATGCCAAAGGCATTGGCCTATTTATAACCCGTAACCAGATCGAAGCATTAGGCGGGACCATTAAAGTTGACAGTACAGTAAATATTGGCACAAAATTTACTATCAGACTGGCATAATTAAATTACCAAGAGAGATGATTGCAAAGCAAAATCCCGCTAACACGTGGATTGTGGATGATGATAGTATTTATGTTTATGGTCTGAAAAAACTAATAGGTATGACTCAGGTAGACACCCTGTTAAGCCACTTTATTAATGGTTTGGAAGCCGTAAATGCGCTAAAAAGCATCAAAGAAGATCACCTGTTGCCCAATATCATATTGCTGGATATTAATATGCCGGTAATGGATGGTTGGGAGTTCATGAATGAATTTGCGAAATTAAAGCCACAAATGAGGAAAAATATCACGGTGTATATCATGAGTTCATCTCTTGATCTCAATGATCTTCTCCGGGCTAAAAATATTTCTGAAATTACCGATTACATTTTTAAACCGGTAAGGGTAAATCATTTAAAAGAGATCTTTGACAAGCTACCGCAGAGTTACGATCAACAAATACTTAAGTATGGAGCTTAACACAAGCTCCATACTTAATATCAAAATTATTCAATATAGCTTTCCAGGATCTTAAAGCCACCTGTAGTTTCCAGCTCAATTTTATCGATGCTTTTTGGCAACAGGATACACTCGCCCATTTTAACGGCGTATGCTTCATTGTTGTATTTTACGGTATAACCGCCTTCAACACAAACATGGATCACAAATGAATCCAAAGTCGAATAATCTTTTGATGTACTCTCATCAAAATCAAGCACATTGGTGGTGAAGTAAGGGCAGCTTACCAGCCTTACTGTCTCATTTTCTTTAGGCTCATATTGCGTTTTATATTCAGCGTAGTGCTTATAATCAATAGCGGCAAGAGCTTCTTCAGTATGCAGTTCACGTTTCTGGCCTTTGTCATCAACACGGTCAAAATCGTAAATACGGTAAGTGATATCTGATGTTTGCTGAATTTCGGCAATCAGTAACCCTTTACCAATAGTATGCACCCTGCCTGCAGGTAAAAAGAAAACATCATCAGCTACGGCAGCTTCCTTGTTCAGGATATCCATGATATGGCCGCTGTTTAAAGCGTCAACATATTTTTCTTCGGTCATTTCCTGGTTAAAACCGGTAATCAATGTCGAACCCGGATCGGCCTCAATGATATACCACATTTCGGTTTTACCAAATGAGTTATGGCGCTCTTTAGCCAGTTTATCATCAGGATGCACCTGTACCGAAAGATCATCGTTGGCATCAATAAATTTCACCAGTAAAGGGAAGATGTTACCAAAATGATCATAAACCTTTTTGCCAACCAGCTCGTCTTTGTATTGCTCCAGCAAATCGGCTAATGATTCGCCTTCAAGGGCGCCCGAGGCTACAACCGAAACATCAGATTTTACACCCGATATTTCCCAGGTTTCGCCGCAGTTAGGCAGACTGCCAAAATCTTTATGCAAATAGGTTTTGATCTTTTGACCACCCCATATCTTGTCTTTATATATGGTTTTAAATTTTAAAGGATATAATGCCGACATAGTGTTATGTATTTTGAGCGCTAAGTTAGGAGTTAAATAGAAAATAGGAAATGCTAAATTGATTTACTTGCCATATTGCAAACAAAAAAAGCCCATACTATTGTATGAGCTTTTTTATATCAAATTGCCAGGTAATTATTTACCTAAGCGTTTTTTTAAGTTTTCGTCAATTGCAGCTAAAAACTCTTCGGTGTACAGGTAATCAGTACCGTGTTCCACTTTTGGTTTAATAGTGATGGCCAAATCTTTGGTCATTTTGCCGCTTTCAACAGTCTCGATACAAACTTCTTCCAAAGCTTTGCAGAAATCGATCAGCTCCTGGTTGTTATCCAGGATACCGCGGAACTCTAAACCCCTTGTCCACGCAAAAATAGATGCAATTGGGTTAGTTGAGGTTGGTTTACCAGCCTGGTGATCACGATAGTGACGGGTTACTGTACCATGGGCAGCTTCTGCTTCCATTACAGTACCATCAGGAGTAACCAGGGTTGAGGTCATTAAACCTAATGAACCAAAGCCTTGTGCTACGGTATCTGACTGTACGTCGCCATCATAATTTTTACAAGCCCAAACAAAGTTACCGTTCCATTTCAGGGCCGATGCAACCATGTCATCAATTAAGCGGTGCTCATAGGTGATACCCGCTGCTTCAAACTTCTGTTTGTAATCGTTTTGATAGATCTCTTCAAAAATATCTTTGAAGCGGCCATCATACTTTTTAAGGATGGTGTTTTTGGTTGAAAGGTATAAAGGCCAGCCTTTCATTAAAGCCTGGTTAAAGCAGGCGTGGGCAAATCCTTTGATAGATTCGTCGGTATTGTACATGGTTAATGCAACACCATCACCTTTAAAGTTAAACACTTCAAATGACTGCTCAGGGCTGCCATCTTCAGGAGTAAATTTAACAGTAAGTTTGCCTTTTCCTTTGGTTAAGAAATCGGTAGCACGGTACTGATCGCCAAAAGCATGACGACCGATACAGATAGGTGCTGTCCAGTTAGGTACCAGTCGCGGTACATTGCTCATAACAATTGGTTCACGGAAAACAGTACCATCCAAAATGTTACGGATAGTTCCGTTTGGTGATTTCCACATTTGTTTTAATCCAAACTCAGCAACTCTTGCTTCGTCGGGAGTAATAGTAGCGCATTTAATACCAACGCCATATTGTTTAATAGCGTTAGCTGCGTCAATAGTTACCTGGTCGTCGGTTTGGTCACGGTACTCGATGCCCAGATCGTAGTATTTGATATCAAGATCAAGGTACGGGGTAATCAATTTGTCTTTGATGAATTTCCAGATTATTCGGGTCATTTCATCGCCATCCAGTTCAACTACCGGATTCTCTACTTTTATTTTTGACATGCCTGATGTGGTTTTTGTTATACAACGGCCCCAAATATATAAAATTGACTTTATCAATTTCGTCAAATAATGCAATGAAAAATTATAGATTTCGTTATAATGACAATTATTAACACCGGCATTGTTGTTTTTATAAACTTTGGTGCTATTTTTATAAAATAAAACGCTTACCATAAAACAAGCTCCTTTTAAACAGGTGCTGCCGTTTATTTATGATAAAATCCATACTAAAAATCTCCATTATCATCCTGTTGTGTTCTGTATCTTTCCTGGCCAAGGCCCAGGTTGGGTTTGATTATGCGCAATATGACGTTGGCTTTGCCGCAGGTATTAACCAGGCCAGCTCAACCGATGTACAAACTTTAAAAACAACACCATCTATCCGTTTAAATTTTACTTACAATCAAACACCATTTGTAAATTATATTTTTGAAGCGGAATTTGGGCGCTTAAAAGGCGGCGATTCATTAAAAACCACCACCCAGCGTGAGTTTGAAAACCATTTCAGCGCATTGAGCTTCAGGGTTCAGGTGCAGGCCGGAGAATTTATTAATTATTCTCAAAGCCAGTTTGCCAACGCCTTAAAAAACCTGTACCTATCGTCAGGTTTAGGATATATCAGCAATAACGTAGTGGCCCGAAGCAACGATATTTTATTATTAGCCAACAACCAGATCATCCCGGGCGAAAAAAAAACCAATGAGATATTTATCCCGTTGCGGCTTGGTTATGAGTTTAAGATCTTTAATAGTTACAACCAGCCTGCTGTTAAAATTGACCTGGGCTATCAGTACAATTTTATTATGGGCGACGAGCTTGACGGTTATATTGCAGGCAAGCATAATGATGCCTACTCACAGGTAACCTTAGGCTTCAAGTTCGCTATTGGTGGCGTTACATCGTACCGAAAACAGATCCATTATTAAGCTTTGGGTAAAAATCTTTTTTTTGATTGATTTGTTTTTTTGGCAGGGTTTTTACTGTGTATATTTATATATAAAAACACAAACCTATGAACAACGATCAAATTGACGATGCAGGTTTTAATGACGATCTGCCTGATCGCGACGAAACACTGAAAGATGAACTGGGCGAAACCCTCGACCAGGAAGACCTAAGCTATAATCCGGAGGCTAACAGCTACGAATATGATGTTAAAAGCGATGACCCGGATTATGATCATCCTGACCCATATCACACTACGGCCAAAAATGGTGAGGATATTAACTCCACCTATGACGAAGCAAACCCTTATGATGTTGATGGCGAGTTTGACGAAGACCGTTCGCTTGAAACTGATGTAGATGAATTAGCCATGCATATTGACCATGGACAAAGTGTAGAAGTTGATCCTGTTGATGCGGCCCTGGCACATACCCCGGAAGATGACCGAGACGACCTTGATGAAGAAGGGTATCCTAAAAATGACAGTAAATCCCTGAAATAATTTATTAAATGCTGAGTTGTGCGTTTTGATCAAGCACACAACTCAGTATTAAAACCTGGCTTTAGTCAAAATCAAGATTAAACCTGTTTTTTAACTCCAGCAACTCCGGGTTGCGTGCAGCCATATGCTGAAACTTTTCGGGCGCGGTATAAGGCTTGCGCATTACCTTCAGTTCGTCAACCCGGGCATTTACATCAATAGTAAAATTTTTGAGTGCACTGCGCAGATAGTTGAGCATAATCGGCTTCTCATCCCTGAAAATATTTTCCTGCACCATATTGCCTACTATTACCTCAAAAACATAAGGCTTCAACATGCGCGGCGCACCGGTTGTAAGTACGGTTAGCAAAGTTTTTTTACCCTCCTTTTTTGCAAATGCGGCAAAATCGCTCCAACATTGCAAAAAGGCATCCATAGTAAAATCTTCTTTGTCCTCTCCCTTTAAATAGGGATCTTCTTCTTCAAGTAATTCTTCCTGTGTTTTAACCTCGCCGGTTAACGAAGGTGTAAGCGTGCTTCGCAAAGGCATCATGATCTTAGGCTTTTCGGCCGGAGAGGACTCTTTTACCTGTGCAACTGGTGATACTGTCTCTTTTGGAGGAGCACTATATACAGGCGCGGCTTCACTTACTATGGATACAGCAGGGCTTGCCTGAACACCGTTAACGGCTGTTACTGCTGAGGTATCAGGTTTTTTTTTTAATCCCCCGTCGGTAGCGGGCGTTACAGTGAGTGGTGTGGTGGCCAGGTTAAATACCGATGGCAGGTGGCACATCTTGAGCAGCGCCAGCTCAACCTGCAGCCGTTGGTTTTTACTGAGCTTATAACTGATATCGCACTGGTTGGCAATATTCATGGCCGAAAGCAAAAACGACACAGATGCCTGCTGCGATTGCTGCAGGTATTTTGTTTTGATCCCTTCACTTACTTCAAGCAGCTTTAAGGTCGATTGATCCTTCCCAACCAACAGATTTCTGAAGTGCTCAGACAGGCCCGCTATAAAATGCGCACCATCAAACCCGCGCGAAAGGATCTCGTCAAAAAACAACAATACTTTGGCAGTATCCTCCCTAAGCAGGCTTTCGGTTATATTAAAATAATAATCGTAGTCAAGTATGTTAAGGTTATCAATAACCGAACGATAGGTTACCTTGCCGCCCGAAAAGCTCACGATCTGATCAAACATCGAAAGCGCATCGCGCAAACCGCCGTCGGCTTTCTGGGCTATAATATGCAGGCCATCGGCTTCATAACCTATATTTTCCTTACCGGCAATTGATGCCAGGTGGTTGGCCATGTCCTCAACCCTGATCCGGTTAAAATCAAAGATCTGACAACGCGAAAGAATGGTTGGCAGGATCTTATGTTTTTCGGTAGTGGCTAATATAAAGATGGCATAGTGAGGCGGTTCTTCCAGCGTTTTCAGGAAGGCGTTAAAAGCCGCCTGCGATAACATGTGCACCTCATCAATAATATAAACCTTGTAACGGGCTGCCTGCGGGGGGATCCGTACCTGCTCAATTAAACTGCGGATATCATCAACCGAGTTGTTTGAAGCAGCATCAAGCTCATGAACATTAAAAGAGTTTCCGTTTTCAAATGCTTTGCATGAAGCGCATTCGCCACAGGCCTCACCATTAGCTTGTAAATTGGTACAGTTAATGGTTTTTGCCAGGATCCGTGCACAGGTAGTTTTACCCACACCTCGCGGACCACAGAACAAAAAGGCCTGTGCCAGCTGGTTATTTTTTATAGCGTTTTTGAGCGTATTGGTTATATGTTGCTGACCAACAACGGTTTCAAAAGTAGCCGGGCGATACTTACGGGCCGAAACAATGAAATTATCCACAAGTGCTAAGGTAGTGAGAAAATAGGTTTAGTGAAACACCTGCTTTGCTAAAACTTTTACACACCGATAATGTGTGGCGTCACTGGTTTAAAAATCGTCATCGGGCAAACGATAGTCATCCTCCGTATCGGGCTCATCAACACCATCATCTGCCTGCACCTCACGCAAATCATCTTGTTTACAAGAAAGTTTTCGAAACTTTTAGTATTACGCCAAACGAATTATAGAGGAGTTCACCATGATCATAACCAAGATCGTATCCAACAGAATAACCATTTCGCAAAGCTTTTAAACCACTAAGATACAACGATAGCTGATTAACGGCTTTAAATGCCTTATCTTTTGGAGGATATTCAATATGTTTAACTGAACGATAAGGTTCAGAGCCGGAGGCATAAGTTCCCATATTATGAGAGAATGACGATTTGAAGGTATAGGCCCAATTAAAAGCATCAAATTGAGTAGCTACATGGAAAGCATATAATCTGTTATTTAAAAAAAACTGATTGACAGCACGATTAGCATCACTCCTGGCATCATAAATAGTAGTTATAAAAGGCGTTCCTAAACCAAAGTATCTATAGGACCATCCCTGAGCATATTGATAGTTATTATAATAATCTTCTGCCCCTGATTCGGTAGTCTTAGACTGTAGCGTACCGGCCTGGTTGGCTGTATACAATACTTCAAATAATATTTTTCGCCAATAAAACTTACCGTGCTCAGCACTATTATTAGTTAAACTTACCCCATTTAATCCATCTTTTATATTTGCAAGAGACCAAAGTGCTCCTTTATCATAAAAACTTTGCCTATAAATCTTTAACGTTAAAGCATCAAATCTGTACTCTGCTCCAATATCTACAGAACCAAGATGATTACCTACTTTTGAAGAATCATAAACTTTTCCGCTTACAACATACCAATAAGCTTCTGAAGTACTTAAAGTAAACTCCGAACCAAAAACCTTCTTTTCATCGCCCCACAAAACTTCATGATTAAATCCAGCCTCCAGGTTAAAGCGCCAGCCTGGCTTACCTATTTTTCCGTATAGGAAATTTTCAAGATAATAAGTTTTGAAATCGTTTAACCGGGTGCCATTTCTTCTGGGTTCAAAACCAGCATACCCATTTGTAAAAGCCGCTTTAATTGCAAATAATTTACCTAAAACCGGTATACTATAATAATTAGGTATACCGATGCTTACCTTAGGAACCCCTAACGCATTACCAGAAACAGCGAATGATCCTGAGGATAATGTAGAATCAACCAGGCCAACTATCTCTTTTGAGCGTCCGGCTTTTAATTCGAAAATACCGGCATGAGCTTTTACAAATCCCTCAACTAAAATAAATTCACTGTTAGTCCCCACATTTCCCCGGCCCTCAAAAGAGGCGGCCCAACCAAAGGTTTTTGTTGTGTCATAATCTTTCCGGATTTTCAAGATCAAACTACCCGATGTTCCCGATAACGGAGTGCTCCCAAACTGATTTGCCCTTAACCAAAAAGGAACTACTTTATTTGTGGTGGCTATGCCCTGGGCTTCCAGGCTAATATGCAAATCCTGATATTGTGCCTTCGCAAAAAAAAACGTTAAAAGTAACGGCAATAAAACAGATAGTTTCTTCATAGATAAACAATTTCGGCAAACGATTAATTTCAAATAACCAAAAATGAATATTTATTAATAATAATGTTATTTTATTATTAAAATCACATTAACAACATCAATAAACAGACATAACTACCACAATATAGACATTATATTAAACAATCCTAAATTTAACCAATGATTAAATTCAATCAATCAGTTAATCACATGAAAATCAAGTCGAAAAATTTTAAATCTTAAAGAAATTTAATTTACCACAAAAGCTATTGAAAGAACACCTTTATGCAAATTTTAACAGAATTTGGAACTGCTTGGGAAACAGTAATCCTGGTTGCCCGATAAAAGGCAATGAGCGACGCAATTAATACATTAAATAAAACGCTTTTATGCAGCAATAAGCTACTTAACGCTTAACCTTAATAAGGTTCATTAAAAATCATCATCGGGCAAATGATCGTCATCTTCAGGGTCGGGTTCACCCCTGTCGTCATCTACCTGTATTTCATGCAGATCTTCTTTATCGTCAAGTATGTCGTCAAAATCCTCATCCTCCTGGTCATCCCAGTCACCCTCAAGAGGTTCATCCCCTCCGCCATACATCAATACTTCATCAAACGAAAGTGTTTTTGAGTTTTCAACTCCGGTAAGGTTTGCTATTAACTGCATAGCTTTAAGTTTTTTAGATAGAACGGTACATCAAGCTATAAGTTTTAAAAATACTTGCAAATAGTTATTAACCACTATTAACATATTGATTTGAAAATTGCAAAACTATTTGTACATTTGCAGCCCCGTTATAGCGGGTAAATAATTAAAAATCAAGTATAATGCAACAGTACGAAATCGTGATCGTTCTAACCCCGTTGCTTTCAGAAGAGACTGCTAAAGAGGCAAATGCCAAATACAGCAAAGTTCTAACTGATGGCGGAGCCGAAATTGTCCAGGAGGATAATTGGGGTTTGAGAAAATTAGCGTACCCTATTCAAAAGAAAACTACAGGGTACTATCACTTAACTGAATTTAAGGCTCCGGGTGAATTAATTAACAAATTGGAGATAGAGTTAAGGCGCGATGAGCGTGTTTTGCGTTTCCTGACCATTGCTTTGGATAAACATGCCATTGCTTACAATGACAAAAAACGTAGCGGTGCTTTTAACAAGAAACCTAAAGCAGAGGAGGCAGCAAACTAATGGCTAACGAACAAATTAAATACGTTACCGCCCCAAAGGTGGAGGATAACCGTAAAAAATACTGCCGTTTCAAAAAGAACGGTATCAAGTATATTGATTACAAAGACGCAAACTTTTTATTAAAGTTCATCAACGACCAAGGTAAAGTATTACCACGTCGTTTAACTGGTACTTCATTAAAGTTTCAGCGTAAAGTGGCTCAGGCTGTTAAACGCGCACGCCACATCGGTTTATTACCTTACGTTACAGATTCATTAAAATAATAGGAGATTTAAGAAATGGAAGTTATTTTAAAACAAGATGTAAAAAACCTGGGTGATAAAGACGATATCGTAAATGTGAAACCAGGTTATGGCCGTAACTACCTTTTACCAAAAGGCTACGCCATATTAGCTACTGAAAGTGCACGTAAAGTTTTAGCTGAAAACCTTAAACAAGCTCAATTTAAGCAAGAAAAAATCCGCAAGGATGCTGATGCTATTGCAGCCCGTTTAGAAGGTGTTAAACTAAACATTGGTGCTAAGGCCGGCGAAACTGGCAAAATCTTTGGTGCTATCAACACTATCCAAATTGCTGATGCATTGAAAAAAGAAGGTTTTGAAGTTGACCGTCGTCGTATCACTTTTGACCAGGAACCAAAATTTGTTGGTGAGTACGTTGCCAACATCAACCTGCACAAAGAAGTTAAAGTACAGGTTCCGTTTGCAGTAGTAGCGGAGTAATTATATTTCGGGATTCGGATTTAAGAGTTCGGATTTTGAAAAATTTAAACAGGTGTTTTGTTAATTCAAAACACCTGTTTTTTTTATGATCAGAATTAAATAAAAACAAATCCGAAATCGAAAATTCGAAATCCTAAATCAAGAATATTTATTTCGGATTTTTGGAAAAAATTTAGAATTTTAGAGGGTGTTTTGTCAATGGCAAAGCACCCTCTTCTTTTATAAGGAAATATTATAACAGTGTTAAAGTTTTTCAGCAAAAACAACCAGAAGTCAAAGTCGGATAAGCGGAACTCCAAATCGGAATCGAAATTTTACGGTATCCCTAAACTTATATTCAGAATTTTCAAACTGGCATTCATTCTGTTTTTTGGCTTAAGCCTGCTGGGCGTAATTGGCTATCGCTTTATCAACCCTCCTTTTACCTGGCTGATGATCGAGCGGGGATTTCAGCGCAAATCGGCAGGTAAGGAATGGAAGATAGATAAAAAGTGGAAAGATTTTGACGACATCTCTGACAATATGAAGCGGGCCGCCGTTGCAGCCGAAGATCAAACGTTTTTGGAACACCACGGTTTTGACTTTAACGCTATTGAAAAAGCTATCGAAAAAAACTCGCACAGCAAAAAACTTATTGGTGGTAGTACCATATCACAACAGGTGGCTAAAAACGTTTTCCTGTGGGAAGGACGTTCCCTGCTCCGTAAAGGCATTGAAGCCTATTTTACTGTACTGATAGAAACCTTCTGGAGTAAAAAACGCATTATGGAGGTTTACCTTAATGAAATTGAAATGGGCGACGGCATTTACGGTGTGGAAGCCGCCTCACAAGCTTATTTCCATAAGTCGGCCTCCGATTTAACCCGACAGGAAGCTGCAGCTATAGCCGTGATCTTCCCAAGCCCTTTGAAATGGTCGGCTACTAATCCTACTAAATATTTAAAGCACAGGCAATACCTGATCATGAAGAATATGAAGAGATTGGGTCCACTGGATTTTTAAGCCCCAAAAAAGAAAATTCCGAGAAGCTATTTAACAAAACTGCTATATCCCGCTCGTCATTGCGAGGTACGAAGCAATCGCGAACTATACAGGGCAGACTTGCATAGCAGCTCTGCCTATTGGGGATTGCTTCGTGCCTCGCAATGACGATTTTTATATGTTTTTAAACAGCTTTTGATACAGGTCGAAGTTTAGTGATAGCGAACTTCAATCTGTATCAGAATTTATTCAATTTCTTCTTACTTATCAGCTCAATTTCCAATCAGGCCTTTCAAAGTGACAGGTGTAGCCGTATGGATTTTTTTGAAGATAATCCTGGTGTTCGGCCTCCGCATTCCAAAAATCAGTTGCAGGTACTACTTCCGTAACGATCTTTCCAGGCCACACGCCAGAGGCTTCCATTTCCGCTATCAATTCGTTAGCTACCTCACGCTGGCTTTCATTTAAATAAAAAATAGCAGAGCGATAAGAAGTCCCGATATCATTTCCCTGCCTGTTCCTGGTAGTTGGATCGTGGATCTGAAAAAAATATTCGAGAAGCTTGCGGTAAGATAATTGAGCAGGATCAAATTCAATCTCAATGCCTTCAGCATGTGTTCCATGATTGCGATAAGTTGCATTAGGTACATCGCCGCCTGTGTATCCTACCACCGTAGAAATAACACCAGGATAATGTCTGAACAATTCTTCTACCCCCCAAAAGCATCCACCGGCCAAAATGGCTTTTTCTGTATTCATAAGGCTTTATATTTAATAAATTAAAGGTAAGGCACAAATGGACAAATGGCAACTGATAAATGAATGATATCTGTACTCCAACAGTCATTATTTACGCAGGTTTAAGTTCAAACCTAACGGCATTATTTTATAACGATACTGTAACCTTTTGTATATTAAGGTCATCTTACTTATATAACCAACTCTACCGCCATGATAAAACAAACACTTAAGCTCAGCTTTTCCTTGTTAACTTTTATCTTTCTGATGAATATTGCCTATAGCCAGGTTAAAAGCACCTCTCCCACTACGTTTACCGATAAAGACATGGTTCAGTGGGATTACAGCTCAAAAGTTATTGGCGAGGATTATACCATCTATGTACATTTCCCTCCGGGCTATGATACCACCAAAACTAAATACCCGGTATTATACATGACTGATGGCGACTGGAACATGACTGTAGCCATGAACTGCTTTAATATGCTGCGGCAGGACTATGAAACCACCGAAGCACTCATTGTAGGCATAGGCTACGGCGAGCGCACTAACCAACGGAGCCGCGATCTGAACCCGGCAACGGGCGGACCAAAATTCATTTCGTTTATTGAGCAGGAGGTAATCCCATTTATACAAAGTAAATACCGCGTAAGCGACAATAAAGCCCTATACGGCTATTCGTACGGCGGCATGTTTACCACTATGGTATTGTTTGAGCATCCCAATCTATTTAACATGATCTTTATAGGGGCACCCGGCAATAACGGCAATGAGCTGATTCCTTCGGCAAAAAAATATTTTGCCAATAATCATAACCTTAACAGCCGGGTATTTTTAGGCGTAGGCTCTTTTGAACATACCACCGCCAAAAACATTGAAGATTTTAAGGCATATATGGAAAGTCAGCACTGCGAGGGGCTTGATATAGCAACAGCCATCACGCCTAATGCCGGGCACGGAGCGGCCTTAGCCCAGGTAATGCAAAACGCTATTGCATTTGCTTATTGTAAAAAACATAAAGAGATAAGCGTACCGGTTAAAGACCTGCAGCAATATATCGGTACTTATGTTATAGCAGGCGATACTAAAGATCATTTCAAACTGTTCATAGCCGACAACAAGCTCCATTTTTCGAACAATGACAACCCTCCTATAACATTTGTACCGTTTGCAAAAGACTCATTTTTCATGTACGAGAATGAAAGAGATGAGGTATTTTTCCATGCTGAAGGAGGTAAGATGTATATACTTTACAGCCCGCTTCACGAAAAACCAACCCGCCTGGATAAAGTAAATTAAACCTATTCTCTTCTATTTATATTTCCAGTGCCTTGATTTACCATCAGTAAGCCACTCAGCAGCTGTTTCCATGCGCTTAAGGCGGGTAGCCTCAGCTTTTGCATCTATTATCCAGTCTATATATTCTTTTTTTTGCGAGTAGCTAAACTGGTTTAAATTAAGCCAGGCTTGCGGATGAGCCTCTAAAAATTTTATAAAGTAGTCTGGTATTACTAATTCCGCCCGTTCGGTAGGGGCCTTTTTTGGCGGTGCTGGTTTTACTTTATTATCTTCATTTAAGGCTATGGCCTGGAGTATAAATTCAACCAATACTTCTCTCGGCGGCAGGTCATCAATACTCGTTAAGCGGCCAAAGCTTCCGGCTGCCTGATCAGCCAGGCTCAATATCTTTTGCGGATCGTACAATAATGATGCCTTCCAAAACCCAAACGAGCAATGCTGCTTAAAGGCCGCCATGGCGCAAACCACTCCCTTGTAATCGAAGAAAGGAGTACTCCATTTCATGGTTTCGGTTACCTGGGGTGCCGTTTCGTGAACAAGTTCGCGTAAGTATTCCAGTATCGGCTTGGCAAATTCAGGCGATTTTTCAATGTAGGCATCAACCCGGCTGTCGTAATGTTCCATAAAATTAAAGTTAGCAATTTCAACGGAGAGTTAAGTATAGCAGCCTTGGGAGGAGCATCGCTTTTATAACAGGAGGCACCTACGGAGCCAACATCCCTTTTGTTGTTTACTATAAACATGGTACTCCTCCGGAGTTTAGTATTGTACACTCCAGAGGAGTGACGTGTTTATAGCAGAATATAAAAGCTGTATTTGGCTCCGTAGGTGCCTACTGTCTGCTATTGATAATATACAAACACAAAAAAAGCCCTCCGGTTAACCGGAGGGCTTCATATGCTTGTTTACCAAATATTATTGGCTGGTAAATTTCTTAGCGTTGATCTTACGTTCGTTCTCGTTAAGATAGATCTTACGTAAGCGGATGCTTTGCGGTGTAACCTCAATGTACTCATCGGCCTGGATATACTCCATTGACTCCTCTAATGAGAATTTAATAGCCGGAGCAATACGTACGTTGGTATCGCTACCTGATGCACGCATGTTGGTTAACTGCTTGCCTTTAGTTAAGTTAATAACCAAATCGTTATCGCGGATGTGCTCGCCTAAAACCTGGCCTTCATAAATATCAACTCCCGGATCAACGTGGAACCTGCCACGATCCTGTAATTTATCAATAGCGAAAGCAGTAGTTTTACCGGTATCCATTGATACCAATACACCATTTAAACGGCCCGGGATCTGACCTTTCCATGGTTCGTATGCTTTGAAACGGTGTGCCATAATAGCCTCGCCGCCTGTTGCAGTTAATACGTTGTTACGTAAACCGATGATACCGCGTGCGGGGATATCAAACTCAAGGTGTTGCAGGTCGCCTTTAGGCTCCATGATCAACAGATCACCTTTACGTTGGGTTACCAGCTCAATTACTTTACCGGCAACATCGCCCGGTACGTCAACAATAAGGGTCTCAACCGGCTCACATTTAACACCGTTAATTTCTTTAACGATAACCTGTGGCTGACCAACCTGCAATTCGTAACCTTCACGACGCATAGTTTCGATCAATACCGACAAGTGAAGGATACCACGACCATACACTAAATATGAATCAGGCGATTCGGTTTCAACAACCTTAAGCGCCAGATTTTTCTCCATCTCTTTGTACAAACGGTCGCGCAGGTGGCGTGAAGTAACAAATTTACCTTCTTTACCAAAGAAAGGTGAAGTATTGATGGTGAACAACATGTTCATTGTTGGCTCATCAATTTTAATTACTTCCAGTTGTTCCGGTTTTTCAAAATCGGCAATGGTATCGCCAATATCAAAACCTTCAATACCTACTACGGCACAGATATCGCCCGAGCTAACTTCTGCAGCACGTACTTTACCCAAACCTTCAAATGTATAAAGTTCTTTAATTCTTGATTTTTGGATAGTGCCATCGCGTTTTACCAATGATACCGGCTGGTTTTCTTTGATAGTACCACGGGCAACCCTACCGATAGCGATACGGCCTACGAAAGATGAATAATCTAACGAAGTGATCTGCATCTGTAAAGTACCTTCAGCAATAGGTGCAGGAGGAATGTTTTCCAAAATGGCATCCATCAACGGGAAAATATCCGTTGTTGGTTTTTTATAATCTGTACTCATCCAGCCTTGTTTTGATGAACCGTAGATAACCGGGAAATCCAGCTGCTCTTCAGTAGCTTCAAGGTTGAAGAATAATTCAAAGATCTGTTCGTAAACTTCTTCGGGGCGGCAGTTCTCTTTATCAACTTTGTTTACAACCACAATTGGCTTAAGGCCTAAAGCCAAAGCTTTTTGAGTTACGAAACGTGTTTGAGGCATAGCACCTTCAAAAGCGTCGCAAAGTAACAATACACCATCGGCCATTTTCAATACACGCTCAACCTCGCCACCAAAATCGGCGTGACCAGGGGTATCGATAATGTTGATCTTAACATCTTTATACCTTACAGATACGTTTTTTGAAACGATGGTGATACCACGCTCACGTTCAAGGTCATTGTTGTCGAGGATTAACTCTCCGGTTTGCTCATTGTCCCTGAAAATGGCACAGCTGTGCAGGATTTTATCAACCAAAGTAGTTTTACCGTGGTCAACGTGCGCTATAATCGCGATATTTCTTATTTTTTGCATGAAAATGCTCCCTAAAATTTGGCGCAAAGGTACACTTAATATATGAGATTTTAAAGCGTTTACAAGTTATAGTTGATAATTAATACATTAAGCTTACCAATCAACGCTTATAGGATAAGCCTTAAAGATAGATTGACGACTTTAAATGTCACCTCTTTCTTCAAATTTTATTTTCAATTCTATATTTTTTGCTGAATTTAGATCGAAATGAAAAAACTTATCACGCTCCTGTTCACGGTAATATTTGCTGTCAATATAATCCATGCCCAAACTAACTGGATAACCCATAAAGCCGACAATCGTGTTTCACTTAAATTTCCTACTGAGCCGGTGGAAGGAATAAAAGGTACATTCATTGCAACATCCAAAGATACGTCGATAACTTACGTTTTTACCGTCGTTGATTTTGCGGCGACTGCCGGTGTTGATTCAACGGCAATTGCTCCTTATAAAACTACACCAGAATTTGCATCCCAACTAAAAGCAGGTATATTAAAAAGCCTTCCTACTGTTGAGCTCGAAGATTTTAAAATAGGGACATGGAAAGGATTTACCAACTATACCAGTACCGGAGTTGACAATAAAAGCAAAAAATACTTCTTATTCATGTTCATCATTGGCAATAAGCTTTATAGTGTGTCATCAATTTTAGCTCCCAATGCAGATATCAAAAAGAAGGATGAGTTTGTATCTACTGTAGAAATAAGTAATTAAACTATACCTTATCTCCCAAAAGCCCAAACCAAAAACTTACTCATTGCACGGCCCCAGGTAGCAGTATCGTGACTACCTCCTACTACTTCAACATATTGAATTTCTTCCGGGCGTTTAAAACCTTTGGCCTCCATTTCCCTGATCAGGTCGATGGTATCATCAATGGCATCAATAATGCCGTTTTTATTACGGTCGCTGGTTTCATCTTTGGTGCCGGTCTGCAGCCAGGCGCTGATAGCCGGTTTAGCTTTGGTTTCCCTTATTACCTGGTGCATCAGCCTATCGGCCTCAGTGTAACCTTTGGCAAGGTCTTTCCCCCTCCACCAAAATGAGCCAGAAAAAACGCCGGCCTTATTAAACAATGCAGGGTTGTTCCAAACAATATCAAAAGCAGATAAACCGCCAAGCGAAAAGCCCGCGAACGCAGTTGTATCAAATTCATTAAAACCTGTCAATTGTTCTAATTGAGGCAGCAATTCTTCTTTTATAAATTGCGTATAGATATCAGCTTTAGTACCCCTGCCTTTAAAATCGGGTTTACCGGCAATTCCATATTCATCCAGGCGGTCATCACCGGCATGGATAGCCACAATCAATACTGGTTTAAGGCGATTGGTATTATATAATGTTTCGAGTGTTGCCTTTAGTCCCAGGTTTTCAAGTTCCTGCCCGTCGTTAAGCAGCAGCAGGTTCAGGGGCTCGGCAATATCGCTATCTTCCGGTTTCAGGATGGTTAAAGTCACGTCTCGCGCAAGCAGTGCAGAGGTTATATTTATATCTTGTTCGGTTATCGTCATTTCAGTATCAAGCCAGCCCGGGTACATCTCTTTCTAAATTAAAATTAAGGGCGCAAAAGTAAGCTATACTTTTTACTTTTTGGGGCTAAGGATTAATATTATCAGGCTGTTGCCTTTTTCAAACAAACCTCCTAACTTACAATCATTATAAAAACTACACTGCTTTGACCGAAAAATTTCACCGCTGGCACTCCCCCAACACCAACACCGACCTCGAAATGCTGGTTTTCGGCGACCGTGGTTACCCCGTGATCGTTTTCCCTACCACCAAAGGCCGCTATTATCAAAACAAAGATTTCGGCCTGATCGAGAGCGTAAAATGGTTTGTTGATAACGGCCTGGTGAAAGTTTACTGCCCCGATACCATCGACGACCGCAGTTGGTATAACAAAGGTATCCACCCGGCCGACAGGGCCAAAACTTATGCCGGATATGATCGTATGCTGATGAACGAGCTTATTCCCTGGGCCATGCATGAAACAGGTGTGAGCAAAGTAGCTGTTGCCGGTTGTAGTTTTGGTGGATACCACGCAGCTAATTTCGCGTTTAAACATCCCGAAAAGGTAAGGCACCTGTTTAGTATGGGAGGGGCTTTTGATATTAAGATGTTTACCGATGGCTATTATGATGATACTATCTTTTACAATAACCCGGTTGATTTTTTGCCGGGCGACAATCAACAGGACCTTTGGAAAATGAATATCATCCTTGGTACATCTGAGCATGACATCTGTAAAGGGTATAACATTCAGCTCTCAAACATTTTAAAGCAAAAAAACATTAAACACTGGCTGGACATCCGCCCGTTTGCCAATCACGACTGGCCTATCTGGCGCGAAATGTTCCCGCATTATTTATCTACTATTAAATAAAGAAGCAAGAAATCAAGATTCAAGAGACAAGAATATAAAAAACAGGAGATCAAGCCTTCAGGAAACAAGTAAAGAAATGAAAAAATAGAGACCGAGATTTACATCAACCAGAAACCAAAGAAAAACAAACACATAAACACACCTATTATCATGAAAAAAATTGGCATCTTATTCGGACAGGAAGATTCGTTTCCACAAGCATTTGTGGACCGCGTAAACCAAAAGACAGAGAAAGGCATTAGTGCCGAGTTTGTACGGCTCGATAAGATAATGCAGGCCGAACCGCTTGACTATGCTGTGATCATCGACCGTATTTCGCAGGATGTACCGTACTATCGCGCAGCCTTAAAAAACGCCGCCATTTGCGGTACAGCCGTGATCAACAACCCCTTTTGGTGGAGCGCCGATGAAAAGTTTTTCAATAACGCCCTTGCCGTAAAAATTGGCGTCCCTGTACCTAAAACGGTGATCCTGCCGTCAAAGGAACTACCCGATGATACTACCAATAAATCGTTCCGTAACCTGGCTTACCCGTTGGATTGGAACGGCATTTTTAACTATGTAGGTTTTCCGGCCTATATGAAACCATTTGACGGCGGCGGCTGGAAAGAGGTTTACAAAATTGAAAATGAAAAAGATTTTTTCAGCAAATACGATAAAACAAAGCAACATGTAATGATGCTGCAGGAAGAGGTTGTTTTTGACGATTATTTCCGCTGCTATTGCATTGGCAGCAAGCATGTACGCATTATGCAGTATGAGCCTCGCAATCCGCATCACCTGCGCTATGAGCATGGTAAGGCTCCGGCCTCCAAAAAACTATTGGACACTGTTAAGGATTATGTAATAAAACTAAACCAATATTTAGGTTACGATTTTAATACCGTGGAGTTTGCTGTACGTGACGGTATCCCTTACGCAATCGACTTCTGCAACCCTGCCCCCGATGCCGAAGTTACCAGCGTAGGCCAGGAAAACTTTGACTGGGTAGTCGAAACCGCCGCCGATTATGCTATTGAACGCGCCAAAGGTCAAAAAGACGGACTGGACAACCTTACCTGGGGCGAGTTTGTAAAAACATCGGCAGCAAAAACACTGCTGGTAGCGGCTGTGAAAAAAGCCCCCGTTAAAGCCGATGTTTCAGTAGCCGCGGTTGACCATGCTATTGAAGCAGAAGGGAAAGAGAAGAAAGCTAAAGCAGTTAAAGCACCGGTTGTAAAAGCTGCCGCGGTGAAGGAGCCGGTGGTAAAAGGACCGGCCGTTGCAAAAGAACCAGTAGTAAAAGCGACTGCTGTAAAAGAAAAAGTAGCACCTAAGCCAAAAAAGGCTGCTAAGAAATAATATAAAGTCATGCCGAACTTGTTTCGGCACCTCACCTGCTAAGTTAAACTTGCACGGTTTATACCCTGCATTGGGGTGCTGAAACAAGTTCAGCATGACGTTTTTTACTAACCCTAACCAATTATGAACGAATTTACCTTAGGCGTTGAAGAAGAATTTATGGTGATCGATCCCGTATCCCGGGAACTAAAATCGCATGAGCAAAAAATTGTGGACAGCGCGCAAAAGATCCACGAAGACCAGGTAAAGGCCGAAATGCACCAGGCTGTAGTTGAGGTGGGTACACATATTTGCCGCAATACCCAGGAAGCCCGCAAAGAGGTAAGTAAGCTTCGCACTACCGTGGCCCAGCTGGCCGGAGATATCGGTCTGCGGATTGGCGCCGCCGGCACGCACCCATTTTCGCACTGGCAGCACCAGTTGATTACCGATAATCCGAGGTATTTTGAAATTGTGGATGAGATGCAGGAGGCTGCCCGTTCAAACCTTATTTTTGGGTTGCACGTACATGTGGGCATCCAGTCGCGCGATATGGCTATTCACATTGCTAACCAGGTACGGTACTTTTTGCCGCACATTTATGCATTGTCAACAAACTCACCCTTTTGGGAAGGGCGCAATACGGGTTTCAAATCATTCCGCACCAAGGTTTTTGACAAGTTCCCGCGTACAGGCATACCAGATTATTTTAGCAGCATTGAGGAATATGACCGCTACATTAAGCTGCTGGTAAAAACCAATTGCATTGATAACGCCAAGAAGATCTGGTGGGATATCCGCGTACATCCCTTCTTTGAAACCATCGAGTTCCGCATTTGCGACTGCCCTATGCTGGTTGATGAAACCATTGCTTTTACCGCTTTATTCCAGGCTTTGTGTGCTAAGCTGTATAAGCTCAGGGCACAAAACATGACGTTCATTAACTATTCGCGTGCACTCATCAATGAAAATAAATGGCGTGCGGCCCGCTACGGTATCGACGGTAAAATGATTGATTTTGGTAAGGAAATGGAGGTAAATACCCGTTCGCTGATATTGGAACTACTTGATTTTGTAGACGATGTTGTTGATGAACTTGGCTCGCGCGATGACCTGCAATACGTACATAATATATTGGAGCATGGCACCGGTGCCGACAGGCAACTGGCCATTTACCAGCAAAACAATAACTTTACCGACGTGGTGGATTATATCACCTCGCAAACATTGAAGGGGTTGTAGAAGCCCCACCCAAACCCTCCCCTAAAGGGAGAGGGCTTTAATCAAAAGACTTGATATTTAATTACAAACAAAAATTAAAAGTCTCCCCCTTCAGGGGGAGATTTAGAGGGGGCATATGAAACCGGAAATAAAAGTGGCCATACTTGATCTGTATGATGGGATAGCGAACGAAGGTATGCGCGGTTTCCAGGATATTTTAAAGCGATATAAGGCCGAACATGATCTGAATTTAACTTTCCAGATCTTTGATGTTCGCCGTAAATGCGAGATGGCAAATCTCAACTTTGACATTTACATTTCAAGCGGCGGCCCTGGCAACCCATTGGAAACAGAGGGCACCGAATGGGAAAAGAAGTACTTCAACCTGGTTAACAAACTGGAAGATCATAACCTATCTAACAACAGCAATAAAAAGCATGTATTCTTCGTGTGTCACTCGTTCCAGTTGATGTGCCGTCATTACAAACTGGGAGATATCAATATGCGCCGTTCGCCTTCATTTGGGGTGCTGCCTGTTAATAAGACTGAACTGGGCTTGAACGAACCATTGTTTGAAGGTTTAGCAGAGCCTTTTTACACTGTTGATTCGCGAAGCTGGCAGGTGATCAACCCGGATGAAAAACGCTTTAAGGAATTGGGTATGCACCTGGTAGCGATAGAGAAGGAGCGCCCGCATATTGATTTGCCGAGGGCAATGATGGCTATTCGGTACAATGATTATTTCTTCGCCACACAGTTCCACCCCGAAGCAGACGCTGCGGGGATGAAAGGGATGCTGCTTCGCGAAGAAAAAAAACAGGAAGTGATCAGCGAGCATGGCGAGGTTAAATACCGTGAAATGCTTGAACGCCTCGATGATCAGGACAAAATAACACATACCCAGCATACGCTGATCCCTAATTTTTTGGATGCGGCGGTTGAAAGCGTGTTGGGCGTGGTATAATTATAATGCTATATATAACGCTATGTCATTGCGAGCGCAGCGCGGCAACCGCATACTATACAGAGCGGTCGCGCTTCCGTGCGATTGCTTCGTCGTTCCTCCTCGCAATGACATGGTTAATATGAATCATCTATGAATCCATCAGTTAGAAAAACATTTAACGAAAAATTCAGCGACGAGAAATACAGTCAATTTCTTGATAAGCTCAATAATGACTTAAAAGAACCTGTCCCTTTCCGCGTAGCAGAAACACCTGTTTTTTTGACTGCTGATTTTCGTGATAAGCTTATAGCTGCCGGTGATGCTATTGTTGACACCATCCTGAGGCCCGATTTTAAGGAAATTACCGAACGCGCCATTCCTGATTTTTGGCGGATAGCCAATGAAAATGATCATCCTCATTTTATCGCACTGGATTTCGGGATCTGTAAAGATGAGCAGGGAAATATCGTACCCAAACTGATCGAATTGCAGGGCTTCCCTTCACTTTATGGTTTCCAGGTTCATTTAGGCGATACTTACCGGGAAGTTTATGATCTCCCAAATGACGAAACTATCTTTTTTAGCGGATTGAATAAAGAAAGTTATCTGGATCTTCTTAAAAAAACAGTTCTTGGCCCCTACCAACCTGATGAAGTTGTGCTGATGGATGTAAATGCCCCCGAACAAAAAACAGCGGTCGATTTTTATCTTACCCAAAAGTACATTGGCACGCCGGTGGTATCGTTAAGCGACCTGATCCAGGATGGTAAAAAGCTTTATTACATGTCCGGCGATGAAAAGAAGCAGATCAAACGCATTTACAACCGTTTGATATTTGATGAAATAGCAGGCGACCCGGAGATATTCACCAAGGTTGCCGATATCAGGCAGCCCCTTGAGGTTGAGTGGATCACACATCCAAACTGGTTTTACCGCATCAGCAAATTCACCATGCCTTTTTTAACCGGTGATTATATCCCCAAAACGCAGTTTATGCACCAGTTAGCGCAAATTCCTGCCGATTTGGAAAACTATGTACTTAAACCGTTGTTCTCCTTTGCAGGTCAGGGTGTAATTATTGATATTAGTAAAGAGGATTTAGAGGCCATTACAGATCCGGAGAACTGGATCTTACAGCAAAAGGTAAATTACGAGCCCGTTGTACAATCGCCGGAAGGTGGCGTAAAGGCCGAGATCAGGCTGCTTTACCTTTGGCCCGCTGGGGATGAAAAACCTACGCTTGCCATCAACCTTGCACGGTTAAGCCGCGGAAAAATGATAGGCGTACGTTATAACAAGGATTTTAACTGGGTTGGCGGCACAATTGCTTTTATGCCCCGTTAAACTTTGTACTAATTACCCTGTCTGTACGTATATATTAAATAATGCTTAATTTTGTCTTTATGAATATGCAGATCATCATTATCGCGATACTTTTTGCAGGCGCTGTTTTCTACATCGGCCGTATGATGTACAAGGCTCTTACTACCAAAAAAAGCTGTGGTGGCAATTGCAAATGCGGTGTTGATTTTTCGGGTATTGAACCTGGAAAAACCGCCAAATAATGCTAAATTCCCATTTCATACAATCTTCATAACTAACCAATACTTTTAGTAAAGTAATTTCTCTTAATGTCATCAAGCAAGCAAGTTTTTCAGGCTGATAATCCCGGTAGGTGGAACCGTTTTAAATGGCTAAGCCGTATACTACTGGCTGCATTGGTTATTGGTATTATAGCCGTAATTGTAACTATCCGCTCAACATATTACCCCGAGCTCCCCAATCTTAATCCTGCTCCCAAAAAAATGACCAAAGAGGAGCTTGAGAAGTTAAAACAGTCAACAAAATTCAAATCGTTCAAAATTCAAAAGTCTGAGATAGAAGCCCTTGAACGTGCCAAGAGACTCCACCAGCTTAAACAGCCCAACAATAAAGACCGTATCAATGCCGCTTTTTACCGTGCATGGGAACCGCAGGCCTACAACTCGCTGGTAGTGAACATTAGCCACCTGGATATGGTGGTAAGCGAAGGTTTTTTTATAGCCCCAAACACGGATACGGTAATAACGAAGCTTGATACCGGGTTAATGAACCTTAATAAAAAGTATAACAAGCCTATTATTGTATCGCTGTCAAACTACGTAAATAAGGATAATGCAAGCGGAGGATACGATACAAAAGATGTAGAACGTATTGTTAACAACAAGGTGCTCCGTGGCAACTTCATTAACAGCATAGTTAACTCACTGACCAAAAACAAGCTAAAGGGGATCAATGTTGATTTTGATGAGCTTAAAGATCGAAACAGCAAAAACTACACTACTTTTCAAAAAGAGCTTTATGAAACCCTGCATGCAAAAGGTTTCCTGGTTACGCAAA
>NZ_DASVOB010000022.1:0-3392 GCF_036383575.1 Mucilaginibacter sp.
TACATTTTCGTTTTGCAGCAACACTTGTTCGATCTCACCAAGTTCGATGCGATATCCCCTGATTTTTACCTGGTCGTCTATCCTGCCCAGGTATTCAATGTTACCATCTGCAAGCCAGCGGCCCTGATCGCCGGTTTTGTAAAGCCTTGCATTTGCTTCTTCGCTATAAAGGTCTGTGATGAATTTTTCTTTCGTTAGTTCAGGTTGATTCAAATAGCCTCTTGCTACTTGTACGCCGCCGATGCAAACCTCACCCGGTACACCGATTGGACTTAATTCACCTGAGGCGTTCCTAATATAGATCTGTGTGTTGGACACAGGTGTACCGATAGGTACAATTTCAAGATCCGCGTCTTTTTCTAAATCGCTCCAATAGGTAACGTCGATAGCGGCCTCGGTAGGCCCGTACAAATTATGTAAAGCTACATGAGGCAGCTTGCTCCTGAATAGCTTAACCTGCGCGGTGGTCAAAGCTTCGCCACTGCACAGTACATGCTTCAATTCGGGGCAATCCCCTTTTTCAATGTCGAGCAAAAACACGCTCAGCATCGACGGAACAAAATGAAGGAGGGTTATGTCCTGACTTTCTATTACTGATTTCAGGTAAAGACTATCGCCCTGGGCGCCGGGTTTGGCAAACACCAGTTTAGCACCTGTTAATATGGGCCATAAAAGTTCCCATACAGATACGTCAAAGCTAAATGTATTTTTTTGCAGAACGGTATCGGCAGCAGTTAACCCAAAATAGCTTTGTGTCCAATTAAGCCTGTTAACAACACCGCCATGCTCATTCATGGCACCTTTAGGTTTACCTGTTGATCCGGAGGTGTAAATCACATAGGCTAATTGATCGGCAGTCATGACCGTATCAAGGTTACTGTTATCCTGTTTTGAGATTAACTCCCAATCTTTGTACAGCTCAATCACCTGCAAGTTATTCCCCTGCAATTTTGAGATGCCCGCTGCACTGCTTAATACTATTTTGGCGGCGCTATCATTGAGCATGTAAGCGATCCTATCAACAGGATATTCAGGATCAACCGGAATATAAGCCCCACCAGCCTTTAATATGCCTAATATGCCAATCAGCATTTCAAAACTTCTCTCAAGACAAACAGGCACCAATGTTTCTTTAGCGACACCTTGCAATTGAAGATAGCGTGCCAATTGATTGGAACGCGCGTTCAATTCAAGATAAGTAAGTGAATGCCCTGCAAATTTTACAGCTATGGCATCAGGTGTTTTTTTCACCTGATTTTCAAACAGGCTTACCAGATTTTCATCTGCCGGGTACGGCGCAACTGTATTATTAAATTCTTTTAAGATCGATGCCTCAGCAGGAGTAAGAATCGAAATTTCGTTCAGTGTTTTTACAGCCCCTTCAGTTACCTGCGACAATACGTAAGCAAACTGATCAACGATAGACTGTACATAGCTTGTTTCTAAAAGATCGGCATTGTAATTAAAAGTAAAGTTCAAACCATCGGCATCGGCAATTAAAATAGTTAAAGGGTAATTAGTTTGTTCGTAAGTATTGGCGTTCTCAACTTTTAACGACCATTGTTTGGCGTTTATAGCTTTGTTTACAGGATAGTTTTCAAAAACCAGCAAGCTATCAAACAAATCGGCTTTTATGCCTGTCCACTCTTTGAGACTTTGAAGCGTAGCATGCTGATAGTTTCTTGAAGCAGCCTGATCTGCCTGCAAGCCCTGCAACCAGTTAATTATTTCCTGGTTATCAAATGAGGCTTTGAATGGAATAGTGTTAATAAACAGCCCTACGCGATGTTCAACACCGGGTAGTTCATCAGGCCTGCCGGATACAACGGCACCAAATAATACATCCGCATTACCGGTGTACCTGTTTAACAATAATGCCCATACGCCCTGCATCAGGGTATTTAGGGTGATACGGTGTTTCTTTACATAGGCAGAGATCAGGGCAGATGCGTCCTTATCAAATACTTTGTTAACTGAAAGAAATTTGGCTTTTAAAAGCGCGGCATTTGTCTTTTTAACAAAGGGCAAAGAAGTTCCTTCGCTTACTCCCTGCAAATAATTACGCCAATAGCTTTCTTCGGCCCACTTATCCCTGCGTTCCAGGTAACGGATAAAATCTTCATATTTATCTTCCTGTGTTTGGGCTACGACCTGACCCTGCAATAAAAGTTCATAAGCTTCTAAAAACTCACTCATTAATACAGGCAGCGACCAGCCATCGAACAGGATATGGTGGAAACTCCATAACATCCTGTACCGGCTATCATCTAACTTAACCAAAGTGATCCGCATTAAAGGTGGCTGGTTAAAATCAAAGCCCCTTTCTCTGT
Source organism: Mucilaginibacter sp. (assembly GCF_036383575.1). Taxonomy (GTDB): domain Bacteria; phylum Bacteroidota; class Bacteroidia; order Sphingobacteriales; family Sphingobacteriaceae; genus Mucilaginibacter. Next base: position 2,331 of record NZ_DASVOB010000022.1, read on the forward strand.
CCGCAGTTAAGAAATCATCAAATGCTATTGTTTGTGATGCCGTATCCAGCTCGCTGTAATCTATTTCGATTACAGGAAGGGTTACATCACGGTAAACACATTGAACAGGGATACTGAACGACTCATAGTAAAAGCCGGTTCGTAAAATAGTATGCTTCGCAATAATTTCAGCCCAGGCAGCTTTCAGTACGTTCAAATCTGCATCAATAATATCGCAGGTAAACTGCTCGATGTAGCTGCCAAATTGTTCATTGTACAGGCTATGGAACAACATCCCTTCCTGCAAACCGCTCAACCTGTAAATGGAAACTACATTTTTTTGGTTGCCTCCCGATACTTTTGGAATAGTAGAAATGTACTGGATTAATTCATCTTTATGAGTTTTAATATAATTAATGATCTCGCTGTTATTTTTAACAGCGTTTATCTGCTCTTTGGTAACCTTGTTTTTAATAGCATTTAAATTCAGCTTTTCATTATCCACCGATAATGAAAAGTTCATTTTTTCAAGGTTTGATAAAAATTCACCTATTTCCATAAAACCTGGTACTTAAAAACTCATGATGTTGTCCGTATCATTATCATCCAGGAATCTATCCAGTTCCTGATAATTTATCTCGGCCCCTAAGCCGTAGTCGGCGGGCGTAAATATTGTTTTTGATTTAGCTTGTTCCAAACAGTGATCGATTAATTGTGAAAGGCAGGTCATATACTTTAGCGACAAATCATTAATCGTTGTTTCAATATAATGCTTGTTACTAAAACTCCAGTTTATTATTAGTTCTCCGGCAATAATATAGCTATTTATTGTGATTTTAACAGGCGAAAACTGTGTTTTGTTTACAGATTCGCCACTATCTTCGTTAGCGTAACTAAACCAATCAACCGAATTTACTGCCTGATCAAACTGCCCCAGGTAATTAAACATCACATCCCATGGATCATTTCCCTGCAAGGCATCTACCTTGTTTATGTATTTCAAAACACCAAAACCAAGGCCTTTATCGGCTACTTTCCGTAAATCTTCCTTCACGTCTTTTATCAGCTTATCTGCATCCGCTT
>NZ_DASVOB010000023.1:0-2759 GCF_036383575.1 Mucilaginibacter sp.
CTTCTTAGCAAGGTTATACTACTGGTAACAGTAAACTATAATAATTTAATGGGTATGAATGCCATTCACAATAAAGATATTGGGACCAAACAAAAAGCGCTGGCCATTAATCTTAACCCCGAAATTTATGGCTCATTTGCCGAAATAGGTGCAGGACAGGACGTAGCAGCAAACTTTTTTAAAGCCGGGGCATCATCCGGCACCATAGCCAAAACCATGTCGGCTTATGACATGCTTTTTTCAGATGCCATTTATGGGGTACAGCAAAGCCGCCGTTATGTAAGTGAACCGCGACTGATGGCTATGCTTAGCCATGAATACGGTCTCATCATTGAGCGCCTTGGTGCGCAGCGCGGCGACACTTCAACATTTTTTGCTTTCGCGGATACGATATCGGCCCTCAATTACAATAAAACCAACGAAGGCCATGGTTGGATGGGCGTACGCTTTCAACAGGAACCGAATGGGCAGTATAATGATGTGGTGATCCACGTTAAGCTGCTTGACAACGATAACAACCTGCAGCAACAGGCCGTAGGCATATTGGGTGTAAACCTGATGTATGCCTGCTTCTACTACAACGAGATCCCGCCGGTATTCCTGCTTTCGCTGATGGATAATCTCTCGCGCGACAGGATCCAGATTGACATGATCCGCTTTGAAGGGCCAAACTTTACCAAGGTAGATAATCGCCTGATGAGCCTTCACCTGGTGAAATACGGTTTTTCGGATGCGGCACTGTTCGGGCCCGACGGTGAAAACCTGCAGCCGTCTGAGGTTTTATACAAAAAGCATATCGTAATGGTACGCGGACGTTTCCGCCCGGTTATCAACGTGCATATGGATATGTTGCACACTGGTGTCAAGCAGTTCCTGCAGGAGTCGGACGTGGATAAGGAAAATGTTGTTGTGGTTACCGAGCTCACCCTGCAAGCGCTTAAAGAACGAAACGCAGATGTTAATGCCGATATCGACGAAAAAGACTTTCTTGATCGGGTAGATATCCTTGGCTCATTGGGCCAAACGGTAATGATCTCCAACTTTCACGAGTATTATAAGCTGGTGGCCTATCTGTCAAAGATCACCAAACTTAAAATGGGCGTGGTGCTTGGTTTTCCCAACCTGGAGTATATCTTCTCGGAAGAACACTATAAAGACCTGCCGGGCGGCATTTTAGAATCGTTCGCAACATTGTTCAGCCGTAAAGTTAAACTCTTTATATACCCTACCCTGCGCGATGGCGTGATCTGGAATTGCCTGCGCTTTTACCTGCCGCCTCACCTTATTGACTTGTACCGCTACCTGATAGCCAACAATAAGATAGAAGATATCAGGCATTACAACGAAAACAACCTTAACGTTGAAACAGACAATGTGCTTGACCTGATAAAAAAAGGGGCCGATGGCTGGGAAGAGTTTGTACCTGCCGAAGTTGCCACAATAATCAAAGAACGCCGCCTGTTTGGGTATGCTTCCGGCCTTGATCCGGTAAAAGCGCTTGATGCCCCACCGCCAACAGATGGAGATCGAACCGAAATTGATATAGCGTAAGCTTAAAGCTGGGATTGAGTCCTAAATAATAAAAACGGGGATGATGAATTGATTTCATCATCCCCGTTTTTGTTACTGCCTCAACCCTATCCCGGCTTAAGCGTTAGAAAACCTTTTCCTTATGGTAAAACCGACGGTTTTTGCCCAAGGATATATTTAATTCGTTCGGCTTGGCTTATGGTATCGTTTTTTAAGGTAAGTTGTTTTCCTTCAAGTTGTTCGTAATTAACGGCAACGCTATTACCGGATGATGCTGTTTTGATCACCTCTACCGATTCAACATCCGAAGGGATCTTTGCGCCAAACCAGTGATCGTCCTCCTGTTGCGTCCAGGTTACTAATGTAAATACTTCATTTGCAGCCACTATCTTGTTTCCATCAATTGCCGATTTCAAAGCAAGGTCATTCCCGTAAAGTGTTGAAGCTGTTCCCTTGGTTTTGTTAACAAACGAGGTGATCACTTTAAGGCCGTCGAGGTCATATTTTGGCGATGACGGCAGCGCGGCTTTAGTATTGTATAACTCAACCTGTTTATTGTCAGAGCAGGCCGCCAGCATTAACGTGCATGCTATAAGTAAACTATATAATGTTTTCATGGGCTTAGTGTTTAATTGGTAGCGTAAATACAAAATCTTCGGCAGCCATTGGTTTATGGCAATTCATACACTCTTTGGTAAATAATACATTGGCACCACCATAAGGCACCATCTTTGGTGTTTTAAACCTTGCCCAGCCCCATCCGTAGGTAGATGCATACTTTTTGTCGTCTTTTATCATGTATTCTACCTGTTTAAATTCGCCGGTATGGGTAGTTCCGTCTTTATCCTGTAGCTGCGCCCAGGCCACTTTGGCAAATATGGCCCCATTTGGCCATGGGTGGATGTTGTTTTCTTTGATGGCTTTTACGGCGATGTCATTGCCAAAAATCACACGCAAGGTATTATTGTCAAAACGTTCGGTAGTGCTGATAGGCTGCCAGTTTTTATAATCGGGGATATACGAGATGCCGTTTGCGGCAGTTGGCAATTTGCTGATAGCTGTTTCATTTTTTTGCCAGTGCTGATATTGCCTGTCTACCGCATTGATAACCGCAGTATCGGCAGGCTTGCTGTGAACCATCGAAGCAAGGTAATTTTTCAAGACGGCCAGATCTGCCGCTGATACCTTTGCGTCAGTATGAACAGCTGCATAGCTTGGCAAAGGCATAG
>NZ_DASVOB010000024.1:0-8903 GCF_036383575.1 Mucilaginibacter sp.
TTGCCACGAAAATAGGAAATAATACAGCGCCACAAACCTCAGCATAAAGTAGGCAGGCTTAACACCTCCCACTTTTAAAACACTAACAAAAATGCGGTAGCCAAGGGGATTTCCTTTTGATTTTCCCTGCCAGGCGGGCATTATGCAAGCTCTTTAGGTTGTACGCGTGATAGTACGTAATCATAAAAATCCTGGAAGGTAACGATGCCCGTAAAATCCTCGGGCTTTACTTTGAATGCGAAATTGCTTTCAATTACTACTACCAGGTCAATATAATCGAGGCTATCCAGATCGAGCGTTTCTTTTAGGTTTGCAGTGGGTACCATCTTATCTGCATCTACCTCAAATTCTTCGGCCAGGAAGCTGTTAATTCTTTCAATGATCTCTTCAATTTGCATAATGGCTGGTTTAAATATATTTTTTAATAATCAGGGACGAGTTAGTGCCGCCAAACCCAAAGGAGTTTGACAGGAATACATCTATATTTTTTTCGACGGTTTCGGTAGCGATATTAAGCTTGGCCGAATCCTCATCGGGATTTTCAAAGTTAATGTTGGGTGCCACGAACGAGTTTTGCATCATGAGCATGGAATACACAATTTCGCTTGCACCTGCCATCCAGCACTCATGTCCGGTCATGGATTTGGTTGAGCTTACCAGTGGTTTGCTGCTGCCGAATACTTCATCAATTGCTTTAGCCTCGCTGGCATCGCCGGCGGGGGTGGAGGTAGCATGAGCGTTGATGTAATCAATTTCAGATGCCTGGATCCCGGCATCTTTCAGGGCCATGGTCAAAGACCTAACAGGCCCGTCAACAGTTGGGTTGGAGATATGTGCCCCGTTTGATGAAAAGCCGTAGCCAACAACCTCGCCTAAAATGGTAGCACCCCTTTTTAATGCCGATTCCAAGCTTTCCAGGATCACGGTAGCTGCGCCGCCGCTTGGTACCAGTCCATCGCGGTCACGATCAAATGGCTTGGAAGCTTTTGCCGGGTCGGCCTCTTTTACAGAGAATGCCGAAAGCGCGTCAAAACTGCCCATTGAATAATGGCTCAGTTCCTGCGCGCCGCCGCAAATGATACAATCCTGCATGCCGCTTTTAATGAGGTGATACCCCATGCCAATAGCATGCGAACCACTGGCACAAGCCGCGCTGATGGTAAAATTAACCCCACGAAGCTTGAATATAGTTGCCAAATTCATGGTAACGGTAGAGTTCATGGTTTGGAACACCGCACCGGAGCCAATGAGCATGGTGTCTTTTTTTTCGCGGATCACATCGGTAGTTTCAATTACGGCTTTGGCGGTACTGTCGTTACCATATAAAATACCGACATCTGTTTTGGCGATATAATCGGCATCGATGCCGGCCTGCTCTAATGCCTGTGCCGTGGCTATGTAAGCATATTCGCCCTGTTCGGGTAGCATGATACGCGCCCGGCGATCAAGTATTCCTTTAAGGTTAGGTTTTTCCACAGCCCCGGTTAAGCCAGAGCGGTAGCCAAAATCCTTACGGATGGCATCATATATAATACCCGACCTGCCGGCGTAAAGAGAATCTTTAACCTCGTCGAGATTTTTCCCAATACACGAATAGATACCCATCCCTGTTATCACAACCCTATTCATATTTGAGCAAAAACTGATAGTACATAGTCAACAAAATGCAATAAAAATACAAAAAAATAAAACTTAATCTGTTTTTGTATGTATCGCGCTTCTTTAATGTTCCAAATTTCGGCTATTAAAATACCTGTATGTTAATAGCTTATAATTAAGTTTATATTAAGATTTAATTACCCTTGTGTTTGTTACTGTTCTTATTTCAATTGCCACCGCTCGGCTTTCTCTCTTTGCCGCCGCTCGGCTCCAGCCGAGTGGTAATTATCCCCAGGCCTCTGGCCTGCTTTCGCTTTTCTTGTGCCCATTTGCAACGAGCAAAGGGTGTGGAGAGTTTCCTTTCGCTTCGGCGGCCAGAGGCCGCTTTAATAGCTGCCACTCGGCTGGAGCCGAGCGGCGGCGGATTTTCTTTTTTTACGAATACAATCCGCCATTTATTGAAAGCACCTCGCCCGTAATATAAGCCGACTCCGGCGATGCCAAAAAGCCCACCGCATGTGCCACTTCCTCGGGGGTGCCAAATCTTTTCAGCGGGACCAGCGCTTTCAGTTCTTTTTCATCAAGCCCGGCGGTCATGTCGGTAGCGATAAAACCAGGGGCTACGGCATTTACGGTTATCCCACGTCTGCCCACTTCTTGTGCAAGGGCCTTAGTAGCGCCAATTACCCCCGCTTTGGCAGCAGAGTAATTTACCTGCCCAGGCAATCCTTTAAGGCCAGATAGCGAAACCACGTTTACTATGCGACCGTATTTTTTAACCAGCATGCTGTTAAGCACTAAACGGGTAACATAAAAGAAACCGTTAAGACTGGTGTTCAGCACACCGTCCCATTGCTGATCTGTCATCCACATCATCAGGCCATCGTCTTTTACGCCGGCGTTGTTTATTAAAACTTCAATGTACTTTTCGGTATTGGTTTCAATCCAACTCCCTAATTTTTGCTGGATATCATTCTTGTCGGCCACATCAAATTGCAACAGCTCCCCATCGCCGCCGTCGGCTTTGATTTGAGCGAGGGTGTTGTTGGCCTCATCAATGTTGCCTTTATAATTAACCAGCACATAATAACCCATAGCGGCCATTTTGTAGCAAATGGCCCTGCCAATTCCTCTTGAGCCGCCGGTTACTAATGCACATTTCATATGATGTTTTTGGTGTTAAAAGGTTTAATAATTCAGGAAATAAGTTCGGCCGTTTCAAAATAAGCTTTCACTTGTTGCAGGTCCTGGTATTTGGGTTTATCCTCAATAAATTTAGGGAATATAGCCCTTAAGTCTGTATAAACTTTGTTGGTTTGGGTGGAGAGTCTGTTAGCACAATTGAGATAATCGACAGCCTGCAGCAGGGTCATGGCCTGGATAGCCAGCACCTCGAAACTGTTGTCGATTAGTTTTTTGGTTAACAATGCCGCGTTACAACCCATGCTTACAATATCCTGGTTATCATTATTGTTCGGGATACTGTGTACGTACATCGGGTACGAAAGGGTTTGGTTTTCGGCAACGGTTGAGGTGGCCGTAAACTGCATGCCCTGCATCCCGAAGTTGAAGCCAAGCACACCAAGATTCAAAAACGGCGGGAATTTTTGGTTGAGCTTATCATTCAGCAAATAATTCAGCTGCCTTTCTGAAAGCATGGAGAGCCTTGTAATGGCTATCTTTAATTTATCCATTTCCAGCGAAACATAATCGCCATGGAAATTGCCGCCGTGGAAAATGTTATGATTTTCATGGTCGATAACCGGGTTATCATTCACGGAATTAAGCTCGTCAACAACAACCTGCTCAGCCTGCGCAACGGTATCATAGATGGGGCCGAGGATCTGCGTAACGCAACGGAGCGAATAATATTCCTGCACCTTGTCCTCAAATATTTCCTGATCCAGGTTTTCGGGATTATATAAATGTTCCGAGCGGCTCCGCACCATTTGGCTATCCTTCAGGATGTCACGAAGCTGTGCGGCAATAGCATTTTGTCCTTTATGCTGTTTCACCTTGTTGAGTTCAAACGAGTAATGATCGTCAAAAGCCTCAACCACCTCATTGATCATGGCCGAAAGTATGACCGACCAGCCCAGCAGTTTTTTAGCACGTATAATATTCAGCAAACCGATCCCCGTCATGGCCGAAGTCCCATTGATGATGGCCAAGCCTTCGCGGATATGGATTTTGAGCGGTTTGATACCCAGCTGTTCAAAAATCTTAGCGGTAGGTTGTACCTCGTTGTTATAAATCACTTCGCCTTCGCCAATTAAAGCGAGGGCAAGGTGGGCTAATTGTACCAGGTCGCCACTGGCACCCACGCCGCCGTGTTCAAATATGCAGGGGGTAACGTTTTTGTTGATGAGTTCGGCAAGGAGATTGGTAAGTTCAGGATGTACGCCCGAATAGGCTTGCATAAAGCTGTTTAGGCGGGCAAGCATCAATGCTTTTACCAATTGTGGCTGCATTAAATTTCCGCCGCCGGAGGCATGACTGCGGATCAGGTTGTACTGTAACTGCAGTCGGTTTTCATCGCTCACTTTGTATTGCGCCATAGGGCCGAAGCCGGTATTGATGCCGTAAATGAGTTTATTGGATGAAAAGCCACCAAGAAAATTAAAATTGGTTTGCACCTTTTGCAACGCCTGCTCATCAGGAACAACTGCGCTGTTTTTAAAAATCACCTGGTAAAAATCATCCAGCGAAAGAGCCTTTCCTCCAACCTGTAGCATGGGCACAGCAGTTTTATTTAATAAGGTTTGATTATTCTTTTCCACAAAATCAGGGCGAAAATAAGGTAAATGTTCGGATTTAGGAATGGGTATTAAACGGTTTGTGGACAGTATGTATTGCACGTATAGGTATCGTCAACAAATATGTCATTGCGAGCGCAGCGCGGCAATCGCACGGAAGCATGGCCGCCCTGTATAGCATGCGATTGCCACGTCGCCCCGATGCGCCACCCTTGTCAGCTCCTCGCAATGACATGATTTATAGCATCCACACAAAAATTTAACCCCTTTGGCGCAAGTCTTGTGTGCAGGATAGTGCGGGGCAGACTTGTGACTCGGCAGATTCTGTTTCATTTGGTTATATCAGATGCAAAAATTTAACGTTTAATTTATTCTGAAACAATAACTTTGTAAAGCAATAAACGTAAACCCTAAAACCCCCTTGATAAAAACCTGGACTGAAGCCGGTACGTGCGATTGAATGATATATGACGGATAACTTACAACTTATACAGGCAAAGTTTAAACAATTACAGGTATGCGTTATTATACCCACCTATAATAACCAGGGCACGCTGGCCGCTATCATTAACGATGTTTTGGCTTATACTGACCAGGTTATCGTAGTAAACGATGGCTCAACTGATGATACGCAGGCCATTATCCAGTCATTCCCGCAAATCCAATGTGTAAGCTATACCCAAAATGTGGGCAAGGGCTGGGCTTTACGTAAGGCTTTTGAATTTGCTGTCGAGCGAGGCTATCAACACGCTATAACTATCGACTCAGACGGGCAGCATTTTGCCAGCGACCTGCCTGCTTTTATCGAAAAGCTGGAACAGGAGCCAGACTCGCTGATCATCGGCTCGCGTAATATGGAGCAATCATCCGTGCCGGGCAAAAGCAGTTTCGGACATAAGTTTTCCAATTTTTGGTTTTGGGTGGAAACAGGCATTAAATGCCCTGATACACAATCAGGCTACCGCTTGTATCCCATTCACCTGCTCAAAAATACTAAATACATTACCCGTAAATACGAGTTTGAAATAGAAGTGATCGTTCGTGCTGCGTGGAAGGGCATTAAGATTGATTGGGTGCCGGTTACGGTTTACTATGCGCCAAAAGAAACACGCATCTCGCATTTTAGGCCTTTCCAGGATTTTTCGCGTATCAGCGTGTTGAACACTATATTGGTGATCATCACCTTTGCGTATATCAAACCCCGCGATTTTTTCAGGATGCTTTTTGATAAAAAAAAAGCAAAGCAGATGATGAAAAACCTGTTCTTTAATCCCGAGCATTCGCCGCAACTTAAAGCTAAATCTGTAGCATTCGGGGTTTTTATGGGGATAGTGCCTATCTGGGGTTTCCAGCTTTTAGTAGCTATTTCGCTGGCTTTCCTATTCAGGCTCAATAAAGCTATCGTAGTTACAGCAGCGCATATCAGCGTTGCACCCATGATCCCGGTTATCATTTTCCTGAGTTATAAAACAGGCAGTTTGTGGATGGGCAGCAGGAATGTGGATATCCCTTTGGATAAAATTTCGCTCCAGTCCATTGGCGAACATTTGGAACAATATCTTTACGGCAGTATTTCGCTGGCAATTTTTGCAGGTATTATAGCAGGATTGCTCACTTTTGCGTTATTGAAGCTGTTTAAGCGGAGGCCTGTCCCCGCGTTGTAATTCATGGAAAAAATCCTGGTAGGCATCTATAATTATTTCAATGCCCGCAAACCGCTGTTTTATACGGTGTTTGCGCTGAGCTTCGTGCTTGTCGGTTTTTTTGCTTCGCGGATCAGGTTTGAGGAGGATATCTCCAAAGTGCTGCCGAAGGATAAAAAGATCGAAAAGCTCAATTACATTTTCCAAAACTCCAAATTTGTTGATAAGCTGGTAGTAATGGTTTCGCTTAAAGATTCCACACAGCAGGAACCGGATAGCCTCATCTCATTTGCGGATACGTTTACCGGGACAATTCAACAAAAACTCCCCGCGTACATCAGTAAGATCAATGCTAAGGTTGATGACGGCCTGGTGATGGAGCTGTTTGGTACCATCAATAAAAGCTTGCCCATTTACCTGAACGAGCATGATTACCTGCATATTGATACCCTCATTCGCCCGGACAGGGTAAAAGAAACGCTTGCCCGCGATTTGCGTACGCTTACCTCGCCCGCCGGACTGGCCTTGAAAGGGATGATCAGCAGCGACCCGGTCGGCATTTCATACCTCGGCCTGAAAAAACTGCAACAGCTGCAATACGACGAAAACTTTGAACTGTATGACAGCTATGTGATGACCAAAGATCACAAAAACCTGCTGCTGTTCATCACACCAAAATATTCGCCCAATAATACCGGCGAGAACGCGGTACTGTTGAAAGGACTGGACAATACTATCGATAGTCTGCAAAACAAAAGTTTTACAACCATCAATTGCAGTTACTTCGGTACAACTGCCGTATCGGTAGGCAACGCGCTCCAGTTACGACGCGACTCGATGTTTACGCAGGGAATTACCGTAGTTTTCCTGATCGTTTTTTTAGGGTTTTATTTTAAAAAGAAACGGGCCCCGGTAGTGATCTTGGTGCCGGTGTTGTTTGGCGCACTGTTTTCGCTGGCGGTGGTTTATTTTGTAAAAGGGAGCATCTCGGTTATTGCATTGGGTACGGGCTCGGTGGTGCTGGGGATTGCGGTTAATTATTCGCTGCATGTGTTTAACCATTACCGCCATACCCGCAGTATTGAACAGGTGATCCGCGATCTGGCTATGCCGTTAACTGTTGGCAGTTTTACTACCATTGGCGGGTTTTTCTGTTTGGAATTTGTAGAATCAGAAATGCTGAAGGACCTTGGGTTATTTGCTGCCTTTAGTTTAATAGGTGCTTCGTTTTGTTCGCTGGTATTCCTTCCGCATTTCATCGCTTCCAAAAAAGAGCAGGACGAGCATATTGCCAAACTATCATGGATCGATAAAATAGCAGCCTACAACCCCGAGTATAATAAGTTCATTATTTCGGCCATTGTTATACTGACCATCGTGTTCAGCTATACCGCCCGCAATGTGAGTTTTGAAACGGATATGAGCCGCATGAACTTCATGGCCGATAAGCTCAAGGCATCCGAAGCCAAACTGAATGCCATTAATAAGTACGCCCTGCAATCGGTTTATCTTTTAGCCGAAGGAAAAACATTGGATGATGCCCTCCGTACCAACGAAAAACTATCGGCACAGATAGAGTTGCTGAAAGAACAAAACATCGTAAAAAAATACTCGGGCGTATCATCACTCATTATATCCGACTCCTTACAAAAAGCCCGTATAGCCCGCTGGAACAGCTATTGGACGCCGGCTAAAAAGCAGGCATTAATGACGGTGCTCATTAAAGAAGGTACTGCGATGGGATTTAAGCCTGCCGCTTTTGATCATTTCCATGACCTCATTAATAAAGATTTTAAAGTGGTTGGGCAGGATGAAATGACAGGCATCCGCAAAAGCTTGCTGGACGATTATATTACCGAACAGCCAGGTCGTGCAGGGGTGATCACGCTGGTGAAAATATCGCCGCAGGATAAAAGCAAGATCTACAGTCTGTTTGAAAATACGCCGAATGTAACCGTTGTTGATAAGCAATATTTGACCAACCGGTTTGTGGGTATCATCAATAATGATTTTACCAGTATCGCCATCATGTCGTCATTGCTGGTGTTTACAGTGCTTTTGCTCACTTACGGGCGCATTGAGCTTACACTGGTTTCCTTTATCCCGATGTTTATTTCCTGGATCTGGATCCTGGGTTTGATGGGGCTGCTGGGCATCCAGTTCAATATCGTGAACATCATTATATCAGCCCTGATATTTGGTTTGGGCGATGATTACAGTCTGTTTATTATGGATGGCTTGCTGCAGGAATATAAAACCGGGAAGAAAAACCTGTCTTCCTACAAATCATCCATCTTTTTATCTGCCATTACTACGGTGGCGGGTTTGGGTGTGCTGATATTTGCCAAACACCCGGCTTTGCGGTCAATAGCGTTGATCTCTATTATCGGGATAGTTTGCGTAGTGGTGATGGCGCAGATTTTAATCCCGTTCCTGTTCAATATCCTCATCAAAAACAGGGTGCAGAAAAAGCGTTTCCCCTGGACACTGAGCGGCTTTGTGATCTCAGTTTTTGCATTCACTTATTTTGTAAGCGGCTGCCTGTTATCATCCCTTATTGGTTTGCTGCTGATTAAGCTTAATCCCTTTAAAGGGGAAAGAAGCAAATATGTTTATCATGCTATCCTGGCGCGCTTTTGCTGGTCGATGATGTATATCATGCCTAACCTACGCAAGCGGGTAATAGATAAAGATACATTTGAAAAGCCCGCCGTAGTGATCAGTAATCATCAGTCATTCCTTGATATTTTGGTATTGATCATGCAGCATCCGAAGCTCATCCTGTTTACTAATCACTGGGTATGGAACTCGCCTGTATTTGGGGCGGTGGTACGCATGGCCGGCTATTTCCCGGTGGCCGAGGGAGTGGAGCAAAACATTGATGAACTGGCCGAAAAGGTGAAGC
>NZ_DASVOB010000025.1:0-10018 GCF_036383575.1 Mucilaginibacter sp.
CTGTTTTTACCCTCATAGCAATTGAGTAACGGGGCTAAATAAAGCTGCTCGAGGGTGCGTTTTTTTTGAAAAGCCGGCAACATATGAGCAACCAGCAATTCGCCGTCGCGCAGGTAAATATCAGCCTCTACGTTTTGAAAACCGTTATCCAGGGCATCATACAGAGGCCGGTTGTGCCAGTAATCATTATGTGCGAAACCTTTGGAGAGGGGGCTGTTTTGAGCCTGGCAGGTAATGGCTCTGAAGGCAAGGATAACAAAAAACAGAAATTTCAGGTGCTTGTGGCAAAATGCTGCTTGCATCGTAATTTGTATTTGTTGATACAAATTTACCGCTCCGATATGTACAGGCAGTTATGTCATGGTAAAGTAAAAGCACCGTATGTTTTAATTTTTTGTAAATAAGTTAACATTTTCATCACATTAAAATATACAAACCTATACTTTTCGATTAAGGCCGATTCACATTAAATCTGCATTTTACAAACACCTGTTAATAAGCTATGAAGATTAGCCGAGAATAAGCCCGGCAAGTTGCTGCCAACTATTGGCCCTTTCGGGGAACCCTAACAGATTTGAAATAAGCTCAAATACATCAGCTGCGCTCTTGCCTTCCTGTCTTAAATAACGAACCGATGTTGAGCCCGCCGACTTAGATAGCTTTTTCCCCGGCCCTTCAAACAATAAAGGGTGATGATAAAATACAATGTTATTGAAAACCGGCTTATTCAATATCGCGCCCAATTGAATTTGAGCCAGCGTTGATGCCCACAGATCTTCCCCCCTTACAATCAGGTCAACACCATAAAACAAATCGTCGATAACCGATGTAAGCTGGTAGGCCGGGAAGCCATCCTTTTTCCTGACGACGAAATTTTCCATTTGGGCAGGCAATTGCGTTTGGATAATTGTGCCGTTATAAGCTTTCACCTCTAATACAGCAGCATTCTCAGTACGTAAACGCCAGCTTACCTCCGGAGTGCTTAACGGGATCTGTTTATCAACGCAGGCACATGAAGCGGTTTCGCCAAGCTGCTTTCGTGAACAAGCACAGGCAAAAACAAAACCACCGGCAGCTAACTGCTCAAGGGCTTCGTTATATAGGTCCATCCTATGAACTTGCGAAAAATTAGCTTCAAAATCATCCGCATCCTGTGGCCCTTCATCCCAGGGAATTTCTAAAAAACGGAGTGTATCAAAAATATCGGTTAAATATTCGGGGTTAACCCTTGCCCGGTCAAGATCATCTATCCGCAATAATATTTTCGCGCCATGTTTGCGGGCCAACGCAGCGGTAAGTGAAAATGACAAAATATTACCCACATGCAAAAACCCGCTCGGCGTTGGCGCAATACGGGTTTTATTAAAATGTATCGGTGGGGTTGTCAATTGCTTTTGGATTGATGAATAGCCCAAGATACAAAAGCAGCGGGCATCAACCAATATTCTTATATCGCAGGAAACAATTCTTAAATCAGGAGGCACCTACGGAGCCAGATTTCGTCTTATAAATTCTCTATAAACACGATACTCCTCCGGAGTGCTAATATCGCTTTCAAACTCCGTAGGAGTACCATGTTTATAGCATAACCTAAGCAAGCGATTTTCGGCTCCGTAGGTGCCTCCTAATTAATACTACCCCAGCAACGTCCCGCCGTCAATAACTAAATTCAGCCCGGTGCCAAAACCTTGTTTCATGAGATAAACAAAGGCAAGGGCAACGTCATCAGCATCGCCAACACGCCCAAGCAGCAATGTATCCTTTGCCCAGTTATAAAGGCCTTCTTTGTTTTCGGCAGGCAAGCTATCCCAAAGATTGGTGTCAATTACGCCGGGTACTACCGCATTTACCCGTACAGGAGCAAGCTCAACAGCCAGGGCCCTTACCAAGCCTTCCATCGCACCACAAATACTGCTGGCTATCGACCAACCCGCGGCAGGCCTTGTTCCGGCAGTGCCACCGGTTAGGTTTACCGAACCGCCTTCATTAATGAATGGCGTACCATATTTAACAGCAGCATATGCACCCCAATAACGGAGGTTGAAAAATTTACGTGCCGCGTCAATATCTGTTTGGCCGATATTATTGAGGTTAAGGTTTTCGGCAGCAGTATAAACCAGATGATCAAAATTACCGGTCTGCTCAAAAAAGACTTTTATATTTTCTTCGCGCGAAAGGTCTACGGCATAACCTTCAGTTCCTTTAGGTAACTGGCTCAAGGCGTTATTAATTTTGCTTTGGTTCCCCGAAACTATTACAACTTTAGCACCTTCGGCAGCGGCAGCTTTTGCTGTCGCGAAGCCTATGCCTGTACTACCTCCTAATATAATTACCCGTTTGCCATTTAATGACGATCTGTTTTCAATTTGATTATTCATGATGTTTGTTCTTTTTTTAAACACCACAAATTTCCTCCGTGAAAAACCGGTTCCACTTACCATTTGGTAAAAAGCGAATATCAAATAACTTTATTATCGAGATACCAATCACCAATAAGCAACACATTATCCACCTTAAATACTAAAAGCGTTAGGCACGTTACTTACCTAAAAATCCGCCCTCTGTTAAAGCGGCAAATTTTGCTTTAAAAAGATCCATAATTGAAAACTTTACCAACTCCGTCTGCTTAAAGAAGTCGGTTTCCGCATATTTGAGCATAGCATTCATATACATATCAGCCGAATCTATTTGGTCAATTGCAGAAAAATAACGGCACATGCAGGCATAATAAACTAATGCTTCGGCCAAATGAAAAACCTTATGACCAGGATATAAATAGTTAAGATCGGGCTTGCCATTAAAAACGGCTAAAACAGCTTCTGGCTCTTCGTGCACAAAAAGCATTCCCGCGTAATTGATAAGTGACGGAAAATAATCAGGAAACACATTGTACATTAAAGTTATCGTTTCCTCGGCCTCATCGTACTGTTGGTTATTTATGTAAGCCGTTTGCAGCAGTTTGTAAAATGCAGGAGTCGCCGGGTATTTTAAACGCGCTTCCTCAAACTCTTTTACCGGAACAATCTCTTTGTTGGCAATAATCGTTCTTAACCTATAATAATCGCCCGCCTCTTCATCACTACCAAAACGATTGTCTTCCAATGCGCCTTCTGTTTCACTCAGTTCATATTTGGCACCAATATAATGCTCTGATAACATCTGCCTGGCTTGTTCGGTCCTTATTTTAGCATCGTATGTCTCACCTACGTTTTTCAAAAGTTTCAGCATTGCCCCCAATCCGTTTCCATCATTGGGATAATCAATATCATCATCATAGTCATCTTCGTCCCAGTCGTCCAAATCCTCATCATCCATATCGTCAAATCCATCTCCAAGATATGTATAAGTAAAATTGCCTTCGCCTGCTGTTCGCTCAAGTGTAGCTATGATATTATTGACTTTCACAGCGTCATCATAAGGGCCCGATACATAATGAGGTTTTCCATTTAATCCAAAATCAAGCTCCATCAGCTCTATCGCTTCATCATCTTCCTCTAAAATATACTCTGCTATTTCAAATTCCTTGTGCGGCTTAAATCCATAATCTTCGGCGTAAGCTATCGCGCCAAAAATGATATTATGAGCAAGTATATAATCGCATCTTTCCCAATTGAACCTGTCTTTTAAATCTTCGTAGTCGTCCTGGTACATATTGAATTCGTACTGGGCACCCTTAACACCCAGGCAAAATATATCAACCAGGTAAATACCTGCTGTTACATTTCCGTTTTTGTGCTGGCGGGCCACTATGATATTACACAAGCCGGATGTCTCCCAATCATCGTTGATCAGACATTCAAAAATAGGCAGCGTACGTGCCTGTGTTTTAATATACTTTTCCGGGCTTAGCTGAGCTGACTTCATTGCTACTATCTTACCCTTTTTCTTTTTTGACATAAGCCTCCCCCCGCGGTAAACGGTTTTGTTATCGCCCGCAAAATAAGTCAAATGCTACAAACACTAAAGGAAAAAGCCTCAACAGTTCAAAAACAATTGCTCAACTAATGCTAAATTTGAGTTATGACACTTGCAGACCGGATTATCCAATTCAATGAGCAGCTAACCTACACCGGCAATCCTTTACCCGAAGGCATCCGCATCATGAACCCTTTTAAAGAGCATCCCCAAACCATGCGCATTGTTGATGAGTTTTATCATAAATATTATGACGATAACCAGCAACGGCATATCATTTTAGGCATTAACCCTGGCAGGTTTGGCGGCGGTTTAACAGGTATTCCCTTTACCGACCCCAAACGACTGATTTCCGAATGCCATATCAGCTACGAAGGCAAAATGTCGCACGAGCCATCATCTGTATTTGTTTACGAGGTGATCAATGCCTTTGGCGGCCCTGAAGCTTTTTATAAGCAGATCTATATTAATTCGCCCTGTCCGCTTGGTTTTACCAGCATTGATGCTAATGGCAAGGAAAAGAATTATAATTATTACGATAGCAAGGAATTAACCCGGGCAGTTTATCAGTTTATGATCGAAAACATCCGCAAGCAGATCGATCTCGGCATTAATACAGATAAATGCTTTTGTTTTGGCACCGGCAAGAATGAGGCATTTTTACGCAAGCTGAACGATGAATATCATTTTTTTGGCGAGATAATAGCGCTGGAACATCCGCGCTTTATCATGCAATACAAAACGGCAAGCAAGCAATTTTACATTGATAAATATCTTGCGGCTTTTGAAAGTATAGCCTGATAATCCGGTATTTATTTCGTGGCAAAACACTTATATTGTGTGCACCAACCAATTAACCTGTAAGCCATGACCAAAAGCAAGTTTTTACCACTCCTGCTCCTTTTGTTTGTTTTTCCTTTTGTTTCAAAAGGCCAATCAACGAATGCTAATAAACTCATTTCGCCCCGCATCAGGGTGATTATTGATAATGATTTTAGCGGCGACCCGGATGGCTTGTTTGCGCTTACACATCTCGTGCTATCCCCATCGGTAGAGGTGAGAGGCGTTATTGGTTCGCACCTGAGTGTTAACGACGGTTTCGACAGATCAAAAACCCAGGCCGATGAGGCCGCTAAAAAAGCATCCGAACTATTAGCCGTTTTAAAAATTAAAGACCGTTTCCCTGTTATAGCCGGCTCCAATACCGGCATGGTTAATGACACCACTCCGGTAAAAAGCAAGGCGGTCGACCTGATCATTAAAGAAGCTTCACGCACGGACACTTCCCTCCCGCTTTATGTGCTTTGCGGCGCCGGACTTACCGAAATTGCATCGGCAGTATTAACTGATCCAAAAATCGCCGATAAGCTTACCCTGGTATGGATTGGCGGCCCCGAGTACATCGACCTTGCACTACCTCCGCCAAACTACAGCAGCCCCGAGTATAACCTCAATATTGATATCCCCGCAGCCAGGGCTGTGTTTAACCACTCGCAATTAAAGCTATGGCAGATCCCGAGGGACGGATACCGCCAGGCCATATTGCCTTATTCTGAATTACAGCTTAAGATAAAACCCCAGGGCGAAATTGGGAAATACCTGGTCAACACGCTCGAAAACCTGATGGCCCGCATTCAGCAGTATCATCTTAATTTGGGGGAGACCTATATTTTGGGCGATAGTCCGCTGGTGCTGCTGACCGCATTACAATCATCCTTTGAGGCCGATCCTTCATCAAGCGAATATGTGTTAAAGCCTTGCCCACTCATTAATGCGCAGGGAGGGTATGATTACAACGCTCATGGCCGTAATATCCGGGTTTACCGCCGGCTGGATATCAACCTGATGTTTAATGATTTTTTTGCCAAGCTGGAATTGAATAAGTAAAGGCGACCGGTGGTACATTTTTAACCATAAACGGTTTATTTAGTATTACCTTAAGCGCTGTTTTGTAATTATTTTGGCATGATCATAAACCTTGATACCATGCTTAAAATAATTGGCAAAAAAGCTCAAAATATATTCCTGCTTACTTCATTGTTATTAGCAGGAAGCAAAGCAGTTGCCCAAACCAATGATACCTCATTGCCTAAACTCATTGAAAAAGATGGCAGGCACGCCTTTTTAGTTGATGGTAAACCATTTTTGATATTGGGCGGACAAGCCCATAATTCAAGCGCATGGCCGGCTTTGATGCCGGGTGTATGGAAATCGGTTGAGATGATGCACCTCAACACGCTCGAAGTCCCCATTTATTGGGAGCAGATAGAACCTCAGCCCGGAAAGTTTGATTTTTCATTGGTAGATACGCTGCTTACCCAAGCCCGGCAGCACAATGTAAAACTGGTGCTATTGTGGTTTGGCACCTGGAAAAACGGGAGTAATCATTATATGCCCGAATGGATGAAGCGAGATGCAGAGAAATACCCAAACATCACAGGAAAAACAGGCAAGCCGATCGACTCCCCCTCACCGCATTCAAAAGCTACGTTGGATGCTGATATCAGAGCGTTTTCGGCAGTTATGCTGCATTTAAAGCAGGCAGATACGCAGCATACCGTTATTATGGTACAAGTTGAAAACGAGCCGGGTTCGTGGGACACAGTTCGCGATTATTCAGCTAAAGCACAAAAATTATTTGAGGCGGATGTACCTGCTGATCTGTTAAAACCGGCTATACTGAAAGCCTTGAATGTACCAGTAAATACAAAAGGTTCATGGCAGCAGGTATTTGGTGACAGGGCCGACGAATATTTCCAGGCCTGGTCAATAGCCCGGTTCATTGAGCAGGTTGCTGCTGCCGGTAAAGCAGAATATCCGCTGCCGCTATATATAAACGTAGCGCTGCGTGATCCGCTTACCAATCCCCCTGCAACCCACTATGAAAGTGGCGGTGCTACCGATAATGTGATCCCCATTTGGAAAGTGGCAGCTCCCTCCATCGATCTGCTTGCTCCTGATATTTACCTGTCAGGCAGCGAAAGGGTGTTGAAGGTAATTGATCTGTATGCACGTGCAGATAATGCCCTGTTTGTACCTGAAGCCGGTTTAATTGCCGATAACGCCAAATACTTTTACGATGTTTTAGCTCACGATGGAATCGGATTTTCGCCGTTTGGAATAGATGATAATGGGGATAGCTCAAACGACGAACATCTTGCTAAAGGCCTTCCCCCTTTTGCACAGGAATATGTTATGGCAACCCCAATGATGCACGAGCTGGCTCAATGGAGTTTTGAAGGCAAGATAAAAGCCGTTGTTGAACATGAAGACGGCGCAGAGCAAACCATTAAACTTGGGACATGGGATGCAGTAATAAAATTTGGCGGCGGCCGGGGAGGCGAACTTAAACCCAATCAAGACCATAACGGCAAAGCAATGATAGTTACCCTTGACGAAAATAAATTCATCATGACCGGAACAAACTGCCGCGTCACGTTCCGCCCGACAGGAAGCAATACCGGCAAAGCATGGCAATATCTTAAAGTTGAAGAAGGAGGGTATGATCATGGCACGTTCAAATCGCTGCGTATCCTCAATGGGGATGAAACAGATTGGGGCGGCCCGGCAATTGGTGACAAACCGAGGGTGTTACAGATTTCGTTGGTAGTGAGGTGAGATAAAAATATTTGTAGAGTAATCAGCCTCTTTTTTTGATTTATTCAGCTACTTAAGCGATATAGTTCGGGGTTGGATTGACTCTGCTAACAAAAAGGGGTTAACAGGGTTAACATAATTCAGGGCTAACATTTACATAAACACCTAACAGTAAGATAATTAAGTGATTTTTCATCGAAAAATACGTTAACCCCCTTTTCTATAAATATTATCAGCTAAATTTCAATTCTTAGGTAACACAACACCAAGGGTGGTCAATTTGATCTGTGATACGGCCTCTACTTAAAACGCTCTTATTTTACCTCATAAACAACAGCCTCATATGGCATCAGCATACCATTTTTTGATGGCTTTTGATAATTGCCTATTAAAACCGTCGCGTTACCTAAATCCACACCGGTTTGAGCCGAAGCTTGCTTGCCGGTAAAGTTCAGCAGTACAAGCAACTTTTTGCCATTCAACTCTCTTGTATAGGCATAAGTATCAGGGTTCTGAGCGTCGAGCAATGTATATTTCCCATATACCAGCACCAGGTTATCCTTCCGAAGTTTTACTATCCGCCTAAAGTAATTTAAAATACTGTTGCCGTCTTTTTCCTGGGCAGCCGCGTTAATGTTTTTGTAGTTTGGGTTTACCTTTATCCAGGGTGTGCCGGTAGTGAAGCCGCCATTGGCAGTGCTGTTCCACTGAAATGGGGTGCGACCATTATCCCGGCTTTCAAAGGCTATCCTTTTTAAATATGCCGGTAAATCGGCTCCAATATTTTTCTGTCGCTGGTACTCGTTAAGCGTTTGTACATCGCGGTAATCATCAATTGTAGTGAAACCTGCATTGGTCATTCCCAGTTCGTCGCCATTGTAATAATAGGGCGTACCGCGCATGGTCATTAAAAAAGTGGTGAGCATTTTTGAGGATACAGCCCTAAACTCAGGGCTATCGTTACCGAACCGGCTTACTAACCGGGCCTGGTCATGGTTAGCCAAAAATATCGATAACCAGCCTTTTGCCGCAAAGGCACTATCCCATTTGGTAAATACCTGTTTTAAATGAACCACACTATATCCTTCGGGTTTGGCAATATCCACACCCTCAAAAGCATAAGCCATATTTAATTCATCCCTGTCGGCATCAACCAAATTATGGCCGTCTTCAAATGTATTGCCTGCCCCTTCGGCCACGCTCATTACATTGTATTTGCTAAGCACCTCCCTGTTCATTTCCTGCAGGTAACCATGCAAATTGCCCTGTACGCCGTAGTATTGGGTGAAGTTTTTTTCAAATCCTTTCGGGAAGGCCGGAAATGTAGTATCCTTTGCGGCAAACTGAAAAGCATCCAATCTGAAGCCATCAATTCCTTTATCGGCCCAAAACTTCATAATGTCATACACTTCATTTCTGAGTTTTGGGTTTTCCCAGTTAAGGTCGGGCTGTTTGCGCGAAAAATAATGCAGGTAATAGGCATTAGTAAGTGAATCATAACGCCAGGCGTCATGGTTTACATCAAACAGACTATAACGGTAAGGCGGTTTACCTTTTTCGGCATTCCACCAATGATAATATTCACGGTATGGATTATTGCGCGAGCTCCGGCTTTGCTTAAACCATTCGTGCTCGTCGCTGCTGTGGTTCACTACCAGGTCCATAACCAGTTTTATGCCACGGGTATGCATGCCTTTCAGCAACGCATCAAAATCATTCATCGTTCCAAAATCCTTCATGATGTTGCGGTAATCGCTTACATCATATCCGTTATCATCATTAGGCGAGCTGTAAATGGGGTTAAGCCAAACAACATCAATCCCCAAACTTTTGATATAGTCAAGCTTTGAGATGATGCCTTTCAGGTCGCCAATGCCATCTCCGTCATTATCTTTAAAACTACGGGGATAAATTTGGTAAACAACCGCCTCTTTCCACCATTTGCGATTAATAGTATCTGTTGATCCCTGATTGTTTTGAGCTGAACATAAAAGGGAGCTGAGCATAAAAACGACAAAAGCCACAAAGCGCGAGTATGGTGTGTTCATGATCATAATTGGTTAAAAGATCTACGGTAGTACAGGAATGGATTCCGTGGTTTATAAGAGAATATTAAGGTAGCAATATTTAACCGGAACAACAAATAATGCATTCGCGGCGATGGAGCTTAATCCCTTCCCTAAATTTAAACGTCAAACATTATGCACGTTTCGGGGTTTAAAAATGAGCTAACCCAATCACAATTAACAGTTAATAAATTGAATTGTAAATATTTATATACGTTAGCGTGCATCACAAACCACCATATAAAACTTCCACCCTGCTTTTAGCGACAGTTTTTTTTCTACTATTTACAGGCATAACTACACATACTTTTGGCCAGGTACAGGTACCTGCCGATTCGGTAAAGGCCGATTCCTTACGCATTAAAGAAAAAGTAGTACAACCGGCCAAACCCACCGATACATTATACAAACAATATGACTTCGGCGACCTGGTGCGCAAC
>NZ_DASVOB010000026.1:0-9631 GCF_036383575.1 Mucilaginibacter sp.
TCGGGTACGTATACTTCGGCCCAGGCGTGGGTTGCCCCTTCACCGCGCATAGCGCTGCTGTGGGTGCAGATGTAGCCGCTTACATAGCGTGATGGTATTTTAAGCTGGCGGAGCATCACCATTAAAATATGGGCGAAATCCTGGCAAACGCCGGCTTTAAGCTTCCACACTTCGTCGAGCGTGGTTTCAACGGTGGTTACGCCTTTGATGTATTCAAAGTTTTTGTAAACCCAGCCGCAAAAACGGAGCGCCACCTGGAAAGGAGTTTCGTCTTTGTGTCTTTCCTGCTCAACTACTTCCTGCAGTTCGGGCAGGCCTTCAAAATATTCCTGCTTTAGGAAATCAATATAGGGCACCATATACTGAAGCCGCTTTAGATCTTCCCATTGCTGCTCTGGAAAAATATCGTTAACCGGCAGTGGGCGCTGGCGGGTAGTAACAACCAGCTTGGAGTTAATGACCAGCATATTGTGCTGATCGCTGTAGGTAAAACTGCCAACCTCGTTGCCGTAATAATCAATATGGGTATCAACCACCGAGTTGCCGGTTATGCTCAATTCCTGTTTTATCACTTCCTGGTATTCATCTTTTATCGGGAACAGGATGATCTGGTTGGCGCTGTCGCGAACAGGCCCCTCATAGGTGTATTTGGTGATATGTTGGATCTTAAATTCAGGCATCTCTTCTTTAATTAGTTAATTGGACAATTTGAAGATTTGAAAATGAAAAGAGTAAATCTGCATTTTCAAATTTTCAAATCAACACATCTTCAAATTAAGCGGTTTTCAAATTAAATTTATGAATTAGCAAAATAATGCTGATTCAGTGAATTTCCAACGCCGTATAGCTCACTCCTGATTTGGGTGAGGAACAGGTGCAGGCCCTCCTGCTTAATGCTTTTTACCGAACTGTACTTTATGCGGCTTTGCAGCCTGCCAATCTGGAATGACATCTCCCGGTAATCATCGGCATTACTATCGTTCTTCAGCCTGTCGAAATAGCGTTGAATATTGTTAACCGAATAGATAACCGAACGCGGGAAGTCGTTGTTCAGCACAACCTGCTCCAAAACGTTTTCGGCTTCAAAGCCTTCTCGATAGGTTTTTAAATATAGCTCGTAACCGCCCAGCGAAAGCAACAGGTGTTTCCAATAAGTAGTATCTGTAAGCAAGTCGGGATTATCACTTATCGAGCTGAACTTGGTATCCAAAATATCAACCGACTGGATAGCCCTTTCAAGATACTTGCCGATATTCATAAATGCACGGCCCTCTCCTCGTTCCATGGTGATCTCCACCGTGCCGTAATAAAGCATTACCTGTTTTATTAAAACATCCAATACTCCTATCGGATCTTCCCGGTACAGGGCACGTTCCAGGCGCGGATCTTTTACCGTGTGGTAATATTCATTAAGGCATTGCCAAAGGTCTTTGGTGATGTGTTCCTGCACACCACGGGCATTTTCCCGTGCCAGGGTAATAATATTAAGTATGGAATTAGGATTGTTTTTCCCGGTAACCATATACTTTAAAACCGACCGGCTGTCATTGTCCAGCTTTTCGGCCTCACCGGCGTTCAGCCCGGCAAAGATCCTCATTACAGGCTCCCAGGTAAATTCCTGCACCGTATCCTGCGACGAGGCATAATTAATTTTTAACATCCGCAGCATACCGTCGCTGCGCTCAATGTAACGGCTTAACCAATAAAAACTTGCTGCAACCCTGCTTAACATAAAAGCCCCCTAACCCCCTAAAGGGGGAATGATTATGCCGGCGGTTTTACCACCAGCTTGTTAGTTATATTTTAATTCCTTTATTCAATTTAATTAGGCTTGCACGATTGCCCTCTCAAGAGCGGTTTAATAAAAAACTTGCCCTTCGCATTACCTCCCCCTTTAGGGGGTCGGGGGGCTTAAAACCCAGGTATCCTTACTGCCTCCACCCTGCGAGCTGTTTACCACCAGCGAGCCTTCTTTTAAAGCTACACGGGTTAAGCCACCTGGCACTATCTCAATGCCGTCGGGTCCATATAGTGCATAAGGGCGTAAATCAACTCTGCGAGGCTTTAATTCGCCCTGCATATAGCAAGGTGCCGCCGAAAGACTGATGGTTGGCTGTGCAATGAAGTTACGCGGATCTTTCAGTATTTCCTTTTTATATTCATCTATTTCCTGTTCGCTTGCTGCGTGACCCATCAGCATACCATACCCGCCGCTGCCATTGGTTTTTTTAACCACCATTTTATTGAGGTTTTTAAATACCATTTCGCGCTCGTCGCGGTTGCCAAGCTGGTGGGTTGGTACATTTTTGAGGATCGGCTCTTCATTCAGGTAATAGCGGATCATATCGGGCACATAGGCATATACGGCTTTGTCATCAGCAACGCCGGTGCCTGTAGCGTTTACTATGGCAACGTTTCCTTTGCGATAAGCGCCCATCAAGCCGGCCACGCCCAGCATACTTGCAGGGTTAAATACCAGCGGATCAAGAAACTCATCATCAACCCGGCGATAGATCACGTCAACCTGTTGCAGGCCGGTAGTGGTTTTCATATATACCTTATGGTTGTTTACCACTAAATCTCGCCCTTCAACCAGCTCAACCCCCATTAAGCGGGCCAGCGTGGTATGTTCAAAATAGGCCGAGTTGTAAATACCCGGCGTAAGTAAAACGATAGTAGGGTTATGGATTTGCCGAGGCGAAAGCGCCAGCAGGTTTTTATATAATATGGATGGATATTCGGTAACGCTGCGTACGCTGCATTGCGGCAGCAGATCGGGGAATAAACGTTTGGTGATCTCCCTGTTCTCGAGCATATAGCTCACGCCCGATGGGGTGCGCAGGTTATCTTCAAGCACATAAAAAGTGCCGTCCTCATCACGGATAAGGTCGATACCCGAAATGTGTACATAGATATCATAAGGCACCTGCAGCTGGTACATCTCACGCAAAAAATGCGGACATGAGTAAATGATATCAATAGGTACTATACCATCCTTTATAATAAACTGATTGTGGTAAATATCTTTGAGGAAAAGGTTGAGCGCATTGAGGCGTTGCTTAATACCCCGCTCAACAAAAGCCCATTCATCGGCCGTGATAATACGGGGGATGATATCAAAAGGAAAGATCTTTTCAATGCCCTCGCCGCTGTTATAAACGGTAAAGGTAATGCCCTGACTCATGAAAAGGCGCTTGGCAAGCTCTTCCTTCTTGTTCAGGTCATCGGCCGATTCTTTTGAAATGTAGTCAATAACTTTGCGGTAATGTTCCCGAACATTAGCGTCTAAGCCATACATTTCGTCCCAAACATTATCAATTGGGCTATATTGGTTAAAATAAGCTGATTCTTCCATGAAAAAATTACAATAAATTAAAAATTGATAATCAGTTATCTTTATGAATTGTAATTTATGAAGTGTTTTTGATAAAAAAGCAAATTATTTTGAAATTTTTGAAGATATTTTAATAAAATTTTCAATTTATGCTGATTTATATAATTGAAAACTGTGATTTACTGATTTGAGAGCACAAATGATAAGGCCCGGTGCTGCAAGTATTAACCTTAAATTGTATTCGCCGCTTTCCTAAACTCCGAAGGGTTCATACTCCTGTACTTTTTAAAAATACGGTTCAGGTGGCTTTCATCATTAAAACCAAGCTCATTGGCAATTTCAACCATGCGCATGTTACTGTGCAGCAGGCGGTTTTCGATAAGCTTAAGTTTATAATTAATGATGTATTGTTGCAGGGTTTCGTTGGTATGCTTTTTAAAATAACGGCCGACATAGGTTTCTGAGATCCCCATTTTATCGGCTATAGCTTCAGCCCGGAGCTTTTCGGGGAAGTAGATATTGGCCTGGACGTACTGCAAAATATCGAGCGCCTTCTCTTCGGTATTTTCATCTACCTCATCGGGCATACTCATGGCCACATTACGGGCAACTATTACAATAACGGTGTTGATGTATTGCTGCAAAAGCTCTTTGCTGTAAAGGCTATTCTTTTGCTGTTCGCTGATGATGGCCTGCATGAGGGGTTTTACTACAGCGCTGTCTTCATAGGTTTTTAATACACAACCCGGTGCCTGCGCTGCATTTTTCAGGATAAATTCAAGGTGCTTCACGGCATCGCCGGGCAGCTTGTAATCCTTAATATAAGCCATATTAAAGCGGATGAACAGGAACTGCGTTGGCGTTGCTATCTCAAAATAATGGGAGTCATCGGGTGTAAGCAAAAACAGGTGACCGGATTTATAGGCGAACTTACTTTTGTTAATGCATTGTTTACCGGTACCGCTAACAATATAAATAAACTCGAAGAAGCTGTGTGAATGTTCGCTGCGAGGGCAGGCATTGAGCGGTTCGCGTAAAACGATCTCAAAGGGCTGGTATAAATTATCTTTAACCATAGTGTAAATGTACAATTATTACGAGGATTTGTACAAGGATAAGGAGGGCTGCATTGTATAATTTTGCACTATAATCAAACGACAGAATTACTAAAATGGAAAATCAAAATAAACCGACCATGCAGGCGCTAATAGCAGCCGAAGCAAATGCCCCCTTTACACTTACCGAAGTTGAACGCCCTGTTGCTGCAGAAGGACAGGTGCTGGTACGCATTGTAGCCAGCGGCGTAAGCGTATTGGATAACAAGATCCGTACAGGCAAAGGGGGGCACGCTAAACAGCCATTGCCTGCTATTTTAGGGATGGATTTTGCCGGCATTGTTGAAGCTGTAGGTACCGGTGTTACCCGTTTTAAAGCTGGCGACGAAGTGTATGGCCTTGCCGGTGGTATCGGCGGTTTACAGGGCACTTATGCACAATATGCTGCTTTTGATGCCGATCTGCTTGCTGTTAAACCGACCAGTTTAAGCATGCGCCAGGCGGCTTCAATGCCGCTTAATTTTATAACCGCCTGGGAGGGCCTTGTGGATAGGGCAAATGTGCATGAAGGGCAAAAGGTATTGGTGCATGGCGGTGCAGGCGGCGTTGGTCATTTGGCTGTTCAGATAGCCAAAGCTTTCGGGGCAGATGTTTATGCTACCGGTAGTGCGGCTCAACAGCAATATATTGAAGGCATTGGTGCTACCTTTATTGATTACCGCGAAAA
The DNA here is from genome assembly GCF_036383575.1 of Mucilaginibacter sp. GTDB lineage: Bacteria > Bacteroidota > Bacteroidia > Sphingobacteriales > Sphingobacteriaceae > Mucilaginibacter. Next base: position 5,117 of record NZ_DASVOB010000026.1, read on the forward strand.
GACAGTTGAGCAATATGTGAATGAATACACTGGCGGCGATGGGTTTGATATTGTTTATGATACTTTGGGTGGTGCTACGTTAGATGCCTCATTTGTGGCCGCGAAGTATTATACCGGCCATGTGGTGAGCTGCCTTGGTTGGGGAGAACATAAGCTGGCTCCATTATCATTCCGTGGCGCAACTTATTCAGGAGTATTTACCTTAATGCCGATGATCAGCGGCAGGGGCCGCAAACATCACAGCGAAATTATGCAGGAAGCAACCAGGCTTGCCGAAGCCGGTAAAATTGTTCCGCTGATTGACGAACGCTCTTTTACACTGTCTACCGCCAATGAGGCTCACGATATATTGGAAAATGGCAAATCTGTTGGTAAACTGGTGGTTGATGTAGCCTGAGCCTACCTCAATCATGTCATGCTGTGTGTTTAAATCCGGGTGGACTCTGATGGGAAAAATGCCATTCACCCCTTTGTCATGCTGAGGTACGAAGCATCTTCTTCGCCCTGTATAGCGACCATGCTTATTGAAGAAGATCCTTCGTGCCTCAGGATGACAGTCCTTTTTGTAAATTATGTTATGTTGAACTTGTTTCAGCACCCCATAGGACAGGTAGGCGATTTGCTTAGCATGCGGCTTAGCGAGTGTGGTGTTGAAACAAGTTCAACATGACGAACTTTTATTAAGTCATAGGTAGAAACGAAGTAATACCAATCAGCTTACTCGGCTGAAATAGCTTATAAATAAAAACGGCCCGGATAAACCGGGCCGTTTGCTATATTCTAACAATAATCAATTAATGATTTTGTTCGTGAGCTTCTTCTTCTCTGAACAGTTTCGCGCTGAAATAATCGTTGTTCATGCGGGCGATGTTGGTAAGCTTAATTTCCTTAGGGCATTCTGCTTCGCAGGCACCGGTGTTGGTACAGCTACCGAAACCTTCTTCATCCATTTGAGCAACCATTGATTGCACGCGACGGTAGCGCTCTGGCTGGCCTTGTGGCAATAAACCCAACTGGGTGATCTTAGCCGATACGAACAGCATGGCCGATGCATTTTTACAAGCTGCAACGCAGGCACCGCAACCGATACAGGTAGCCGAGTTGAAAGCCTCATCAGCAATAACCTTAGGAATTGGAATAGCATTACCATCAGGAACACCACCGGTATTTACCGAAACATATCCACCAGCTTGCTGGATCCTGTCGAAAGCTGAGCGGTCGACTGCCAAATCTTTAACAATTGGGAATGCTTCTGCGCGCCAAGGCTCAATGGTGATAGTTTCGCCATCATGAAAGGTACGCATGTGTAGTTGGCAGGTAGTGATACCGCGTTTTGGTCCGTGCGGGTGACCGTTGATATACAATGAACACATACCGCAAATACCTTCGCGGCAGTCGTGGTCAAAGTTTATTGGCTCATCACCTTTGTGGGTAAGGCTTTCGTTAACCACGTCGAGCATTTCAAGGAACGACATATCAGGCGAAATGTTCTCAGCTTTATAGCTTACGAATTTACCCGAGGTTTGAGCATTTTTTTGACGCCATACTTTAAGCGTCAGGTTCATATTTCCGTTACTCATCTTTGTTTTAGATTTGAGTTATCGTTGTTTTTTGTTGATTAAGTGAGCGGTTGATTGGGTGAGTGGTTTAACTATCCACCTGATCAACCATTCGCTAATTATGCGTAGTTACGTTGTGATAAATGAACTGCTTCAAATGTCAGCTGTTCCTTGTGTAACTCTTCCGGCTGATTCTCGCCTTTAAACTCCCATGCAGCTACAAACGCAAAGTTTTCGTCATCACGAAGTGCCTCGCCATCTGGTGTTTGCGATTCAACCCTGAAGTGGCCACCGCATGATTCTTTACGCATCAAAGCGTCATCAACCATCAGTTCGCCAAGCTCAATAAAGTCGGCCACGCGACCGGCTCTTTCCAACGACGCATTTACTTCTTCGTTTTCGCCGGTTACGATAGCATTTTTCCAGAAATCGGCTTTCAATGCCTGGATCAAACCTTTTGCTTTTTTCAGGCCTTCTTCGGTACGGGCCATGCCGCAGTACTCCCACATGATGTGGCCAAGTTCGCGGTGGTACTCGTTAGTGGTTTTATTGCCTTTAAGCGATAATAATTTATTTACGTGTGCAATTACATCCTGTTTGGTTTTTTCAAAAGCAGGGTGGCTGGTATCAACTTTTTTAGGGCCAATTTTAGCCAGGTAATCACCAAGGGTATAAGGGATCACAAAGTAACCATCAGATAAACCCTGCATCAATGCTGATGCACCAAGGCGGTTAGCACCGTGATCGGAGAAGTTACACTCGCCCAAAGCATATAAACCAGGAATGGTAGTGCTCAGGTTATAATCAACCCAAAGGCCACCCATGGTATAGTGTACCGCCGGGTAAATACGCATTGGTTGTTTATAAGGGTTCTCATCGGTGATCTGAATGTACATATCAAACAGGTTACCGTATTTCGCTTTAACGGTCTCTTCGCCTAAGCGTTTGATCGCATCGGCAAAGTCAAGGAATACCGCGAAGCCCGAACCGCCCACACCTCTGCCCTCTTCAACCATTTCTTTGGCGTTACGTGAAGCCACGTCGCGCGGAACAAGGTTACCGAAGGCCGGGTATTTACGCTCTAAGAAGTAATCACGGTCATCCTCTTTAACCTGGTCGGCTTTCAATGTGCCTTTGCGCAATTGCTCGGCAATTTCAACCGTTTTTGGTGCCCATACCCTACCATCGTTACGTAACGATTCAGACATCAGCGTAAGTTTCGACTGATGGTCGCCGGTTACCGGGATACAGGTTGGGTGAATTTGGGTATAGCAAGGGTTACCAAAGAAAGCACCACGTTTGTGTGCCCTCCAGGCTGCTGTTACGTTTGAGCCGATAGCGTTTGTTGACAGGTAGAAAACGTTGCTGTAACCGCCTGTACACAATAATACTGCGTGACCAGCATGGGTATCAATTGCGCCGGTTAGCATGTTACGGGTAACAATACCTTTGGCATGCCCATCAATAGTTACCACGTCCAACATTTCGTGGCGGGTGTATACTTTTACTTTACCAGCATGGATCTGGCGGTTAAGGGCAGAGTATGCACCTAATAATAACTGCTGTCCTGTTTGTCCCCTTGCGTAAAATGTACGTGATACCTGCGAACCACCGAATGAACGGTTATCCAGCAAACCGCCGTACTCGCGGGCAAATGGTACGCCCTGTGCAACGCACTGGTCAATGATGTTTACCGAAACTTCGGCCAAACGGTGAACGTTTGATTCGCGGGCGCGGTAGTCACCACCTTTAATAGTATCGTAAAATAAACGGAAAACACTGTCGCCGTCGTTCTGGTAGTTTTTAGCAGCATTGATACCACCCTGTGCAGCGATAGAGTGTGCACGGCGTGGGCTGTCCTGGAAACAAAATGCTTTTACATTGTAACCCAGCTCGCCTAAGGTGGCAGCTGCCGAAGCGCCTGCCAAACCTGTACCTACGATGATGATATCGTATTTACGTTTGTTGGCGGGGTTAACCAGCTTCAGATCAAATTTATGCTTGCTCCATTTTTCGGCTAATGGGCCTTGAGGAATTTTAGCATCTAATGTCATCTCTTCTATATGTTTATGTTTGTGGCTTTTGGCCAGCTAACTTAGTGAGCTCCCTGGGTTGATAAATAGTAATAATAAACCGGCATGGCGGCAAAAAGCAGCGGAATGATAACCGCAAACAGCCATGTGCCAATAAAGTAAACTACCGGGGTATATTTACGGTGTACCCAGCCCAGCGTACGGAACGCGCTCTGGAAACCATGCAGCAGGTGAAATGCCACAGCGCCCATAGCTATTACGTAAAATATCACGTAAATAAGGTTGCTGAAGCTGGTAGTAACACGTGCGTGCAAATCTTTTACCCTTACAACTTCCACGTTGTTTTCGGTTGATACAGAATGGCTGAAATCATCAGAAACCGGTTTGTATTCGGCAGCGGTAGTTACGCCGGTTGCCAGATCGGTACGGTACTCTTTAAAGCCCATGGTTTTATCGTTATGGTAACGGAACCAGAAATCGCCCATGTGGATAACGATGAACAGGAACATGATTGAACCCAGCAGGCCCATGTTTTTTGATGACCATGAGGCATCAGATTTTGCCGCTACTGCATAACGTACAGGGCGGGCTTTACGGTTTTTGACAGTCAGGATCAAACCGTATAGTGCATGCACTAAAATGGAAAGGTACAACAGGTATGCAATAACTTCAATAGGCGGAAAATGCGTAAGGAAGTTGGCATACACGTTAAAACTGAAACCGTTATCGTTGTTAAACAACAGCAGGTTGCCGCCTACGTGCACTATTAAAAACGTGCACAGAAACAAGCCTGTTAAAGCCATGATCAGCTTTTTGCCCAGCGACGAGTTTAAGGTTTGTTTGAATTCGCTCATTATGAATTGGATTTATTAGGCAAAAGTATTTATTAAATAACAAAACATAGAAGAGGTTTTGGCTTATTG
>NZ_DASVOB010000027.1:0-4092 GCF_036383575.1 Mucilaginibacter sp.
CTCGCAAGCGGACTCTATAAGGTCCCAAGGGTTATACGGGGTGTCTAATTTGCCCTGTTTATTCCGCAAATATCTTACTTCTCATCGCAGGGCACGTCATTACATTTTTTTTCAGGTACCCTGATGGTTACTCGCAATGACGGTCTTCTTGGTCATTTTAAACAGCTTCTAAAATGAAAATCAACGAAATCGTCGAAATCAAAAAAACGAATCAACGGTCATAGGTCGCTAAGTTTAAAAATATCCTTAACTCTTATGCCTTTTTCTGTTTCCAACAAAGTACAGCATTCATTAACCGGGTCGTGCTCGAAATATAATACGTATTCTTTTTCCAAAGCTTCGTTTAAGAAGAGTTTTTTCTCGGCAAGTGTTTGCAGCGGGAACATATCATAGGCCATTACATAGGGGATAGGCAGATGGCCGACCGACGGAAGCAGATCGGCCATATACAGAATCTGTTTCCCTTTATAATTGATAAGCGGTAGCATCATTGATTCGGTATGGCCGGATACAAAACGGATATCAAAATCTTTCATAAAATTGATGCCGTCTTTAGCATCAACAAATTTTAACTGATTGCTTTCCTGTATGGGGATGATGTTCTCCTTGAAAAAAGAAGCTTTTTCGCGGTCGTTAGGGTTTACTGCCCAGTCCCAGTGTTTAGGATTACTCCAGTAAGTAGCATTTTTAAAAGCTGGTAGCAGGCTCTCCCCATCCCGTACAACGGCACCGCCCACATGATCAAAGTGCAGGTGAGTTAAAAATACGTCGGTAATATCATCCCTGTGAAAGCCAAGTGAAGCCAGCGAGCTATCCAAACTGGCGTTGCCATGAAGGTAATAATGGCTAAAGAACTTTTCGCTTTGTTTATTACCTATGCCTGTATCAACTAATATCAGCCGGTTTTCATGTTCAACCAGCAGGCAGCGCATGGCCCAGGTACAAAGGTTGTTTTCATCGGCAGGATTGGTTTTGTTCCAGATGGTTTTCGGAACAACGCCAAACATAGCCCCGCCATCTAATTTAAAAAAACCGGTATCGATGGTGTATAGTTTCATTTTTGGTGGATGGTCCATAGTCGATGGACCATGGTTGTTGTTAAACAAAAATAGCCATAAATTAAATGCTTAATACATCAATTTATGGCTATCGACTATGGTCTATTGACCATGGACTTCATTACAAGTGGATACACTCGCCGTAAGCTTCGGCAGCTGCTTCCATTACAGCTTCGCTCATAGTTGGGTGAGGGTGTACCGATTTGATGATCTCGTGACCGGTAGCTTCCAGCTTGCGGGCAGTAACTACTTCGGCAATCATTTCGGTAACGTTATTGCCAAGCATGTGAGCGCCTAAGAACTCGCCGTATTTGGCATCAAATATCACTTTTACGAAACCATCTTTAGCACCGGCAGCACTTGCTTTACCTGATGCAGAGAATGGGAATTTACCAACTTTAACTTCATAACCTGCTTCTTTAGCTGCTTTTTCGGTATAACCAACAGAAGCAACTTCAGGCGAGCAATAAGTACAGCCCGGGATATTATTGTAATCAAGCGGGTGAGGGTTCTGCCCTGCAATTTTTTCAACGCAGATAATACCTTCGGCCGATGCTACGTGGGCAAGGGCCTGACCTTTAACGATATCACCTATGGCATAAACGCCTTCAACATTGGTACGGTAAAAATCATCAACCAACACTTTACCACGTTCGGTTTTAACGCCGTTTTCCTCAAGGCCGATGCCTTCAAGATTGGTAGCGATACCTACTGCAGAAAGTACGATCTCGGCTTCAAGTATCTCAGTTCCGGTAGCTGTTTTTACAGTTACCTTGCACAGGTCGCCGCTGGTATCAACCGACTCCACATTTGAGCTGGTCATGATGTTGATGCCTTGTTTTTTAAGGATACGGTTTAAGCCTTTTGATACGTCCTCATCCTCCAATGGAACAATATTATCTAAAAACTCAACTACGGTAACTTTTGTACCTATTGAGTTATAAAAATAAGCAAATTCGATACCAATAGCGCCCGAACCAACTACAACCAGTGATTTAGGTTGTTGCGGCAATACCATGGCCTGGCGGTAACCGATAACCTTTTTACCATCTTGTTTAAGGTTAGGTAGCTCGCGTGAGCGGCCGCCTGTTGCTAATATGATGTGTTTTGCGCTGTAGGTTTTAGCTGAACCATCGGCAGCTTTAACTTCAACAACACCTTTGCTTTTCAATTTACCAAAGCCAACAAGCACATCTATCTTGTTTTTCTTCATTAAAAACTGAACGCCTTTGCTCATGCCATCGGCAACATTACGGCTTCTTTTAACAACAGCGGCAAAATCAACTTCGCCGGCACCGTTAATTTTAATACCGTAATCGGCACTATGGTTAAGGTATTCAAAAACCTGGGCGCTTTTTAATAAAGCCTTGGTTGGGATACAACCCCAGTTAAGACAGATACCGCCTAATGATTCTTTTTCGACAATGGCGGTTTTTAAACCAAGCTGGGAAGCGCGGATTGCTGCTACGTAGCCACCCGGACCAGACCCAATAACAATTACATCGTAATCCATATTATTATTGATATACTTTAATTTCTTTTCAAAGGTAATTAAGCGGCGCGGGGTTTTTACATTTTTCCGCAGCCCCTTATTTTTTGAATGCCAAAGCTAAGTAAAAGGGCTGAAACCAAAAAATGTACTGATAGTATATATGCTTTGCAAGTGGTTATTTATATCTGCCCTGTGTCATAAAACTGCGGATGTTATTTTAACGGTTGGGCCGGATATGATTTAAACTATATTATTTGTAATATTTTCATCGCTTTTGACCATAATTTTATGGTTTTTGTGTTTATGATGTAAAATGTTGATAAATATATAATAATTGTTAACGTTAACTTAACATTGGTAATTGCACCATTAATTATCTTTGCGCCAATTAATTAAACGTATAATTAAAAAAGCAATTTATGAGGAAGCATTACCTTCTTTTATTACTGTTAATTGGCTTTTCGTTCTTCACTGGTAAGAACGTATTAGCTCAGGGCGTAACCACCGCCAGCATCAACGGTACCGTTACCGATGCTAAAGGTGCTATTCCTGGTGCAACCGTTACAATCACACACAATCCTACCGGTACTGTGTATTCAACTGTAACCCGTAACGACGGCCGTTATAACATCCCTAACTTAAGGGTAGGTGGCCCATACACTTTCAAAGTAACTTTTATTGGTTACGCAAACTATGTTCAGGAAGGTATTACCCTTTCAATTGGCCAGGATCAAAGGATTGCTGCCGTACTTAAAGATAACACTACTGCTTTAGGCGAGGTGAAAATTGTAGGTACGCAAGGTAAAGTGATCAACTCATCACGTACCGGCGCCCGCGAAACCATCAGCCGTCAGCAAATTGAGAACCTGCCAACCATTGCCCGTTCATTAACTGATTTTACCAAATTAACACCTTCGGCTAATGGTTTAGCTTTTGGTGGCCGCAGCAGTGCTTTTAATAACATCACTGTTGACGGTGCTTTGTTCAATAACTCATTTGGTTTATCGGGTACTTTGGGTGGTCAAACAAGTTCACAGCCAATTTCATTAGATGCGATTGACCAGATCCAGGTTGATATTGCCCCTTATGACGTGCGCCAGGGTAACTTTACCGGTGCCGGTGTTAACACTGTAGTAAAATCAGGTACTAACGAAGTTAAAGGTACTGCTTACTATTTTGCACGCGGTTCAAAGCTACAAGGTTACCACGTTGGCCCAACCAACCTTAACGTAACCGATGTAAATTACCACACAGATGGTGTTGCAGTAGGTGGCCCTATCATTAAAAACAAATTGTTCTTATTTGTATCTGGTGAGCAGGAAAGAATCACTCAACCACCTTCAGCAGTGTATCAGGCTGCGAAAGACGGTCGTAGTGGTGCAAACGTATCGCAGGTACAAGCATCTACACTTGATGCCATCAAACAAAAACTTGCAAGCTTTGGTTATGACCCTGGTGTTTACGAAGGTTACAACTATCGTACATCAAGTAATAAATTAACTGCAAAACTTGATTGGAATATTGATAAAAACAATACTTTAA
>NZ_DASVOB010000028.1:0-5392 GCF_036383575.1 Mucilaginibacter sp.
TATTGTTATATCTGCCGTAGGCTTTGAAGTGCAGGAAAGCCAGGTAACATCTGCCAACAATAACATTAGCGTTAAACTAACACAAAAGGCAATTGTACTTAACGAGGTTGTATCATCGGCCACCCGTATTAACCAAAGCATCTTACAATCGCCGGTAAGTATCGAAAAAATGAGCCTTAAGGCTATTAAGGATAACCCTTCATTTACTTTTTATGATGGCTTACAAAGTGTAAAAGGCATTGAATCGGTTACCAGCAGTTTAACTTACAAACAGATCAATACCCGCGGCTTTAACAGCACTGGTAACAGCCGTTTTTTACAACTGGTTGATGGCGTTGATAATCAAACACCGGGCTTAAACTTTTCGGTAGGTAACCTTTTCGGTGCTTCGGACATTGATATCGAAAGTGTGGAAGTTATCCCGGGAGCTGCTTCGGCATTGTATGGTCCGGTTGCATTTAACGGCTTGCTTTCGCTAAAAACGAAAGACCCGTTCAAATACCAGGGCTTAACCCTGCAGGTAAAAAGCGGCCTTAACCACTTTGGCGAATCAGTTGTAAAACCACAGGGCTTATATGATTTTGCTGCCCGTTACGCTAAGGCGTTCAATGATAAATTCGCATTTAAGATCAATGCTTCATACCTCACCGGCCGCGATTGGTATGCCGATAATTATACCGATGTAAGTGCCTCAACTCCTGCGGCACAACGCGGGCCCAATAATCCCGGCCGCGACGCGCTGAATATTTATGGCGACGAGGTTTCCAAAACACTACCCGGCATAGGTCTGGTTTCAAGGACAGGCTATGAAGAAAAAGACCTGATGAACTACAACGTTTACAGCCTTAAACTGAACGGCGCTTTACAATACCGTTTCAGCAATAACCTGGAAGCAATTTACCAGTACAACTATGGTCGCGGTACTGCAAGCTATACCGGCAGCAGCCGTTTCGACCTCAATAACTTTGTTTTACAAACACACAGGGTTGAGTTAAAAGGCAGCAACTTCTTTATCCGTGGTTATTCGGTTGAAGAAAACTCTCACGATTCATACAATACCCGTTCACTGGCACAATTCATTAACCGCGACTGGGTGAAAGACCTGAACGGCAACACCGTTACACCGGATAAAGCCGATGACACCTGGTTTACCCGTTATGCCGCGGCATTTAACGGCACAGTAAGCGGCGTTACCCCCAATAGTAATTCCGCTGCAAGGACCTTTGCCGACCAGGGTCGTTTTTTACCGGGCACAGCTGAATTTAACAACGCCAAGAATGCATCTATCCACAACTACGGTTTGAGCGGTGCAGGCGTTTTCAGTAATAGTAAGTTTTATCATGCAGAAGGCCAGTACGATTTCACCAGCGCTATAAAGGTATTTGAGCTTTTGGCCGGCGGCAGTTTCCGCGATTACCGGATGTTTACCAATGGCAGCTTGTTTGATGATAAAGACAAACGCGTAACCATTAAAGAATACGGTTCCTTTGTACAGGCAGCAAAAAAACTGTTTGATGATAACCTGAAACTAACGGCTTCTATCCGTTATGATAAAAACGAAAACTTTAAAGGAAGCTTCACCCCTCGTTTTTCGGCAGTGTATACCGTTGATAAAACATCAAACTTCAGGGCATCATACCAAACCGGTTTCAGGAACCCAACCCCGGTTGATCAGTTCATCCACCTTAACGTCGGGCCTATCACCATTTTGGGTGGTGCGCCTAATAATAGCAAAGGCTTAAATGTTTATGAAAACTCTTTCACCTCATCATCGGTAAGTGCTTTTGGCGCAGCGTTTGGCAAAGCCGTACAAAGCGGCACACCTTTCCCTCAAGCTATTGAACAAAATAAAGGCCTGCTTCAAAAAGCAAGTGTTGCCTATATCAAGCCAGAACAGCAAAAAGCATTTGAGTTGGGTTACAAAGGCCTGATCATGGATAAATTGCTGATCGACCTGAACTACTATCACAGCAGCTACAACAACTTTATCCTAAACACGGTTGTGATCCAGCCAAGCAACCCGATCCTTGGTTCTGATGGACAGGTGACCACAGCCTCTGCAACGGATATCCCTAACGGCAAAGTGCACGCGTTCCAGTTGTATACCAACGCCCCTGATAAAGTATCTTCCCAGGGAGCAAGTGCTGGTTTAACTTACCTGCTCAATGGCGGTTACGCTGTGGGTGGTAACGCTACCTTATCGGTGTTTAACCTTCGTAATGCTAACCCAAACAATATTGCAGCATTCAACACACCAAAATGGAGCACAAACGCAACATTTGGTAACAGCAATGTGATCAATGATTTTGGTTTTAACGCGGCATGGCACTGGCAAAGTGCTTATGACTGGTACGGAACTTTTAACGGCACCCGTCCGGGTCGTGTAGACGCCTACTCTTTAGTTGACCTTCAGTTTAGCAAAAAACTGCCAAAGCTCCAGTCAACTATCAAGTTGGGGGGCAGCAATATATTCAACAATAAAGTATATCAATCATACGGCTCGCCGGCTATTGGCGCCATTTATTATGTATCAATAGTATTTGATGACCTTTTAAAATAAACAACATGAGCACTTTAACAATTGATGGTCAGGTTGCAAAACCTCAAACAAGCCTCAGCGCTACCTATAAGGTGGTGCTGTTTGCGATCTGTTTTTTTAGTACCGCTTTGGGTGGCTCCGTGTCAACATTGATGTCGGTTTACCTGCCCGTTGTGGTAAAAGACTTGCAGGGAACTGTGCCTGCCGATGAGATCAACGCCATCAGCGGGTATATCAACGCCATCTTCATTTTTGGATGGGCCTTTGGCGGCTTTACCTGGGGCGTTATCAGCGATAAAATGGGCCGTAAAAAAACCTTGCTGCTGGCTATTGGCAGTTACGGCGTATTCACCATTTTAACCGGGTTGATGCCAACCTGGTGGGGTGTACTGCTTTGCCGCTTCTTCAGCGGTTTTGGCGTAGGAGGTGTTTTGGTAACCTCCATAACCCTGGTGAGCGAAGTTTGGCCTGCCAAAAGCAAGGCGGTGATCATAGGCATTCTTTCTATTGCCTTTCCGGTAGGTATATTCTCTGCCGGGCTCATCAACCTCATTGTATCATCATGGCGGTCGGGCTTTTTAGTTGGGGTAATTCCCCTTACCCTGGCCTTGATAGGTGCGCTGGTTTTAAATGAATCTGAAAACTGGCTCAATTATCGCAATGATATCGCTAACCGCGAAAACCCGTTAAACAAGCTGCTTTCTAAAAACCATCGTCGCGAGCTTATTGTAGGTTCATTAACCTTTGGCACCATGCTGATAGGCTTATGGGCAATATTTTCATGGCTGCCTACCTGGGTACAAAGTTTAATTACCGACCATGATGCTGCCAAAGAACGCGGCCTGAGCATGATGTGTATGGGTATGGGTGGTTTAACCGGTGGTTTCTTTTCGGGCTGGCTGGTTAACCTGTTATCCATCAGGCGTTCTATGGTGATCTGTTTTGCAGTTTGCGCGGGTATGTCGTTCATCCTGTTTAAAACCAACACTACATTCAGTGCAGCAGTTTATGTTGAAATCATCATACTGGCCTTATTCTTTGGCGCAAGCCAGGGCGTATTATCAGCCTATATTCCGCAATTATTTTCAACTGGCATCAGGGCAACAGCAACAGGTTTTTGCTTCAACATCGGGCGCATATTTACAGCCACAGCAGTATTGTTTGTAGGTGTGCTGGTATCAACATTAGGCGGATACGGCAACGCACTGATCATCTTTTCGCTGGTATTTATCGTTGGCTTGCTGGTGGTAATATTTGGCCACGAAAAAGCGAAAAGCTGAAAGCTTAAAAAAGAAAAATAAAAAATCACTAATTCACTAATTCAAAAACTCAAAATTAAAAAAATATGGCACACATCAATGTACCCGAAGGCGTTCCGGGCATCCGTTCGCTGGTAATGTTCAGGCCCGAAACCGGTCAGTATTTGTATGAACTGGCCGAAGTATTATTACGCGGAGAATCAACGCTTAGCCCGGCCGACCGTGAGCTGATAGCCACTTATGTATCATACCGCAACAACTGTACATTTTGCTACAGCAGCCACGCTGCCGCCGCCCGTTGCCTGTATGAGGATGACGCCCTTATTGTTGACGAAGTACTACGCGACATGACCGAAGCGCCTATCAGTGCCAAACTGAAAGCATTGTTAAATATTGCTGGCAAGGTGCAGATCCTGGGCAAAGAGGTAAAACAAGAAGACGTTGACGCCGCACGTGCAGAGGGCGCTACCGACCGCGAGATCCACGATGCTGTATTGATAGCCGCTGCCTTCAGCATGTTTAACCGTTATGTAGATGGGCTTGCAAGCCTTACCCCTACCGATCCGGAAGCTTATGCCGAAATGGGCAAACGCATGGCAAAAGGTTATGTATTACCTCAACCACAACATTAATTTAAAACCCGATATTATGGCACATATTGAATTAAATAACGATTTGCCCGGCATCCGTGGCCTCATGTTTTACAGCCCGGAAACAGAAGCCCCATTAAACGCCCTTGCCGAGCAATTGCTTCGTGATGATAACAATTCCTTATCGCGCGGCGAACGGGAACTGATAGCTACCTATGTATCCTACCTTAACGATTGTTTCTTTTGCCAGAATGTACACGGTGCTGTAGCCGGGCATTATCTTGGCTGCAATATTGATGAGATAGATGCTATCAAAGCAAATTTTTCTGCGACCGATCTATCACAAAAGATCAAAGCACTCTTAGCCATTGCCGGCAGTGTACAAAAAGGCGGCAAACATGTAACCACCGAACAAATTGAAGCGGCACGTGCAGAAGGTGCTGATGATAAAGAGATCCACGATACCGTATTGATCGCTGCTGCTTTTTGCATGTTTAACCGCTATGTTGACGGCTTGGGGACCTGGGCACCACAGGACCGGCAGATCTATATCGACCGGGCACCTGAGCGTGCCGAAGTTGGCTATATATCAAGCATTTTTAAAAAAGCTTAATACCTACTGCTTTATCACACCTACAGCCCGGAGCATTTGCTTCGGGCTGTTTTTTTTTCCCATTGTCATTAAACGCTATTTGATTCTCTGACTTCTGACTTAGTGTAGTAGTTTTGGGTTGAATTGAATCCACTAACAAAAGGGGGTTAACAGGGTTAACACAATTCAGGGTTAACATTTACCTATACAATTAACAACCAACAATTTATGTGCTTTTTATACAGAAATTGTGTTAACCCCCTTTTTGTATAATGACCCGTCCTGAAATAGCTATACAGATTTGAGAGTAAATCCTATTCTAACTATACAAGATTCTGTTAATCCTGTATACGCTATACAGGTTCTTTTTTTTAAAGATAGTTATTTAATAACTTGTTGTTTGTTTGCCGGG
>NZ_DASVOB010000029.1:0-4280 GCF_036383575.1 Mucilaginibacter sp.
AAATGCATTTACTTCCGGGCCGTTAATGTCGCTGATGAGCAGGTTGGCCAATGCACTGTAGTCTTTTTTTGCTACGGTCATTTCCTTCATACCGCGTGGCAAAAACCGGTCTTCCTGGTAACGTGATGCCTTTACATTGTAATTGGTAATAGGCATATGAAACCCACGAAGCTCGGCGGCGTGTTCATACTCGGCAAAATAGCCGTTGGTACTGCCGTTGAAGACTCCGGTATTTTGATCGCCCGTCCAAAAAAACATTTGTTCTTCAAAAGGGTAAAACCTGTCCAAGCGCTTGTGCATAGCCGAATCCAGGTCATAATGCAGCATGCCTGAAGCGCTTAATTTATTCTTTTGTTTTTCGATGAGTTCGGGTTTACTGGTAGCGAGAATAAGTCCGTTACGGTCATAGATGGTACCGGCTTGCAACTTGTTCATCAATATCGCAATGCGTGGGTTATAACTAAACATGCGCAAACCACTTTTATCCGCAACCAAAGCCGGTTTTACAACCCATTGTTTATTATCTGTAGTATAGCGGGACATATTGACCACCAGCAATACGACGCCGGCCAACGCAGCTGCCAAAGCGGGTACCAGGTTTTTATCCTGTTGCTTGGTGATATAATCCATTTGTACGGCCGTTCCTCTTACGGATGAAACGGACAACAGGAAGCCTGCTGCTAACAGGTTGATCACCAATGATGAACCACCGTAACTTTCAAAAGGCAGGGAAACCCCCGACAAAGGCAACGCTCCGATAGATCCGCCCGCTATTAGCAGAAACTGCACAAAGGTACATACGCCTATACCGGCGCTGAGATAAAATAGTAAGGGCATTCCCGTTTGCCTGCCTATAATGATGGAACGGTGCAGGTACAGCAAAAACAGGATAAACACAGCGGCCATACCGGCCCAGCCAAATTCTTCGCCGATGGATGGCAGGATCATATCGGTATGGGCTTCGGGGATGGTTTTGGCAAAACCTTGTCCTACGCCTTGCCCGCTTAAGCCGCCGCTGGCCATAGCCCAAAGACCGTTAGCTACCTGGTCGCCACCGTACACTTCATTGTTCCAGGCATCCTGCCAAATCGCTTTACGCTCAACCAAACGCTCAACCGGACCAGGGATAATTTTATCAAGGCCGGGAATTTTATCGATGGTTAAAAAGGCCGTGATCACCACCAAAGCCATGATGGCAGATTCGCTCAGCCTCCTGCGCCTGAAAAACACAACGCCGCCAAGCGAAAAGAAGGTAATACCTGCGCTAAGCCAGATATTATCAAAGAACCAGGTAGTGAGTACAAATAGTACAACGAAACCTGCCATGTACAGGAAATCGCCGCGCGAAAACGAGAACAGGATGATGAATGTAAAACAGATCACCATGGCCGGGCCTAAATCGCCCAAAACCAAAAACAATAGCAGGGTAATGATAGTAGCAATAAGCGCAAATGAGAAGAACGACCAGCGCTTGCTCCAACTGGCATACTGACTGATGAATTTTTCGTTCGTGGCAAAAAATCCCGCAAGGAAAATAACGATGAGGTATTTTACAATCTCACTCGGCTGAAAACCCAGTAGGTTTACTTTAACACCGCTGCCCTCCGGACCGGTTCCAAACAAAATGGTAGAGAAAAGTATGGCCATGGCTACAATTGCCCAGGGCCAGCCGTTGGCCGCAGTCCTGCTCCATTTAAAAATAAGCAAACGGTAAAAGCCCGAATCAGGGTTAAGCTTACGCAGGTTGAACAGTTGGATGATACAGATCCCAGCTATACCAATACCCAGGTAAATGAGGGTATCCTTAGCCAAAAACCTGTCGCGCAGCGGATCCTGCAAGCTTAAAAGGGTAAGGAGCGAGATGCCTGTAAGCATCATGATAAGCGGTAAAATAATCTGATCGGCGTTGGGGTACCGGGCGCTGAGTAACAGGTGTACAACGATAAAACCGGCAAAAAAGCAAACGGCTATGATCCAGTACCACATGTTGAACTCATCCTGATAACGTACAATGAAAGCGCCTTCCTTTTTCAGAATATTAAAATCGCGGGTGGAGAGCAGCTTGATACTATGCGGAGCCTGGTTAAATTTGAATGTTACGTCTTTATCCAACTCATCAATACCCTGCGAGCGGCCAAACTCAAAGCCCGGCTGCATGGGTAATACTGAAAATGCTTTACCGGTTGGCAGCTTGGCAAATACAAAGCGCCCTTCGGCATCCGTACGGGCAAAGGCGGTTAATGATTGCAGTACTTTCTTTTTCTGATCGTTAAGTACGTACAGCTTTTTGTAGGCCGATCCATTTTCGGAGTATGAGGTTTTTGCGCCGGTTTCTTCATCGCTAAAAATACTGTCCCGGGGTAATATCATGGTCAGCTTTACCAATACGCCGGGTACCGGTTCGCCTTTATGCTGTATAGTACCTTTAATGTTGTATTCGCCGAGGTTAAGATCTGTTTGGGCGCCTAAAGCTGGCGGGTTTTTCAATTCCTGCTCAAAGCGGGTTGAATCATCGCCAGTATAGCCTAAAAGCGTACGGGAGGTAAGTACGCGTTTCTTAAAAGTTTCGCCGCCTTTTTCAAAAGCTTCATCGGCATTTACGTAGTATTTGCGTTTGTTGAGCTCGCCGGTGTTATCAACCAGGTCGCCTGCCGCTTTACGTGACGCAATTACCGATTCAATGTAATCTACATCCCTTGGATCATCAAAATAATAGCCTTTTTTAAGTAAGGCCTTTACGTTTTGAGCGGTATTGGGCGAGTTAAGGTTTACGATGGTGCCATCTTTCAGACGCTTATCAACATCAGTAAACTTAAGCTGTAGTACACTGTACAGCCTTACAAACAAAACGGCCAGCAATATGCCTGTAAGCAACAGGAACAGCCGTTCCATTCTCCTGCCGGGTACTTTTGGATTTTCCTGGGCCATTTATTAGTGGGTAGCTTTAACGGGAACAGAATCGGTTTTGAACATACTGCCAAACAACCTGCCCGAAATGTATTTTTTATTAGGGAACAGGTACGATGCCTGTACCGGCGTTAAGCAATTATTGAACTGCACATTTTTTAAAACCAAAGCATCGTTGTGCGTAACGATAGCCGTAGGGAAACCATCAAAGGCTACGCTATCCAATACCACATATTTACAGTTAGCAGCCAGCGCAAAAGCAGGCCCCGAATAGGTGGAATCTTTTTTAAACACAATAGCGCCTTTTGTTTTAATATAGATGCTGTCTTTATTGATATGCAGCGTATCGCTCAATATAATTGGCTGCTGAAAATCAGCCGCCGAAAGTAACAGCGTATGGCCTTTTAGTTTATTGATGGTATCCTGAAGTTTAAGCTCTGTAGCATTTTTAATATGCCGAACTGCCAGCGTATCTGTTTTTTTAGGGATAGCAGCCCGATCGGCATTCTTTTTAAACTGCCAGATAAATCCGCCTAAAAAAATGAAACACAGCAGGGTGAGTATAGCTACCGTACCGCCGTTTCCTTTTGTTTTTACCACAGGTTCAGGTTCTTCCTGCTTTTTTACGGGGGCAGGGGTAACTTCCGGCTGTTCGGTAGTTTTTACGGCAGCTACCGGTTTAGTAGCACTATGCTGTTTGCGTTCTTTATCGTTATGAACCAATACCACGGTCACGTTGTCCTTACCGCCGCGGCTATTGGCTGCATCAATTAGCTTTTTTCCTTTTTCGGGGAGATTATCACTGCCGGTAAGGATGCCGGTGATCTTATTTTTATCAACCAAATCGGTTAAGCCATCGCTGCAAATGAGCAGGATATCACCCGGCAAAAAAGGCGAGTTACCTGTCTCCACAAAATCAGGGTCTTTACTGATCTGCCCCGCGAAACCGAGGGCTTTGTTGATTTCGTTACGTTTGGGGTGTTCCATGGCGGCTTCCTCGGTCAGCCTGCCCGAATCTTCCAGGAAGCCCACGAAAGAATGGTCTTTTGAGATCTTGATCAGCGAATAATCGCGCAGCAGGTACAGGCGGGTGTCCCCAACGTGCGCATAGTAAAACTTATTGTTGATCACGTCCACCACGGCCAGCGTGAGTACGCAGGCCATATTTTCAAGATCTTTGTTCTGTACTTTTTCGTCGTAGATCCGCTGATTGGCAATGGCGAACGTATTTACCAACAGCGGAATAACGTCGCCCGCGATAAACTGCAATTGCTCCAGGATGGTGGCGCGGGCAATTTCGGCAGCAATTTCGCCGCCGGCGTAGCCGCCAACCCCATCAACCACGCAGGCTATGATGAAATTACCATCGCCCG
>NZ_DASVOB010000030.1:0-8091 GCF_036383575.1 Mucilaginibacter sp.
CTATGATTAAAGCTTTCAGCTTTATCTACTTGGGCTGAAAGCCCAAATCATGTTATACCACGGGTTACGCTTCGCTAAACCCGCGGCAGCGTTTTCTTTTTATCCCAATATCTTATTATACAATGCCCAATAATCACTTACCATCTTTTCACTTGAAAACTGTGAGTTTGCCCAATCATAACAATCAGCCCTGCTGATCTGATCGAGCCAATCAACAGCGTCAACCGCTTCGTCAACCGTATTAACTAAAAAGCCTGTCTGTGCATCTTTGATCAACTCGGGCATCGAACCGCGGTTAAAAGCAATAACTGGTGTACCGCAAAGCATGGCTTCGGCTACACTCAACCCAAAAGGTTCATTAAAGCTAATAGGATGTAACAATGCATAAGCATTTCCTAAAAGCTCCCGCCGTTTATCAGGCCCTGCATGACCAATATATTCAACATCCTCGGATAGCTGCGGCTCTATCTTTTCTTTAAAATAATTGACATCCTGCACTATGCCGGCTATCAGCAGCTTTCTTTTGCTCTTTTTAGCGATCTCTATGGCTTCAGCAGTGCCTTTATCAGGATGGATCCGGCCGAAGTATAAGAGGTAATCATCCGGCTGTTCATAAAACTGAAAATCACGGGTATCAAGTCCGTTGTATACCGTGGCTAAATAATCAAGCTCGGGACTCCGGTCGGCATTACTGATGGAAACATAATGTCCCCTGCTATTATATTTCTTATAAACAGGGATGATCTTCGGCGATGAAAAACCATGTATGGTAGTGATCACCGGCGTTTTGATCAACCCCGAATAAGTAAGCGGCAGAAAATCGAAATTGTTATGAATAATATCAAACT
Organism: Mucilaginibacter sp.; assembly: GCF_036383575.1. Classification (GTDB taxonomy): domain Bacteria; phylum Bacteroidota; class Bacteroidia; order Sphingobacteriales; family Sphingobacteriaceae; genus Mucilaginibacter. The sequence continues at coordinate 849 of NZ_DASVOB010000030.1, forward strand.
GGCTTGCCTTTTCCATCAGGTTGCTGATGTGCAGGCATTCCAGCACTTTAGCGTCCTGCGTTCTGTCTTCCTCATAACCAGTGGTGCAAATGGCATCAAGTGTTCCCGCGGTTATCGAATCACCTGTAGCAAAAAGTGTTACTTCGGCCCCAAGTTTGATGATACCTTCGGCTATGTTTGATGCTATCTGCTCCCAGGGCCCGTAGTGCCTGGGCGGTGTGCGCCAGGCAACAGGGGCTAATATGGCTACCTTCATTTAGCAAGTCTGCATTTTTTGGCCGTATTTATTGTACTCGTATTCCAACTCGAATGCTTTCAGCACCGTTAAATGCGATATCAGGTAAGCCAGCGTACTTTCGGCACCCTGGTTACGGTTTATACCGCCGGGCAGCAATCCATCGCAGCAGCCCTTGGTTTCATGGTCATACAGCGGTGCGCGCAGTGTATTTTCGCCCAGGAACCATTTATAGCTCAGGAACATTTTTTCAATGTATTGAGGTACCCTGAAAATCTGGTATGCCTGAAAGTGCATCAGTACCATAGCCATCGTTTCAATAGCCTGCTGATCAAAAGTTGGGAACGTACCTCCGCGGTAATACCAGCCATCATTACCAACCGGGCTTAAATAACCATTTGATAACGTAAGCTGATCAAGGAAAGCCATGGTCGCCATGGCGATCTTTTTGGCTTCTTCGTTACCGGTGATCTCGCATGAATGCAGCAAGGCCAGCGGAAGGATAGCATTATCATAGGTCATCTTTTCCTCAAACCATTGCCAATCGTCAGACTGGGTATTGTTGTAGGCATCGATCAATGGTTGGGTAAGGTTGGCTAAGATCTTCACCATGCCCTCATCCGTGGGATAAACCTGCAGGTATAAACTGATGCCGATTATGGTATTGGCCATTCCCCTCAAATGTTTGAGTGCTGCAAAATGGGGTACCGATTTATGGAAGATCTCCAGCGAAAACTCCCGGTAAGAATTACTCGCCGCGCAACCGATCAAATGACCTAATGCCCATATTGTACGGCCAAAGGAATCCTCCGATCCAACTTCGTCCAGGTATCGCCTGTCAAAACTCAGAAAGTTGCGGAAGTTACCATCGTCCGTTTGCATATAGTGGATGTAGCTGAGGTATATCGGCAGCAGTTCAAAAGCTTCACGGCTCCCGTTACGCTGATAAGCCATGAGCGCCATGATGAGGGCGCGGGCGTTATCATCCAAACAATAACCTTCTTTCAGATTAGGGATGCCGTATTTGGCGTGTTGCACTATACCTGTATCGTCGGTTAAACGTAATACATGGGTTAAACTGAATTTTGGCAGAATCTCCGGATCAACAATGCTATTACGCAGGATCTTGTCACTAAAGTCATATCTAACGAGGGACTCCTGTGCTACTTTAATAAACTCGGCGCCAATTACCGGCCAGCGTAAATGCAGGCCATATTGATAAGCATTTTCTTTTAATTCCTTCAATACGCGATCCTGATCGAGCAATTCGATAACTGTATCGGCCAATGCATCTGAGTTTTTAAAATCAAAAAGGCGACCTCGTTTATCGGCCAGCAGCTCGGTAGCGTGCCAGTATGGTGTTGATACTACCGCAGCTCCTGCCCCTACCGCGTAGGATAATGTACCGCTGGTGATCTGTGCTTCGTTCAAATATGGCGTTACATACATCTCGCAGGCGGTAAGATAATTTACCAACTCCTCTTCCGATACAAATTTGGCTATGAAAGCCAGGTTCTTTGAAACACCCAGCTGTGCGGCAAGCGATTTCAGGTGATCGCGATATTCCTCACCCGAACTTTTGATCACTCCCGGGTGTGTATTGCCCAATACCACGTACATTACATCGGGATGTTTTTCAACTATTTTGGGTAGTGCTTTTACTACGGTTTCCAAACCTTTGTTACGGCTCAGCAAACCAAAGGTGAGCATCACACGCTTGTTTTTAAATGACGACAAGTTCTTAACCGGATTTTCAGCCGGAGCTTCTACATCAGGTACACCATGCTCTATGATCTGGATCTTATCGGCAGGGATCTCGTAAACGTTGGTCAAAAACTCAACCGCGCGTTTACTCATCACCACAACTTTTGATGATTGCTCTGCTATTTCACGAATAATGATGCGCTGCACATAGCTTGGATCTTTTAATACAGTATGTAAAATAGAGATCAGGGGCTTCTCCAGGCGATTGATCAGCGGTAAAATATAAATACCGCTCTCGCCACCGTAGATCCCAAATTCATGCTCCATAATGCACACATCGGCATTACTGGTGTTAATATAGTTGGCCGCACGGATATAATCTTTTTGGTGATTTTGGCGGATAACATATTTTACCTCCTCCGGGTATTCGTATTCCTGTAAATTCTCCGAATCATTAAGCGCCACAACAAAACCGCTTTGTGCTAAGGTTTGCCGCTCGGGAAAATTTGAGCTGATGGCACGCATTAAATTGTTATTAAATGTTGCAAGACCGCATTCGCGGGGGGGATAAGTGGATATATATGCTATTTTCATATGTAGATTGAGTATAGATGCGTTGTTTTAGATGCTTTTCATTACCACAATTTTAATTAATTGTAAAAAGCAAATGACTACAAAAAAGTGCAGCAAGTGACCTTATTTATGCCTTCGGGTACATTTAAAGCACTATTTTTATAGGCAACACTATAAATGCACAAACCATACCAATTTAACTCAAACTAAAATAAAGGAGGATTACTAACACGTTGTAACAGGCAAGTTACAGGGGCGAATAGCGTAGAGCTGACTCGCCCCGAGGTTGCTGCGCTTGTCGCCCCTCTCTGCTTCGCAAAGAGGGTGAAGAAAAGAGAGATTAATATTTGCCCTCTTTGCGGCAAAGCCGGAGAGAGGGTGGTCCAGCGAAGCGTAGACCGGGTGAGTCAATAGGCGAGTTACTATCTGCTATAATAATCAACCGCTTCAACAATCACATCACAAGCTTTCCTGATCTCATCATGCGTAAGGATAAGCGGCGGCGCTAATCGCATTGAATTGCTGCAATGCAGGAACCAATCGGTTATTACACCATTTTCAATACAACGGTCAATTATTTTTTTATTGAGGTCGAAGTTTTCCAATTCTATAGCCATCATGAGCCCTTTACCGCGCACGCTTTGTATAGCAGGATGTACAAGCAATTCGCGAAACAAGGCTTCCTTTTCGCCAACAGCGGATACCAGGTTATTATCCAGCAGATATTCTAACGCGGCTAAACCTGCCGCACAACATACCGGGTGCCCGCCAAACGTGGTGATATGACCAAGAATAGGGTTTTCCTTCAGTGCGTCCATTATCCCATTAGATGAAATAAATGCACCAATAGGCATGCCGCCACCCAACGCTTTTGCCAGAAGCAAAATATCAGGAACAATATCAAAATGCTCAAAAGCAAATAGCTTTCCGGTACGCCCAAAGGCAGCCTGGATCTCGTCCAGTATCAACAACGTTCCTGTTTCGGTACAACGTGCCCGTAAGGCTTGCATATAAGCAATATCCGGTACGCGGATACCAGCCTCACCCTGGATGGTTTCGATGATGACACAGGCCGTTTCTTCGGTGATCAGTTGAAGATCATCCGGATTATTAAAACGGATAAAATTTACACCCGGCAACAAAGGCCGGTAAGCCTGCTTAAACTCCTCGTTGCCCATAACGCTTAATGCGCCATGCGTACTGCCATGATATGAGTTGAGGCAGGCAACAACCTGCCGCCGCCCGGTAAAGCGTTTAGCAAGCTTTAATGCCCCTTCAACAGCCTCGGCACCCGAGTTGGTAAAATATACCGACTGCAAGTTATCCGGAAGTTCGGAAACAAGCTTTTCGGCAAAACGCACCTGTGGTGTTTGCACATATTCACCGTAAACCATCAGGTGCATGTATTTATCAACCTGCTGTTTTATGGCATCAATAACATAAGGGTTGCTGTGCCCAAGACTGCTCACGCCAATACCCGAGATCAAGTCGATATACGGCTTACCCTCCGCATTGTACATATAAATACCTTCGGCGCGCTCAAATTCAAGCAATAAAGGAAAATTGGTAGTTTGGGCGTTGTTGGCAAGAAAAAGCTGGCGAAGAGTTGGCATGTTGTTAAGTTGTATTCAAAACTGTTAAAATCCAAACCGTCATTGCGAGGTACTAAGCAACCGCGAACTATACAGAGCGGCTCTGCTTATAGGGGATTGCGTCGTACCTCGCAATGACGAGTAGTAGAATCCAGACTTACGAAGTTTTGAAAACTTCGTAAGTCTTAGGTCCGCAATGACGGTTACTTAGATTTACCGACAAAGATAAACTAAAACAGACGGACGAAAATCCATCTGTAAATGTTATTTGAAATACTTTTAATTTTGTAGAGACTAAAAACAACTAATCTCTAAACTCCAACATCTAATCACTAACCCTAATTCCCCGCTCTTTCGCTGCGTTCGCTGAGTTGTTTGATGAGCTCGTCGTTAAACTCCTGCTCGCTTTTGTACAGGATGCTTACCTTCTCAGGAGGAAGGATCTTGGAGAATGAATCGCGGTAGCGCTTACGGATCCCTACCAGCTGGCTTTCGTAATAAATTTCTTTATCTATTTGCTCGGTGCCGTTGGTTGATGATGTAGAGTTGTTTAAACGTTTCAGGATGCGCACAGCAGTAAGTTCCTGCTGATACTGATTGTAAAGCGGCCAAAATTTAGTGCCCTCTTCATCTGTAAGATCAAGCTGGCGGCTGATATACCTGTTACGGGCTGCCTCAAGTTTTTTACCCATAGCGCCCTTTTTGTTATTACCATTGGGGCGAACGGGGTTAAACTCGGGCCTTGAAGGCGTTTGAGCCGGAACAAAGCGGTTAACCTGTCCCACAGCTTCATAGCCTATTGCCATAACAAATAATACAATACAAATATGCCTGATCAGTTTACTCATTAAATGTTTTCCTCTGTTAATTATCTATATAATCCGACAGATCTTCGTCTGCATTACTTGTGTTGCTTTTTTGATTAGCATCTATCAGTGTACGGGTATCGCTTGCGTCCATGTGCAACTGAAGATAGCTTTTTATTTCATCAACAGGAACTGATGATACCTGCTCATGCAAATAAGAGTGATTATGATCCGATGGTTGCAGATCAGCCCTGAAAATAACGCCTACGCCAAGTATTAAGGCAAAACAAGCGGCTGTAGCATACCTGATAGTAGGTGAAGACCAAAGCCTTCTTACCATACCTTTTTTCTGTACAGGCTTAGCTTTGTTGATGCTTACAACGTTGTCCAGTTCCTCTACTTCTTCAACCTCCGCATTAACTGTTTTATCCAGGATGCGCTGGCTAAGCTGATCGAAATAGTTTGCAGGCACTTCAAAACCCTCATGCTCGGCGCTCATGGCTTCCTCCACCGCAATTCGGCTTTGTATATTGGCACTCAGCTCCTCAAAATAATTTTCAGGAACAGTAAAGCCTTCATCGCCCATGGCCTCCTCCACCGCAATGCGGCTTTGGATATTGCTGCTCAGTTCGTCAAAATAATTTTCAGGTACCGTGAAACCTTCATCGCCCATGGCCTCCTCCACCGTTATACGGCTTTGGATATTGCTGCTCAGCTGGTCAAAATAATTTTCGGGCACCGTGAAACCCTCACCCGCATCCGTGGCTTCATCCACCACAATACGGCTTTGAATGTTGCTGCTAAGCTCATCAAAATAATTTTCGGGAACGGTAAACCCCGAATCACCTGCGCTAAAAGCACGTTCAATATTTATACGGCTCCGGATATTGCTATTTAACTCGTCGAAGTAATTTTCAGGTACCGTGTACCCTGCAGATGGATAGTTTTTTAATCCCTCAAGCCTTATGCGTGTTGTAATGTGCTGCGCTAACTCATGGAAATAGCCTTCAGGCACTGTGAACGGGTTAGTTTTGCTAACCTGTTTCAGCGCGATGAAATCATCCAGCCATTCCCTATTGTCCATATCGCTTTTCATACACAACTATAGATTGGTATTGTGCTAAAAGGTTTAACGTAAATTAAAAATTAATCGTGACCAAGCAAATGAGCCTCTATCTTCTTGACTGCCAGATGAAAAGAGGCTTTTAAAGCCCCTACACTGGTACCCAAAACCTGCGACATTTCTTCATACTTCATGTCTTCATAGTATTTCATATTGAAAACAAGCCGTTGTTTTTCGGGCAGGGTAAGCAGTGCTTCCTGTAGTTTACGCTGCGCTGCGTCGCCATTAAAATACGTTGAGTCGGCCAGTGTATCAGCCAGCTCGTAAGCAACATCATCCAACGAAACATTATTTTTTTGTTTTTTCTTATTCAAAAAAGTAATGCATTCGTTGGATGCTATCCTGTACATCCAGGTGTACAGTTGCGCGTCGTTTCTGAAACCGGCAAGGTTTTTCCAAACCTTTACAAAAACATCCTGAACCAAATCATCAGCATCGTCATGATCAACAACCATGCGCCTGATGTGCCAGTATATTTTTTGCTGGTATTTTTTCAACAACAGGTTAAATGCCTCATTCCGGGTTTTTTCGTCCTGGAATTTGCTTAATATCTCTGAATCTTCAACCTGTACCGACATTTTTAGAATTTTATTAATGTTAAAGGTTTAATTAACCTTTTTTGTTTTTTCTTTCTATCACCTTTTTAACCGCTGCCACAATATGCTCGGCATCTAAACCGTATTTGGTCATCAGTTGTTCAGGTGTACCGCTTTCGCCAAAGCTGTCATTAACAGCTACGTACTCCTGTGGTGAAGGGTTGTGTACCGCAAGCACCTGGGCAACGCTGTCACCTAAACCACCAAGACGGTTATGCTCTTCGGCAGTAACTACACAGCCTGTTTTAGCTACCGATTTCAAAATAGCCTCTTCATCCAGCGGTTTAATGGTGTGGATGTTGATGATCTCGGCATCAATACCCTGTTCAGCCAGAATTTCGCCGGCCAAAATAGCCTGCCATACCAGGTGACCTGTGGCAAAGATACTTACATCGGCGCCTTCATTCACCATCCATGCTTTACCAATTTCAAATTTTTGATCAGGATCCGTAAAGATAGGAACAACCGGGCGACCGAAACGTAAGTAAACCGGGCCATCATACTCAGCAATAGCAACAGTAGCAGCTTTGGTTTGGTTATAATCGCAAGTGTTGATCACGGTCATGCCTGGTAACATTTTCATCAGGCCGATATCTTCCAGGATCTGGTGGGTA
>NZ_DASVOB010000031.1:0-20838 GCF_036383575.1 Mucilaginibacter sp.
GTTTTCCTGCCTGCTTATAACCTGTTGCAAACTCCTGCTTTGGGAGCTTACCTTAACCGCATCAACCGCATCGTTAAATTCATCACGGCTCAACAAGCGCTGATGTTTACCTTCAAAATCCTGAGTGAGTAATTGAAAACGGTCATTGATATTATAAGCCGAAGCTATTTCTTTGGCACGACGTTTAGCTTCATCAAGTAATGAGCCTTCGCGGTTCAGGGTTTCCATGGAATAAGAGTTGTCCACAAAAACACTAATGATCTGCTGTTTACCAGCATTCGCATTGTTAGTGCCGGGGATATACGGGCGGGCAAATGCAAGTACCAGGAACAGTAAAGCAAGTAAACGTGAGGCTAATATCAACCGCTCCTTTAAATTGCGGCGCGAGGCTTGCTGTTCCTGCACCTCTTTCAAAAACTGCACATTACTGAAATATACCTTTTTGTATTTACGAAAATTGAAAAGGTGGATCACAACCGGGATAGCCAGGCTCAGCAACGCGAATAAAAAAGCGGGATATAAAAAATACATATTTTATATAGCTGGTTGTGCGATTTACAAATGTGCTAATTAATGCGGATATTTTGATAGACTGATTAACGCCCGCCTTAACAGCGAATATTAATGGTGCAAACAAGTTGATAAAATTCTGCTTATCTTGCCTTACCTGAACATGAAAAAAATACCCTTATTATTAATTTTATCACGAGTTTTATTTGGCATAGCGATTATTGCATTAAGCTTAGTACAATCCTTACATTTCCGAAATATCATTATAGTATTGATGATAGTGGGCCTGCTGTCGGACATTTTTGATGGTATCATTGCCCGGCGGTTAAACGTTTCAAGCCCTACGCTCAGGCGGCTTGACTCAGGTATCGATCAGTTTTTTTGGTTGTGCATTGTTGCCGGGTGTTATATCACCTGCCCGCAATTTTTTAAAGATAACATGCTTAAAATATGCATCCTGATTGCCATGGAAGCGGGATGTTATGCCATAAGCTATATCAGGTTTGGTAAAGAAGTAGCTACGCATGCCATATCCTCGAAATTTTGGACGCTTATATTACTTGCCACTATGATACAGGTTACTGCAACCTGTTCATCCGTAATTTTATTTAATATTTGTTTTTACCTGGGGATTGCCACCCGTATGGAAATTATAGGCATGCTCCTCATTATCAAACAATGGACAAACGATATCCCAACCATTTATCATGCTATTTTAATACGTAATGGTAAAGAAATAAAGCGCCACAAACTTTTCAATGGTTAATATAAGCACAGCCAATTACGATCATTTTAAATAGCTATTGATTAAGTAAATTCAAATTGTACCCCACTTTCAAATAATGTTTAAATAAATATATTTGGTGCATACATCAATCTACTTAAAATGGAATACAGAAAATTAGGCGAAAGTAAACTAAGCGTATCGGCAATAACCTTTGGTGCATGGGCGGCAGGCGGCTGGATGTGGGGTGGGAATGATGATCAGGAAGCTATCGATGCTATGCGTGCGGCTTATGATCTCGGGATAACTTCAATTGATACAGCCCCGGTTTATGGCCAGGGCAAAAGCGAAGAACTGGTTGGTAAGGCTATAAAAGACCTGCCCCGAGATAAGGTACAGATCCTGACCAAGTATGGCCTGCGCTGGGATTTAGCCAAAGGCGAGTTCTTTTTTAAGAGCAAAGACAATAGCGGCAAAGACATAGATGTTTACCGCTATGCAGGCAAAGACAGCATCATCGCCGAGTGTGAAAGCAGCCTAAAGAGGCTTGGCACCGACTATATCGACCTGTATCAGATCCACTGGTCGGACAAAACCACTTCAATAGATGAAACCATGGAGGCTATTTTACGCTTGCAGGAACAAGGCAAGATCCGCGAAGCCGGTGTATGTAATTATAGTGTAAGCCAAATGCAAATAGCTGCCAAAACCATTAAACTGGCAGCAAACCAGGTTCCTTTTAGCATGGTTAACCGTGCTATTGAGGACGAGCTGATCCCCTACTGCATTGAGAACAGGAAGGCGATATTGGCTTACAGTCCGCTTGAACGCGGTTTGCTGACCGGTAAAATGAAACCCGGCCAAAATTTTGGCGAAGGTGATCACCGCGCGGGTGTTAAATACTTTACAGATCAAAATATTGAGCGCACCAATGCTTTCCTTGCCAAAATAAAACCATTAGCCGATGAAAAAGGTGCCACCCTCGGGCAGTTGGTTATCCGTTGGGCAATCAATCATCCGGGTATAACTGTTGCGCTGGTTGGTGCCCGTAATGCCGAACAATCCATCCAAAACGCCAAGGCTATCAACATCCATATTAATGGAGAAGAAATGGAATATATCAACAACCAGTTAAGCGACCTGGTTATTGTTGGATAACACCGTTAACTATGCGAAGAGCCTAACGGTTCTTCGCATAGCATATAAACTAAAATCAAAAAAATCAATTAAATCAGCGGTCAATTTCCCTATCTTCCATTTATGAAAAGATCGCTGTTACTATTTCCTTTATTGCTTGCATTAAAGCTATCCGCCCAAAACGCGCAGCAAATCCATAAAAACGCTATTTTAATTGATACACACAACGACGTTATTTCGAACGAGCTGATAACCAAAGCTGATTTGGGTAAGCGTCAAAGTGAAGGAAATTTCGATCTTATTCGTGCTAAAGAAGGAGGACTTGATGCCCAGATCTTCTCTATCTGGTGTGGCGAAAGCTATGGCAAAGGAACAGCCTTTGCTTTTGCCAATCGTGAAATAGACTCGCTATATGCACTCATAAAACGTAATCCGGATAAAATAACATTAGTACATAATACTAAAGAACTTAAAAAAGCGGTAGCTGATAAAAAGTTGGCTGCGCTGATAGGTGTTGAGGGTGGGCACATGATCGAGGACAGGATGGATTACATTGACAGCCTTGCTAAACGCGGCATGCGTTACCTCACCTTAACCTGGAATAACAGTACTTCGTGGGCAACATCAGCCCGTGATGAAGTTACTAAAAAGGATAGCCTGAAACATTTGGGCCTTACGGATTATGGCAAACAAATAGTAAAGCATCTCAATGACCTTGGTGTTATGGTCGATGTTTCGCACGTGGGCGAACAAACTTTTTATGATGTGCTCGCAACTACCGCCAAACCTGTAATCGCTTCTCATAGTTGTGCCTATAGTATTGATCCCAACCGTCGTAATTTAAAAGATGATCAGTTAAAGGCGCTTGCAAAAAACGGCGGCGTTGTATGCCTCAATTTTTACAGCGGCTTTGTTGATAGTACCTATACGCCAAAGGTGCATAAGTTCCTGGGGGAGCATAAAGCAGAGCTCGATTCGCTTACGAAAGTCTATCATGATGTCGACCTGGCCAATATCAGATTGAACGTTATGTACAAAACAGAATCAGACAAAATAAGGCCGCCGCTTGAGCTGCTGATCAAACATATCGATTATATAGTAAAACTGATAGGAGTTGATTATGTGGGCATTGGATCGGATTTTGATGGAGCCGAATCCTACCCACTCGGTCTGGACAGTGTGGCTGACTATCCTAAAATAACCGAAGAGTTGCTTAAACTTGGGTATAAGCAAAATGATATCGATAAGATATTGGGCGGAAATGTGATGCGGGTACTTGCTGCCAATACAGGCAAATGATGTCACTTTGTTGACGATATGTGCTTTGCCTTATGCGCTTAAAATTGTAAATTCGCAACTCATTTATAATAAAATGTCTCAAGAAACTGAACACGTAAAATGCCTGATCATTGGATCAGGTCCTGCAGGCTACACTGCTGCTATATATGCTTCACGTGCTGATCTTAAACCGGTTATGTATACCGGCTTACTGGCAGGCGGTCAGCTTACACAAACCACCGAAGTTGAAAACTTCCCGGGCTATCCACAAGGTATAATGGGTCCGGAACTGATGGAAGATTTCCGTAAACAAGCCGAACGTCTGGGTACCGAGATCCGTTTTGGATATGTTAGTTCTGTTGATTTTTCAAGTCTGCCACATAAAGTTGTAGTTGACGATGTAAAAACCATCACTGCCGATACCGTAATTATTTCAACAGGCGCGTCGGCCAAATGGCTTGGTTTGGAGTCTGAACAAAAATACAGCGGGTTTGGCGTTTCGGCCTGTGCTGTTTGCGATGGCTTCTTTTTTAAAGGCCAGGATGTAGCCATAGTTGGTGCCGGTGATACCGCCGCTGAAGAAGCTACTTATTTAGCTAAATTGGCCCGCAAGGTATATATGATTGTTCGCAGGGATGAGTTCCGTGCTTCAAAAGCAATGGTTCACCGTGTATTGAACACCCCGAACATCGAAATTTTATATAATACTGAAACCAAAGAAATTTTAGGCGATGGCCAAAGCGTTACCGGTGTTAAGGTGATCAATAACCAAACCAATGCCGAAACTGATCTTGACGTTACAGGATTCTTCGTAGCAATTGGCCACCATCCTAACACTGATATTTTTAAAGGCTGGTTACATATGGACGAAACCGGTTATATCATCACCCGTCCCGGTTCAACTGAAACCAACGTTGAAGGCGTATTTTGTGCCGGCGATGCCCAGGACCACATTTACCGCCAGGCTGTAACAGCAGCCGGTACAGGCTGTATGGCCGCCATTGACGCAGAGCGTTACCTGGCAGCTAAAGAGCATGTGGTGACAGCTTGATTTGAGTGATTGGAGGTTAGAGATTAGTGTCTTAGCCTCAGAAAAGCGATGGGTATAACCTATCGCTTTTGTTGTTTAATTAAAACTCTAATTAAACGGATGATAAGATTTTTTTGAATTTGCTTAGCATTCTGTTAATTCACTTAATTCCACAAATTCGGGTTCAGACAAGTACCCAACCAATTAATGAACTAATTTTTTACATACCAAAACTTCTTATATTTTTTTAAAAAGATTTATCTTACGGGCTCATACTAACCTGATTGATAAATTATGTATAAAAAGGCTTCTTTGATACTGCTTGCCGTGCTTGCAGTGTGTACCACCACTGTAAACGCACAAGACAGCGATCCAAACCTGGGTATCATCCCTGCTCCTGTTTCATTAAAAAAAGCTTCCGGCCAATTTGTGTTGAGCAAGGAAACCACTATTCAGGCGGATACGCCTTCAAACAAAGCTGTAGTATTTTTTAAAGATTACCTTGCTAATAACCAGGCTTATAATAAGCCGATTGTTGTTAAAAGCGGCACAAGTACAAATGTTATAACCCTTACAGCCGCTGGTACCGATGGTTTGCCTGCCGAAGGTTACCGTTTAACTATTACCCCACAACAGATCATTGTAGCAGGTAAAGGGGCCGGATTATTTTATGGTGTGCAAACCTTATTACAATTAATGCCGGCCGAGCATGCCGCTACCATCAAACTGCCAGCTGTACAGATTGAAGATTACCCGCGTTTCGGCTATCGTGGTGCCATGCTTGATGTTGGCCGCCACTTTTTTGGGGTAGAAATGGTTAAAAAATATATTGACCTGCTGGCTGCCTATAAGCTGAATACTTTTCACTGGCACCTTACTGAAGACCAGGGCTGGCGTATAGAAATAAAGAAATATCCTAAGCTTACCCAGATCAGCAGCATGCGTGCACAAACGCTGATTGGCGGCTATCACGATCGTACCCCGCAGCAGTTTGACGGCACTCCTTACGGTGGATTTTATACGCAAGATCAGATTCGCGAGGTAGTAAAATATGCTTCGGACAGGTTTATTAATATCGTACCTGAAATTGAGATGCCGGGCCACTCACAGGCTGCCCTTGCTGCATATCCAGAATTAAGCTGCGATCCTTCAAAAACTTATAAAGCTGCCGAAACCTGGGGAGTATTCAATGATATTTACTGCCCTAACGAAAAAACGTTTGCCTTTTTGCAGGATGTTTTAACCGAGGTGATGGCACTTTTCCCAAGTAAGTACATCCATATTGGTGGCGATGAGGCTCCGAAGGATGCATGGAAAAATTCTCCTTTCTGCCAGCAACTGATCAAAAAATTAAAGCTGAAAGATGAGCATGCGCTGCAAAGCTACTTTATACAACGCATTGAAAAGTTTGTAAACTCAAAAGGACGCAGCATTATTGGCTGGGACGAGATCTTAGAGGGCGGTCTTGCCCCTAACGCTACTGTAATGAGCTGGAGAGGTGAAGAAGGAGGGATTGCAGCAGCGCAACAAAAACACGATGTGATCATGACGCCTGGAAGTAACGGTTTATATATTGACCACGGCCAGGGCAAACCAAGCCAGGAGCCATTAAGCATCGGTGGTAACGAGCCCCTTTCAAAAATTTACAGCTACAACCCTACCCCAGCTGTACTAACGCCTGATGAGCAAAAATACATTAAAGGTGTGCAAGCCAATTTATGGACAGAATACGTGGCAACAGATGCTAAAGTTGAATTTATGCTGCTGCCAAGGCTCTTAGCTTTATCTGAAGTAGCATGGTCGCCATTGGCTAATAAAAACTATGTTGATTTTGCCGACACCCGTTTGCCGGGTCATTTAGCATGGTTGGATAAAAATGGATTTGATTACCATGTGCCAACAGCCATCGGCGCAAAAGATACTGTAATGATTGGCAGCAAGTTAACCGCTGTACTGAAACCGTCTGTCGAAGGTGCAAAAGTTCATTATACTATTGATGGTTATACTCCGCGTGAAACAGATCTGATCTATACCATTCCATTGAATTTAGATATACCTGTTGACCAATACCGCGAGTTGCAAACCATTGTGATCACCCCATCAGGTAAGCGGAGCAACGTAACCACTACATTTGTTTATAATAAAGCGCCAATGCCGGCCGTTAGTTATACAGGTACAGCAACGGGGGGTAAATACCAGGTTTTCCCCGGTCTTTATACCAGCACAAACCAATTAGGCATTATGCCTGCCGATAGCGGTGTTACTAAAACCTTCAATACGGCCGATCTGCGAAAAAATAAAGGTAAATACGGTGTAATTTATTCAGGATTTATTAATATTGATACCGATGGCGTTTATGGTTTCTCAACATCATCTGCAGGTGGTTCGGTTTTATTAATTGACGACCAGCCGGTGGTTAATAACGACGGAAAACATAGCATGAATGAACAAATGGGTGCAGCACCGTTATTAAAGGGTTACCATAAAGTGACCGTAAAATATTTTGACCAGGGTGCTGGTCCTGTAGCATTAAGGGTGTTTATTACTGCGCCCGGTAAAGCAAAGGCCGAGTTAACGCCAGATACGTTGTTTAACTAAGTTGAACTATATAAAAAATATGACTAACAGGTTTTACCTTTTTGCGTTTGCGATGAGCGCATTAATGGCAGGATGCGGCAGGCCGGAAACAAAAACGCCTGCCGCTCCAACGGCACCTAAAAAGCCGGAATTGATGGCGCCTTTCAGGTTTCATAAATTGATAGAGGTATCGCCGGGGCAAAGCTATGATGTTTTGAGCTGGGGCCGTGGCGCTGAAGAAGCCGGATCATTCATGATACTGCACTCCGATTCGTCGGCCATAAAATATACCACAACTACCGGCGACCTGGATGGCGCTATTATTGATGTTTACAATTCGGATATGGATGTGGATGGCAATCCCGAGATCCTGATCCAGGCAAAATCAAAAGATACAACCAATTACACTTCCATTTACGCTTTTGAGTTTAATGACAACAGCAAAGCAAATAAATTGGATTTTCCAAAGCTGACCAGTTCACAACGCAAAGGCTACCGTGGTAATGATAACTTTTATATCAGGGATGGAAAGTTGATGCGTGAGTTCCCGATCTTCAACGGCACAGGTAAAGAGGCAAAACCGTCGGGTGCAAAACGTCAGTTGGAATATGGCTTGCGTGGTAATGAATTTACCGTAAAGCAGCTGAGCAAGGACTCTACTGATGTAAGCAATAAAACTTCTAATAATCAACCTGCTAAAGCTGACGAGAAGAAATCATCGGATAAACAAAGCTCTTCTTCTTCAAAATCATCGAAGAAAAAGCATAAGAGGCATAGAGGATAGTGTAATACACAACCGTCATTGCGAGGCACGAAGCAATCCCCAACAGGCAGGTCCGCCCTGTATAGTTCGCGATTGCTTCGTTCCTCGCAATGACGGTTTATTTATATCTTACCTCTAAACAATTTCAACAAAGAGATTTTGACTAACCTCTTATCTCCAACCTCTAATCACCAAAAACTAAGTTTGTATCACCCCCACATTAAAGGCTTTTTCAATTGGCGCGTGATTAGCCGCTTCAATTCCCATTGATATTACCTTACGGGTTTCAAGCGGATCAATGATCCCATCAACCCAAAGCCGGGCTGCTGCATAGTATGGGGTAGTTTGTGAATTATATCTGTCTGTTATCTGTTTTAGTAATTCGGCTTCCTTTACGGCGTCTACTTCTTCCCCTTTGGCTTTGAGGCTTGCTTCCTGGATCTGTAGCAGGGTTTTGGCTGCTTGCCCGCCACCCATTACTGCTATTTTAGCTGATGGCCAGGCATAGATCAATCGTGGATCATAGGCCTTGCCGCACATGGCGTAGTTACCGGCTCCATAGCTGTTACCTACAACAATGGTAAACTTAGGTACTACTGAATTTGCTACCGCATTTACCATTTTTGCACCGTCTTTAATGATCCCGCCCTGCTCTGAGCGACTGCCCACCATAAAACCGGTAACATCCTGTAAAAACACCAGCGGGATCTTCTTTTGATTGCAATTCATGATAAAGCGCGTAGCCTTATCCGCCGAATCAGAATAGATCACCCCGCCAAACTGCATCTCCCCCTTTTTAGATTTGATCACCTTGCGCTGATTGGCAACAATTCCTACAGCCCAGCCATCAATGCGGCCCAATCCACAAATAATAGATTGCCCATAGCCATCTTTGTATGGTTCAAATTCGGAGTTATCCAACAGCCTTAGGATGATCTCCATCATATCATATGCCTTCTCCCGGTTATCTGGCAGTATGCCATAAATTTCTTTTTCGTCGAGTTTAGGCAATGATGCTTGAATCCTGTCGAAACCAGCTTTGATATAATCGCCGGTCATGCTCATGATATTGCGAATGGAATCAAGCGCGGCCTGATCATTAGGCTGCTTATAATCGGTAACGCCGGAGATCTCACAATGCGTGGTAGCACCGCCAAGGGTTTCATTATCTACATCTTCGCCAATGGCCGATTTTACAAGGTATGATCCAGCCAGGAAAACAGAACCTGTGCCTTCTACGATCATAGCTT
This sequence comes from Mucilaginibacter sp., assembly GCF_036383575.1. Lineage (GTDB taxonomy): Bacteria > Bacteroidota > Bacteroidia > Sphingobacteriales > Sphingobacteriaceae > Mucilaginibacter. The sequence continues at coordinate 9,270 of NZ_DASVOB010000031.1, forward strand.
CATCGCTCATAATAGGCAGGTAAGCGCCGCCCGCCACGCATGAACCCATAATGGCGGAAATCTGGATAATACCCATACTGCTCATGATGGCGTTATTGCGGAAGATCCGGCCGAAATGCTCCTTATCCGGAAAGATCTCATCCTGCAGGGGCAGATAAACGCCCGCCGAATCGACAAGATAAATGATGGGAAGTTTATTTTCGATAGCTATTTCCTGGGCGCGCAGGTTCTTCTTAGCCGTTATCGGGAACCAGGCCCCAGCCTTTACTGTAGCATCATTGGCAACAACAACACATTGCCTGCCCGATATATACCCGATACCACAAATAACACCGCCCGAAGGACAACCGCCATGTTCAGTATACATGCCATCGGCCACAAAAGCACCGATCTCCAGCCATGGTTTATCTTTATCAATCAGGTAAGCTACCCTTTCACGGGCAAGCATTTTCCCTTTTTCCTTTTGTTTGGCAGCTGCCTTTTCGCCGCCGCCCTGGTATACTTTGTTAAGCCGGGTGTTTAGCTCATAAACAAGCTGCTTATTAATATCTTCATTTTTATTAAATTCGATATTCATAATTGGTTTTAGATAGGACAGGTAATTTAGGAAGAATTATAATAATAAAGCTACAGAGTTCTCATCCTGACCATCACATTGTCAGATCCCTGATAAACAGCCATATATGTTGTTATTTTCGTTTTAATGGTCTCATGCCCATTATTTCATAATTCTCATCTATGGTAATACTAAGTATTTCCGTTGGCGGTTCCAAATTATCATCAGTACGCCGATATCGTAAATTGCCCCACATAGTATTGCCCAACGTTAACTGAACTCCTGTAGTGCTCAATTTCCACTTATCATCTTTAACCTCTTTCTGCAATGCAGTTAACTGCTCGTTTGTTACCTGGCTTGCTATTTGTTTGGCTATATATTTCCGCGCTTCATCAAAATTACCCGCTGTTAATGCAGCTAAAAATAATTTAACTTTTTTATCAGCATCAATTACCTTCTGTTTGTCGAGCTTCAGAGTGCCTTCTTCCGCTGTTTTGTTATTTACGTACAGTCTTATTCTATGGGTTGGGGTTATAGTAACATTTCCTTGCTGTAAGTATTTATTTGAAAGTGTTACATACATCTCAACTTCAACACTATCCTTGCTGAAATTATCCTTACGCTCAAATTTCCCGGTTTCTATTTGCGACAGGTCATCCAAACTGCCTGTTGTTTTGCCTTCGCCAAATTGCTTTTGAACTAACGCAAGTAATTCCTTGTATTTTTTAATAAATGCTTGAAGGCTGTCAACTGAATGTTTAGAAGCCTGGTGAGTAAAATTAGTTTCATCCCATTCGTAAAGTACCCTATAAACGGACGAATCAGTTTTTATGGGGAAATAATACACCAATAAGTCAGGCAGTTTCTTATCCTTTTCTTTACGACGGTAACCGATAGGCTGCCCTACATTACGACCTGTAATATATTGAGTTTCAATTCCAAATGGAATACTCTTAATTTCTGCTTCCTGCTTTATAAATTCATTGACGTTCTTATGCCTGATATCGAGCGCAATTTGAGCAAAGATTACAACAGGGCAGCTTAGTAATATTAAAATGGCAATGATTTTTTTCACGTGATTTAACTTAGGCTAAAAACAAATTTAGTAAAGTAAATCAATAAGCTCGTTTTACTTTTAAGTATGCTTGAATCCGTTATAAAGACTAAGTGAGGTTTCTGTCCTTAAACCATACTTCATCCGGCGTCGCATTGAAATTATCCATCAGATTTACCAATTCTATCGGATCACCGGAAGTAAGGATCAGTTCGCGATTGGCCGGTTTCAGGAAACGCTGTTCAACCATAACATCCATCTGTTTAAGTAACAGATCATAAAAACCGTTGATGTTTAACAGGCCAATCGGGTGATTATGCAAGCCCAATTGCAGCCAGGTTAATACCTCAAAAAATTCCTCAAGGGTACCCAATCCACCAGGAAGCGTAATGATGCCGTCACTAAGGTCATTCATCATTTGTTTACGCTGATGCATATTCTCAACAATATGTAATTCAGTTAAACCGGTATGCCCAACTTCCTTATCCATTAAAAATTGCGGGATAATACCTATGGCCTTGCCTCCCCTGCTTAACACCGCATCGGCTATTAAACCCATAACACCAACTTTACCGCCGCCAAATACAAGGGAGATATCGCGGCTCACCATCACTTCCGCCAATTGATCAATGGCTTGTTTTAATATTGGGTCGCCGTTAAAATTAGCGCCGCAGAATACACAGATAGCTTTCATAATGGACAAAAATAATGGTTTAACATTAAGCGATGAATAACTATCGATCATTATTTATATGGCCGGTTTACATTGTGCTATTATTAATATATTTAAAAAAAATATCACATGAAAAAACCTATTTTAACCATTATCACCCTTTTTATTATCGCAACCCAGGCGTTTGCGCAAAACATCATTACTCCTAAAGTTGAGCAAAAAGATGATCAATCAACGATCATCAAAAAAGTTGAAACCAACAATATGTATACTATTGTAACTTTTGTAGGCCATGCTTATCAGGATAATGCCTGGATCCAGCTTAACAAGGAGATTTATCTGCAAACTGATTTGAGTAACGCGCACTATGACTACATTAAGTCGGAAAATATTGCCATGGTACCGAATAAAAGTATATTAAAAAAGGCCGGTGACAAGCTTGAATTTAAAGTATACTTTAAAAAAATACCTGCGGCTGCAAAATCAATCGACATCATAGAGCATGCAGGGTTAAGCAAGTCGGGAATCAGTTATTTTAATTTTTACAACGTTAGTTTGACTGAACAAGCTCCTAAAATAACAGATGTCGTTTTGCTTCCGCCGCCGCCAATACAAAGAGACACAGCCTCAACGGGCTTATTTTACGGAAACGCTTCAAATGAAATGCAAAACGCAATGAGTTCTATGGGCCCAATGTATGCATCAATGGCAAAATCAGTACTTGATGCACAGCTTGCCTACTTTAAACAGCCGGGTAAATTAACCGAAATAGCCAAATTGAATAAAGAATATTTTGACGCGCTTATTAAAGAAGGGTTCACTTATGATCAGGCATTAAAAATTATAACTTCCAGCAGCCTGATTTCTAAGTCATCATCTGTTCCCGGCCAGTAAGGTTATTGAATTAAAAGAGCCTGAAAGTACGGTAAACTTACGCTTACCATATCTTTCAGGCTCTTTATTTTATGCAGTTTATATTAAGAATTACCTGCTTGTATAGTTAGGCGCTTCTTTAGTGATAGTAATATCGTGTGGATGGCTTTCACGCATACCGGCAGCTGTGATGCGTACAAATTTTGCACGTTGCAGGTCTTCGATATTAGCTGCACCACAATAGTGCATACCTGCACGTAAGCCACCAATGTACTGGAATATCACTTCGGCCATGCTGCCTTTAAATGGCACGCGACCAACAATACCTTCAGGAACTAATTTGGTCACCACATCGGTTTCATCTTGGAAGTAGCGGTCCTTTGAGCCTTTTGCCATAGCCTCAACCGAGCCCATACCACGGTATGATTTAAATTTACGGCCTTCGTATATAATGGTTTCGCCTGGTGATTCTTCAACACCTGCAAATAATGAACCGGCCATGATAGAGCTTGCACCGGCAGCAATGGCCTTTACAATATCACCTGTTTGTTTAATACCACCATCGGCAATTACCGGGATGCCACGGCCTTCAAGCGCTTTAGCGCATTCGTAAACTGCATATAGTTGCGGTACACCTACACCTGCAATGATACGGGTAGTACAAATTGAACCCGGACCAATACCAACTTTAACAGCATCGGCACCAGCATCGGCAAGAGCAATGGCAGCATCGCCGGTGGCAATGTTACCGGCAATTACCTGCAGGTTAGGGTAAAGTTTTTTAACCGCTTTAACCATATCAATAACTCCTTTTGAATGGCCGTGAGCTGTATCAACAGTAACCACGTCCACACCGGCATTAACCAGGGCGGTTACACGATCAATATTGTCAGCAGCTACACCAACGGCAGCACCTACGCGTAAACGACCATATTCGTCTTTACAAGCGTTAGGGAAGTTTTTAACTTTCTGAATGTCTTTATAAGTGATCAGGCCTACCAGTTTCCCATCTTTATTAACAACAGGTAGTTTCTCGATCTTATTACTTTGTAATATGTTGGCTGCATCGGTTAAGGTAGTCCCTTCCGGTGCAGTGATCAGGTTTGTTTTGGTCATTACTTCACTTACGGGAACGCTCATGTCCTTTTGGAAACGAAGGTCACGGTTGGTGATAATACCTTTCAGGTTATGATCTGCATCAATAACCGGGATACCGCCGATGCTAAATTCTCTCATAATTTGGAAAGCATCTGCAAGCAGCGCATCTTCCAATAAAGTAACCGGGTCCTGGATCATGCCGCTTTCTGAGCGTTTAACCTTACGCACTTCGTCGGCTTGTGCTTGTATGGTCATGTTTTTGTGTAACATGCCTATACCACCAGCCTGTGCAATGGCAATAGCCAGATCAGCCTCTGTAACGGTATCCATAGCGGCCGAAATGATGGGAATGTTTAACCGGATGCTTTTAGTTAAGTAAGTTCCGGTATTCACTTCACGTGGTAACACTTCTGAATAAGCCGGGAGTAGTAAAACGTCGTCGTAAGTTAATCCTTCGGCAACAAATTTTGATGGGTCTAACTGCATAGCAAATAATTATTTTGGAGTTATTATTTGCCGGGCAAAGGTAATAAAATATTTCGAATTACGGAATTTCGATTTTGGATTTATTTAAAATTGCCTTAAGATGATAATTCAGGATTTGGGATTTCGAATGTTCGATTTCGGATTTATTTTATTTTTACCGCCCGAATCTATTTAAGATTTGGGACGCTCGCTATCTCATTCGCCGTTAGACAAATTCGAAATCGAACATCCCAATTCAGAAATCAATCAATATTTCCCTACAATCACTTTATAAAACTGATTGAAGTTGAAGTAAGTATTAGCCAGTTGGATCAGCTTATCTGAAGTTATGTTTTTTACAGTTGCTGTGTATCTGTCGTAATAATCATAATCCAAACCTGCAAAATAGATGGTTTTGAATTTATCAGCATGCGAAAACACATTTTCAAGGCTGCCCAGTAATGAGCCAAGCATATAATTGCGCACCAATGATAGCTCCCCTTCAGGTACTAATTCTGTTTTCAGCAGGTTTATTTCCTTCTCAATTTCTGTAACTGCCAGCTTGCAAACATCAGCTCCAACCTCGGTAGCTATAAAAAATGAGCCGCCTTGTTTAAATGAGGCCAGGCCTGAACCTATACCATAGGTATATCCCTTATCCTCGCGGATATTGGCCATCAGTCTTGAACCAAAATAACCGCCGAATACTGTATTCAATACCTGTAAAGGCTGAAAATCCTCGTGTGAACGGTTGATGATAGGCGTACCTATCCTGATCGCCGACTGCAGCGCTTCCGGTTTCTCCGTAAAATAGAACAGGTCGGCTGCTGCTTTAATATCGGGCTGAGTTGTAGTGCCTAACTCGGACGTATTAGACCAGTTTTTATCAAACGTATCTGTAAGCAGGGTTAGCGTTTCGGGTTCAACTTTGCCGGCTATAATGATGGTGCAATTTGAAGGCTGATACATTTTTTTGTAATGGGCCAGCATATCTTCATGTAGCAGGGTTTGATAGTCGGGCATTTCAGAGGCATAACCAAAAATGGTAGCTCCATAAACCGCTCTGTTAAACACACGGCGTGCCACTACATCATTTTTTTGCAGGCTAACCTGTAGTTTTTGCTGTTGGTTGCGCTTAAAAGTTTCCAGTTCCTTTTCGGGGAAGATTGAATTGTTAAGGATATCAGCAATAACCGGCAGGGTATGGTGCAGGTGTTTATTTAAGCTGTATAGCGTAACCTGCGAGCTTTCGTAACCATAATCAACCTGCAAAAAAGCACCGTAAAAGTCAATTTTATCAGCGATTTGCGCAGCGGTTAAAGTTGTAGTACCATCGGTAAGCATGGAGTTTACAGCCATGTTAAGCAGCGGTTTTGCCGGATCAAACGTTAGATTGCTGAAGATCCACTCAATACGCACCAATTCCTGGTCGCCGGAGTTAAAGCAAAAAACGTTACAGCCATTGCCAAGCTTCTGATGCTCCGGCTTAATCAGGCTTATATTATCGATAGCCCTAAATTCAGGAGCTAATTGTCTGTTGATCATATGTATCTTGTTTAACCTTGATTTTCATGATTTTAAGATTTCCTGACTCAAAAATTGTTTAGTATCAGGAGAATCCTAAAATCAGGCAAATCAAGGTTCTGTTTACTTCTCTGCTAAATAAATAAGCGTTGATGAATTATCTTTTCTGAACAGTTTATTGGCTTGTTCTTTTACCTGGGCGGCACTTACGGCAAGATATCTTGCTGTTTCATGGTTGATCAGGTCGGCATCGCCAAGCAGCTCGAACGAGGCCAGGTTCATCGCTTTATCCAACAATGACATTTCCGAAAATATCATGGTTGATTCCGTTTTGTTTTGAACCTTAGTAAGCTCATCGGCCGGGATCTCTTCGGCTTTAATTTTCTCCAGCTCCTCCCATAACGCAGCTTCCGCCTGTTCAATGCTGATGCCCTCGAGCGGTTTGCCTTCTAACACAAACATGCCTTTATCCAAACTACCCGTAATATAAGCATGAACTTCACTAAAGATCTGTTTTTCCTTGATCAACGATTTATACAACCGTGACGAATTGCCCCTTGAAAGGACATCTGAAAGCAATTCAACCACATAGTAGTCATCATCTGTACGGGTACCCATCTGAAACGCTATATACACATCATTAAGCGGCACTTTAGCAGTCACCGTTTCGCGACGGGCTTCCTGTTGCTCGGCCTCTTGTGGCAGGTTACGGTGATATTTTTCACCGGCAGGGATTGCCCCAAACCATTTTTCAGAAAGCTCTTTTACCTGTTCGGTTGTTATATTGCCCCCTACTACCATGATGGCATTTTGCGGGTTATAATGCTTTTTGAAGAAGGCTTTTACATCCTCGATCCGGGCATCTTCTATATGTTTGATGGTTTTGCCAATGGTTGCCCAGCGGTAAGGGTGTGTTTTATAAACCAGCGGACGAAGCTTTAACCAAACATCGCCATACGGCTGGTTCAGGTAGCGTTGCTTAAACTCCTCTATAACTACGTTACGCTGTACTTCAAGGCTTTTTTCGCTAAAGGCAAGGCTCAGCATCCGGTCGCTCTCCAGCCAAAAGGCGGTTTCCAGGTTGGCCGATGGTAAGGTGATATAATAGTTGGTGATATCGTTGCTGGTAAAGGCATTATTTTCGCCCCCTACCCTTTGCAGTGGTTCGTCATAAACAGGAATATTTACAGAGCCGCCAAACATCAGGTGCTCAAATAAGTGGGCGAAGCCGGTTTGCTCAGGATCTTCATCGCGTGCGCCAACATCATACAGAATGTTAAGCACGGCCATAGGTGTGGTATTATCTTCATGCACAATAACCCTGAGGCCATTGTCAAGTGTAAATCGGTTGAATTTAACCATGTATCTATTAAATTTTTAATACGGATAGCAAATGTATAACTTTTGGTGACATTGAAAGTGAATGCCAAAAATGAACAACTGTTTTAGGTTAGGCACCGGTATTTTTTTACTTTTAAGCTACCAATGACCCGCGACGAACTTACCCAAAAAATAGCGAATACCATAGGCAAACTCAAAGTGCTTGAATTAAGCCGTATCTTAACGGAACAGCAGTTTGATTTGCGCGATTTGATAGACATTACCTTTAATCCTGATAAACCTCTGGGCTTCCGTGCGGCATGGCTACTGGAAAATATGTTTTTAAAAGATCAGGCTGTTTTTACTAATAATCTTGAGTATTTAATTGAGCGGCTGCCACAGGTTACCAATCCAGGCTGCCAAAGGCATTATACTAGAATACTGATGCATGCTACCGAAGAAAAGGAACAATCGCCGGTAAAACAAAAGCTGAACAGTCTTGATCTTGAACCTGCTGTTGAACAGCTTTTTGACTGGATGATAGATCCAAAAGTTAAAATAGCAGTGAAAGTATTTGCCGGCTGGGCTTTGCTCAATTTGCGGTCCCGTTATCCCTGGGTGGCTGATGAATTGCCCGCTCAACTGGAATTTTTAATGCGAAATGGTACCGCAGCTATCCAATCGGCAGGGAGGAAAATGATGATGGAATTGAGCCCCTCTAAATCTCCCCTAAAGGGGAGACTTTAAAAAACGCTTTTTAGCGTGAATAATAAAAGCCAAAAGCCGGCAAAAAATATCCCGCTGTCCCTACAGAAATATTTGTCGCCGACTTTTAACTTAAGATTTTTGACTTAAGACTACCTATCTAAGCCGTCGGCCTGTCCTCGCCGTGCAGGTTATGGCTTACCTGGCCGTGATGCAATTTGGCGGCTAAGGCTGATGAGATATCATCGGCATAAGTACCGTAAGCATTTACCAGTACGCCTTTTAAGTTATATTTTGATGATGATACGGCATATACTATCGACATATCTGATGGGTTACTCGCTCCTTCAAAACGGTAAAACTCGTCTATCTCAAAGTCATCAGCAGTCATATGGATATCTTTTTCTTTATCATCAATGGTATCGCCGTCAAGGCTAAGATTAGCCGTATATCCCCTCTTCAGGAGATCATTAGTGGCATCCACTAAGGTTTCATAATTTTTCATGGTGATGTTTCTGTATAGGTAAACAAAAAATGACCTTATTGATCATCTTCTGTTATTATAACTTTAAAAGCAACCAACTTGTTTGAGGCATGGGCATAAAAAAAGTCCCGTTGCCACCGGCAACAGGACTTAAACTAACAAATTGAAATTCTCCCTTTCGGGGGAAAGCTTTTATATACTTATTGGGCTTTAGCCAGCCACAATGAAGCATTTAAATGAAATGCCGAATGTGAAGTATATCCTGACGGAGCATCGCCCGACCAGCCGTTAAACAAGCTGTCGCCGGTATCGCCTGTGCCATCGTCAGCATCTGAACTGTCGCCGATCCAAACTACCCGACCGCTGCCATAGGTTGCTAACAATGCCATAGCATTAGCTGTGCCACCATTGGTAGCGCTGTTACGCCAGAATAATCCCTGTACGCTTGAGTTATTGGTTGGGTATAAGGTTGCTGTTGAACCATCATAGAAAGCCATTTTTGATGCTGTACCGGCTGCACCGTTCAGCACTTTTTGCGCATCGGCATTAGAGCCGGTGTAAACGTTGGTAGACGGGCTTTCATTGATATCAACATAATTAATGTTAAAGCCGAATGGGTTATTGTTATTGATACCGTTATTGGTCATCAAATCATTCCAAACCCTTGGTGAATCATAGCCGTCACCGTCACGATCCGACGGATTGTAGCCATTGGCGTCAGTACCAGCGGTTGTTGCCGCGGTGTGATCGGCTATCATGAATAAACCACCACCATTAGCTACAAAGTTCATCAAGGCAGTTTTTTCGGCAGCAGTAAACAAACGGTTTGGTTCGCAAACCACAAATACGTCGTAGTTGCTCAAATCCTGGGCACCGCCACCACCATAAGTAATTGCTGTACCTACAGGCAATGATTCAACAAGTTCGCCGCGTTTTACCAGTTCTACAGCCCATGCTGAAAGAGCGCCTTTCCAATAAGTTTCAGAAGTAGATGAAGTAATGCCCGTGTATGATGGCGTAGGGATACGCTGAGCTTTAGTTTCGGTAGTTGTACCACCGGTGTAAATAGCAACCTGCTCAGTGCCATCGGCGTCTATCTGCCAATCGGCGCTGCCTGCATTTTCAAGGTGACTTGCATCAAACAGGAATTTTTTGCCTGTAAGTACAGTGCCACCGCCACCTGTACCACCACCGGAGTTATCATTAATGGTGATATCATCAATATTGATGCGGTTGCTGCCGCCGGTAAGTTTACGGATTTCTAAACGTACATTACCGGTTTGGGTAATGGTAAAGGTTGAAACTGTTAATGTTGCTGTAGTAGTAATTGCCGAACCCGATTGAGCCCATGACGAACCACCATCAACTGAATAAAACAAACCCCAGGTACTTGCGCTGTCACCGTTATAGGTTGCACTTTTAATGGTAACGGTGCTGATACCTGTAGTAACATCAAACAGCATGGTAATTTTACCTGTATTGCGCATACGTGCACTCCATGAGCCTGCTTTTTGATCGGCAGCGAGATTGCCGATCAGGGCATCATACATGTTCCATGAAGCGCCTGATAAAGTAACATTGTCACCGCTTGATGAGCCGGTTGGCGATACATCATAAGCAGTTTTAGGACTGCTTGAGCCAACTTCAAAGCCCTGTGTTAAGGACACAGCTAATGTTTTGATTGTTTTGTTGGTAATGGTTTGATCAGCATCTTTTAATGCAGGTACCTGGCCATTTTTCTGACAGCTTGCCAACATGCCTGTTGCGGCAGCGGCCAATACCCACATACGTAGATTAGTAAGTTTTAGCATAATGATTTTTTTAGGTTTTAATGTATAAGTTAATAATATTGAATTATACGGTAAAAGTGCACGAAGGTTAATTCGTAATTATTTCTATTTCATTAACTTATTGTTAAGCAAACCTGTTAAAACTTATAATCCGGCTTTTACATTCCGGCTTAGGTGTTCTATTTTTAAGAGCGGAAGATTATGGAACACCGCACAATTTTGTCACCATTTAGCCGATAATATTTATACAAAAATGGGGTTAACATGTTTTCTTGGAGAAATACATCCAATTGATTGATTATTAAGTGTATAGTATAATGTTAACCCCGGATTGTGTTAACCCTGTTAACCCCCATGCCCCGTCCGGAAATAGCTATACAGATTTGTGAGTAAATCCTATTCTAACTATACAAGACCAACCCAAAACTACCTATCGCTTAAGTATCTGAATACAACAAAAAAAGAGGCTGATTTACAGCCTCCTTTCATTATTAAAAATCATTCAAGCTTATTTGGCAAAATAGGCCCCTATTCGTTTAGCAAAAGCTACGGTAAGTATCCCAATGAATATTTTTGCCCCTGCCGATATTACACTGCTTTGTTCATTGACATTGGCAAGCGTATACAGATGATATAGAAAATCAGGCACGGTGCTAACCAGCAGGAGCCCTCCTATTATCACCAGTGATATTTCGTAAATAACCTTTCGCTCGGCAAAAAGCTTTGCGTTTTCCTGGTAGTCACTTTCGTTGGTGATCCAGCGGGTAATCCGTTTTGTACCGGAAATAAGCAGCACGGCCAATACGATCAGGAAAATAAAGTTTAACCCGTTTACAATTAAAAGGCTTCCCTGGTCGGCAGCCTGTTGTTCGATAGGTGAACTTGCATGATTACCGATAAAGGTGATGAGGCCGGGAAGTTTAGAAATATCGGCCACCAGCAGGTATATACCCAGTATTTTAATGGCGACCTCATAGATGTCGGATTTTTTCATTCGTCTTAATTAGGGATTAATTGGTTTATGGCT
>NZ_DASVOB010000032.1:0-5458 GCF_036383575.1 Mucilaginibacter sp.
CCGAAATCCAGGCATCAGGTGGTCAGTTGCAACAAAACCCAGGTTACTAACAACCAATATTCCGGGGGAAGAGCTTCTTTCTTCCCCCTTTTTTTTACCCAATTCTAACCTATAGCAAATTATGAAGAAACTAAGTATTGCATTATTAGCGATGTGTTGTTTGGTGGCCGGGTGTAAGAAGGATATCGTTTCAGTAAAAAAAACATCAACTCCGGATGAAGTAACAACAGGAGCAAAAACAGTCACTACAGATTCAACACCGGCAAGCGCGCTGAAAGGCGTTAATTGGGCGGCCGATGGCGATAACTTTAGTGATGGGATCCTGGTATTAAGCGGCTTAACATCTGCAGATAGTTATGCCACGGTGTCAACCAAAGCTGATGCCGTATTAACCGGCATCCAAACCAATACAGGTGCAAATACGGTGAGGCTGCCTGTAAACTATTCCACCGTATCGCAAACCTGGTGGAACTCATACACCGGTGTTATTGATAAAGCATTGAGCAAAGGGATGAACGTGATACTGGGTTACTGGGAAGCCAAATCATCCGAAGACGGGAAGATAGATAACACCACCGAATTTTGGTCGATGTGGCAAACTATTGTTACCAAATATGGCAGCAATGCACATGTGTACTTTGAAATATTTAACGAGCCGCACGGCTATTCGCTAACCGACTGGACCACCATCTGTGCCCAGTGGTTAAGCAACTATCCCTCTGTTCCGCAGGGAAGGATCCTCATCAGCGGTACTTCCTATTCGCAGGATATTACAGGTGTAGGGGCCGACAGCCGTTTTTCGGGCTGTCTTTTATCTATTCATGATTACACCTTTTTCAGCAATGGCACACTTGCAACTGCCCTGCAATGGGAAAACCGCTTAAAAGGTAATATCGGTGCATACAGCAGTCGTGCGGTGCTTACCGAGTTTGGTATCCCGATGACCGGCGGTAAAAACTATACCAGCGCCATCGGCGGCGATCAGGAAATAGCCTACCTGCAGGGTTTAACCAACCAGGCGCGTGCTTTTGGCATGGGCGCGGTTTACTGGCCGGGTGTGCGTACAGGCGATAGTTACGCCATTCAACAACTAAGCGGTACAGGTACAAGTCTTACCGTATCAACCACCAATGCATCGGGCTTAAGCCGGATCAAATATGCATGGGGCGTAGGTGCCGGTGGTACCGACACCTTTTATACCAGTGCTTACTACCGGTTTTTAAATGTTAACAGCGGCCAGGCGCTTGATGTTAACGGCGGTTCAACTGTTAACGGGGCAGGCATCATTCAGTGGCCTCAAAACGGAGGTAATAACCAGCAATGGGTTATTGCTGCCAACGGCGGAGGCTACTATAAGGTAACTAACCGCAACAGTACGCAGGCTCTTGATGTTAACATGAGCTCGACAGCTAACGGAGCGGGCATTATACAGTGGCCGTGGAACGGAGGCAACAACCAGCAATGGCAGCTTACTGCTACCAGCGATGGTATTTATAAAGTAATTAACCGTAACAGCAACCTTGCGCTTGATGTTAACGGAGCTTCAACCACAAATGGTGCAGGCATCATTCAGTGGCCTTATAGCGGCGCTACTAACCAGCAATGGCAAATAGTGCAACAATAATATTGCAATAAAACAGCACTAAACAGTGCTGTTTTATTTGTTGATTTAAATACGATGATAATAAAAACTACTATAAAAAAAATGCTGCTGGCTGCTACTGTTTTGGGGCTTAATATCCCTTTTGCAAACAGCCAAAGCAAAGAAGTTACTATTGATATCAATTATGCCAAAACGTACCAAACCATCAGCAATTTTGGTGCGTCGGATGCCTGGTCATGCCAGTTTGTAGGCAACTGGCCCGATGATAAGCGCAATAAAATTGCCGACTTGCTTTTTAGCCGGGATAACAATACCGATGGATCACCGAAAGGAATAGGTTTGTCATTATGGCGGTTTAATATTGGTGCAGGTAGCACCCAGCAGGGGAACGAGAGTGGGATTAAAGACGAGTGGCGTCGGGCTGAATCATTTTTAAATAATGATGGTAGTTATAACTGGCAAAACCAGGCCGGACAGGTGTGGTTTCTGAAGGCAGCTAAGCAACGTGGGGTTAAGCAGTTTTTAGGTTTTAATAATAGTCCGCCGGTGCAGTTTACCATTAATGGTAAAGCTTATGCCAATAGCGGTAAAGTAAATATCGCCCCTGATAAATATGATGCTTATGCAACATTTTTGGCCAAAGTGATAAAAGGCATTGAGCAGGTAAGCAAAGTGAAATTTGATTATGTAAGCCCCATCAACGAGCCACAATGGGATTGGAGCGACGGCGGGCAGGAGGGAGCCCCGTATAATAATACCGAGATAGCGGGTGTAATAAAAGCTATCAATAAAGAATTTGCAAATAATAAGATTGGTTCAAAGGTTTTGGTTGGTGAAGCCGGAAGCATTAATTATTTATTCACCAAAGGCGATAAGGCGGGTAAGGGCTATCAGATTAACGATTTTTTTAAACCTGGATCAGTCAATTATTTAGGAGATCTGCCATCGGTAGCCAAAACCATTGCAGCACACAGCTATTTTACCACATCACCAATGGCATCGGCAATAAAAGCCCGTACTGCGCTTGCCGATAGTGTAGCAACTATTAAAGGACTTGATTTCTGGCAATCGGAATACTGTATTTTGGGTGATAACGCGGGTGAGATAGATGGCAACAAGCGTGATCTGGGTATCAACGCGGCACTTTATCTGGCATCGGTGATCCATACCGATCTTACGGTGGCCAATGCGTCGGCCTGGCAATGGTGGACGGCCATATCTGCCTATGACTATAAGGATGGCCTTATCTACATAGATAAAAATAAAACAGACGGTAATTTTTATACAAGCAAAATGCTTTGGGCAATGGGCAATTACAGCAGGTTTGTTAACCCCGGGGCAGTAAGAGTTGATGCTGAAGTTGCCTCATCTGCCGAAGGCAAATCCTTGCTGGTTTCAGCATTTAAAAGTGGGAAAAGCTTAACTGTGATTGTGATCAATTCGGGCACTAATGATGTAACTGCGGCACTTCATTTGAATAATGCTAAGGTTCAGCTGACAACATCATACCTGACATCGGAGACTGATGAGCTTAAGGCGGTTAAAATAATCGGGGATAAAACTGTTATCCCGGCCCGTTCTATCGTCACCCTTACGGGAATCATTAAGTAGCATCTTATTTTCTATCGAAATGAAAAATATAAACTATTCGCTCCTTTTTTTACTCAGCATGGTGTTGTTGCCCGGCCTGCTCAAAGCACAGGTCTCCGGCAAACCGGCTTTATTTAATTCGGGCTGGGGCTTTCACAAAGGAGACATCAGCACGGGGATAAGCGGGATCGCTTCTGAAAAACAATGGAAAACTATCGACCTTCCACATGACTGGAGCATTGAAGGGCCTTTCAGTGATGAATGGGCAAGCGCTACCGGTTATTTACCCGGTGGTATAGGGTGGTATAAAAAGACATTCAATGGTAATGCCGCCTGGAAAGGGAAGCAGGTATATATTTATTTTGATGGAGTATATAAAAACAGCGAGGTATGGATCAACGGGCATTCATTAGGCAAGCGCCCGAATGGTTTTATCCCGTTCCAATATGAGCTGAGCAAGTATTTAAACTTAAATGGTAAAAACACTATCGCTGTAAAGGTAGATCATAGTGAATTTGCCGATTCACGCTGGTATACAGGTTCGGGAATTTACCGGAATGTATACCTCATTGTTAAAGACCTGGTACATATTGCCCCATGGGATGTGGCATTCAGCACACCTGATGTTTCGGCAGATAAAGCTACTGTAAAAGTTAAGGTGAACATTACTAATAGTAAGACTGCGGATGCTGCCGTATTGGTAAAAGTGAACTTGCTTGATAGCAAAGCAAAAACAGCGGCCTCATTTCAAAAACAGGTAAAAGTAAAACCGGGTACACATGAAGTCGAGTTTGAGCAGCAGATCTCATCCCCGCAATTGTGGGATACCGAGAAGTCCAATCTATACAAGCTACAGGTATCACTCAGCCGTAATGGTAAGTCGTTTGACGAAGTAACACAAGCTGTAGGCATCAGGAGTATCCGTTTTGATAAGGATAAAGGTTTCTTTTTGAATGATAAAAGCACCAAGCTAAAAGGTGTATGTATCCATGACGATGCCGGTGCGCTGGGTGTGGCCGTTCCTGAAGAAGTTTGGGTAAGAAGATTGAAGATCCTGAAGGATGCCGGGGTAAATTCGCTTAGGTTAAGCCATAACCCACATGCCGATTATTTGTACGACCTGTGCGATAAGATGGGCTTTTTAGTCATGGACGAAGCCTTTGACGAGTGGGAGGTAGGCAAAAATAAATGGGTAGCCGGCTGGAATGTAGGCACGCCGTCAAAAAATGGCTACCATGAATATTTTAAGCAATGGGCAGATCGTGACGTTGCTGATATGGTATTACGTGCACGTAACCATCCCTCAATCATTATGTGGAGTATCGGTAACGAGATCGATTATCCGAATGACCCTTATACGCATGAAGTATTGAACACCGGTCGCAACCCGCAGATCTATGGCAAAGGTTATTTGCCTGATCATCCTTCAGCCAGTGGCTTAACACCTATAGCCAAACAACTGGTTAAAGCTGTAAAATCCGTTGATACAACCCGCCCGGTAACTGCCGCCTTAGCCGGTGTGGTAATGTCGAACGAGGTGGGTTACCCGGATGTGCTGGATGTTGTAGGCTATAATTATCAGGAATACCGTTACCCTGAAGATCATAAAAAATATCCTAACCGGATCATTTACGGTAGTGAGAACGGTATGGCGCAACAGGCCTGGAACGCGGTTGACAGCAACGAATACATCTCGGCTCAATATTTATGGACAGGTATTGACTATTTGGGCGAGGCCGGTAAATGGCCGCAGCGCAGTAATGGTGCCGGGCTTATCGATCTGGCCGGTTTTAAAAAGCCCGAATACTTTTACAGACAAAGCCTTTGGTCGGCTAAGCCAATGGTTTACATAGGCGCGCGTGCCATCACAAGTACCGAAGACAAGGGCATCTGGAGCCATCGCACTGCCGAGCCTGTTTGGAACTGGCAGCCGGGCAGCAAAATAAAGGTTGACTGCTTTACCAATTGCCAGGAAACAGAACTGTTCCTGAACGGCAAATCACTCGGTAAACAATCACACAGCACTGCAAAAGGACAAGTACCATCATGGCAGGTTGACTACGAGCCCGGCGAGCTTGTTGTTAAAGGTTACAACAACGGCATTGAGGTTTGCACCAACAGTATCAAAACCGCCGGCGATGTCTATCAGCTTAAAACTGTAGCAGACAATACATCATTTAGCAGCGGCAAAAAAGGCTTGAGCCAAAGTGAAATTTACATTACCGATAAGGACGGTAATCCTGTTTTTAATGCTACGGATGAGAT
>NZ_DASVOB010000033.1:0-1909 GCF_036383575.1 Mucilaginibacter sp.
TACCAATTATGCAACAGGCAAAATAGGTACGCCTATTGATGTGATCTCCTTTCATGCTAAAGGACAACCTACGCTGGTTAATGGTAAGGTACGTATGAACATGGCCCCGCAGATCCGCGATATCAGGGAAGGGTTTAAAATTGTAGCATCCTATCCCGAAACTAAGAACACGCCAATAGTGATTGGCGAATCGGACCCGGAAGGTTGTGCGGCCTGCGGTATGGCTACCAATCCGTCAAACGCATATCGTAACGGCACCATGTATTCGAGTTATACAGCAGCTTCGATAGCAAGGGAATACCAGCTGGCAGATTCATTAGGCGTAAACTTTATGGGCTCGGTATCATGGTCGTTCGAGTTTGAAAACCAGCCCTGGTTTTATGGTTTTCGCGACCTGGCTACCAATGGGGTTGATAAACCGGTACTCAACGTTTTCCGGATGTTAGGCATGATGAAGGGTAAGCGATTAAAAGTAACCGGCGACCAGATGTATCCGCTTAAAACCGTAGCAGATAAAAGCATCAGGGGACGTAATACAGATATCGGCGCTTTGGCATCTGTAGATAAAAGAGAAATGACCGTATTGCTGTGGAACTATCATGACGATGACCTTCATGATGCAGGGAAAACTGTAGAAGTCAGGATAGAACACCTGCCGCCTACCTTCGTAAAACTCACCCAATATCGGATAGATGATGAGCATAGCAACGCCTATGAAGTTTGGAAAAAGATGGGCTCGCCACAAAATCCTACTGCAGGGCAAATTAAGGAGCTTGAAAAAGCAGGGCAACTACAAAAATTCGGAAAATCTGTTACACTAATAGCTAAATCAGGATTATCAGGCGCTACGGTAACTTTACCAAGACAGGGAGTGGCTTTTTTAAAGTTTAGCTGGTAGGTAAACTTTCTTTATTCACCATGTAAAAATCACCCCAATTGGCGTAACCGCAAAATATCGACAAAGTGTCAAGTGTATAGGTCGATGGCTTAAATTTGGCTGGAACAATACCAAATTCCCTATCAATGGTATTGAGGTTAATTTCACGACCCGTTTTTTTTAAAATCAGATCTTTAAGTATTTCGGCATCAAAAAAACCGCCATCAAATTGGGCATTATACAATACCCTGCCTTTGAGTTTTTCCAGGCAGGCATCAAAACAAGGTTTAATCAATTTAATCAGAACTTACAAGAGTAACGCAACACATCCAGTACCGGAACTTCAACAACTTAAAGTTGTAAAAATCATAATTAATTTTCAATTTGACATTATTAAGTAGTGGTGAATTGCGATTTTGTATCGTAGAAGCAGCGATTTCTTCTTTACTTTTTCAAAATAAGTTCTTCTTTTGCGGCCCAAAGGCCAATATCCTGCTTGGTAAGCGCAGCAGCCATCAGGTCGGGAAATTTATCAGGGGTACAGGCAAAAACAGGAACTCCCATATCGGCAAGGAATTGGGCATTGCGATGATCATACGAGGGTGAGCCATCATCGCTCAAAGCAAGCAGAACAACCAGCTGTACCCCTGCCGAAACCAGTTCAACAGCACGGCGACGCATTTCGGTTACGTTACCACCTTCGTACAGATCCGTGATCAGCACCAATACGGTATCGGTAGGCCGGGTAGCTATTTGCTGGCAATAGGTTAGCGCAGCGTTGATATCGGTACCACCACCCAATTGCACGCCAAACAATAATTCAACCGGGTCGGTTAGTTCTTCGGTCAAATCGGCAACGGCGGTATCAAATACCACCATTTTAGTTTTGATAGCCGGGATAGATGCCATAACACTCCCAAAAATGCCGGAATAAACCACCGATGAGCCCATAGAGCCGCTTTGATCCAGGCACAGGATCACATCTTTTAGCGATGAGCGCTTACGCCCGTAACCTATCCTTGTTTCGGGGAC
>NZ_DASVOB010000034.1:0-6340 GCF_036383575.1 Mucilaginibacter sp.
GTTTTTGTGAAAATAGTTAATGTGTTATAAATCAAAAAAATAACATGTAAAAATATTGCAGTTTGAATATCATATAATTATATTTAAAGTATATTTAATACATGGCATTGCCTCCAAAAGCGTAACCATACCTAACCTTTAGCATCATGACGGAGAGACATGGATTGGTCCTTTTTATCGTGCTGTTTTATGCCAGGTTTAATACGGAACAAAGTATTATAACATTTACCTGGTCGGTGAATAACATCAGCAATTCAATACGTATAAAGTGAATTTTTAACCTTTAAACCATACCATCATGAACCCAATCCTTTTTTTCTGGATCATCTTCCTTGTTATTTTCTTTCTTATACTTTTCCTGGAGCTAAAATATCACTTTTTGAAAGACGTGGGCCGGCCACCGGCTACAACGCCAACAGGTGCAACGCAAGTAAAAAAAGACGTTTCTTATAGCTGGTCAAGGGTTCAATTAGCCTGGTGGACATTAATCGTTCTTGCTGCTTTTACCACCATCTTATTACTGGACCGCCAGGCGCCCGATCTGAACACATCTACCCTCATCCTGATCGGGATAAGTACGGCGACCATAGCAACCGCCCGTGCTATTGATGTAAACGATCAGGATAAACTAAAAGCACTGCCTCCGCAGGATAGCCAGGGATTTGTGATTGATATCCTGTCCGATCAAACGGGCGTAAGTATCCCTCGCTTTCAGAATGTTTTATTCAATCTTATTTTCGGCATATGGTTCATTGGCGAAGTTTTGGCCAACCTGGTGCAAATGCCTGGCGGTGGAATTAATGCTATCATGCCGGTTATTACCACTAATAACCTGATTTTGCTCGGACTTAGTTCAGCTACCTACGCTGCCATGAAGACAACTGAAAACAATTCGGCCACCAAATAAGGGGGAGAGATGAAAATTAAAAACAATATTCTTTTAGCTGCTGTAGGGATTGCCGGTGCAATAGGAGTTAGCCAGAGATTCACTACGGATTTGCCGACCCACGTGACGGTGAAGCATCGTCACTATACCACCTATTATGATGTAACTGAACATGAAGCGGATTCCGTGAGCTGGAACCTGACGCCTGAAATGGTAACTTGCAAAGATAAACCCGTCAGGAAGGATCGGTTCGCAGACGATCCGCTAATTCCGGATACTTATAGGGTGAAAGACAATTATGTAGGGTCCAGTTATGACAAAGGCCATTTATTCAGTTACGAAGACGCCTCTTGCGATAGTATAGACCGGGTAGAGTGTTTCTATATGAGCAACATGCTGCCGCAGCCACATTATCTTAACGCGGGAAAATGGAAAACATTGGAGGGTTTATGCCGTACCTGGGCTAAAACACAATCTTTACATATCATTGCCGGGGGCATCGGGCACCTAAAAACAATTGGGAATGGGCAGGTTGTTGTTCCAAGGTTCTGTTATAAAGCGGTGTTGGTTAACGGTAGTTACCAGTGTTGGATCTTTCCAAATGACACCAAGCTCGCTACCAGTGTTAGCCTGGATTCCTGTCGGGTCAGCGCAGCCCTACTTGACCAGCAAACCGGGCTGAAGCTTTAAGGGATTAGTTTCAATAAAAAAAGCCTAACATATCTGTTAGGCTTTTTTCGTGGGAACTGCAGGGTTCGAATCTGCGCCCTTCTGCTGTTAGGCTGAAGTCTGGCCTTCCTGCTTAAGCTCAATATAAGATCGGGCGCTACTTTTTATTATTTCCTCGCATTTACATCCAATAGGTAAGCGCCAGCAGGGCCTGAGAAATATTTCTATATTTGCGGCCAAATTAACGGTACTTTTTATCTTAAAACCAAACCTTCACAATGAAAGCCCAGCGCTTGTTTAACACTATCTATGTACTAAGTTTTATTTTTTTAATATTACAAGGTTGCAAAAAAAATACTCCCGACGTGATCCCTGAAAAGCCTATGTTTTTTGTAAAGGGAGAAACTATAACCTTATCATCGCAGTTAACCTCCTACCCGCTAAAAAAAAATGCAAAAATAACGTCGGTATATAAAATTGGTGCCGGAGGCATTGTTAAAACTTATAAATCAGGTAGTGACTATCTACTAACTAAGGATGGAGGCATACAAAGAACTGTTAACTCAGCCATACCCGATTTCTCCACCTATAATGTAATTTTTGACCCTGACGGTATGTTTTCTTATACTCCCCAAAATCCACCTTTCCCTTTTTTTTGGCAAGTTATGATTGACTATACAACAGGGACTGATTCCACAATACACTCCCAAAGTTTGTATTTATCGGATACCTTGAAAAGTAAAATATTGTCGAAAAAAGACTTGTCTATTTATTCAATAGGCACATCGATAACTGCAGGAGCAAATACTACAGTTGCGTGGTACGGTCAGGTGGCAACCGAAATATACCCCAATTTTGTAGGGAGGGCACTTAATAAGCTATATGGGAACCATGTAACAGTAACAAATTTAGCAGTCGGCGGGGCCACAAGCGAACTTTTAACTGCCAACGTCAATAAAATAAAAGCCGACAAACCCGATTTGGTTTTTATTGAATTTGGAATGAACGAGCATGACCGAAGCAAAAACATGGATGAATACTTAAATAATATTGAAATTGATGTTAAATCCATAAAAGCCAGCGGTATTGATTGTGTTATTGTTGGTTTTTTACAACAAAACCCTAAATGGAATAATGAAAGCTATCCACGATCCGTTTATTTTAATTTACAACTTAACGAGATAGCCAAAAGAAATGGGTGCTTTTTTGCAGATATTTATAAAGCTTTTGGAAGCCTTCCTCAAACAAAGCTGTACACTGATATCTTAGCTGATTACATCCACCATCCAACTGAATTTGGGCAAAAGATATATTACCTAACAACTATGCCCGTTTTTTTATTTGATGATAATGTCACCGAAATGAAATTGTTGTCATTTGTTGAGTAATGGAAGCAAACTGCGGGGGACTATTGGTAACACCAGCAGAAAATAAAAAAAGCCTAACATAAATGTTAGGCTTTTTTTGTGGGAACTACTGGGTTCGAACCAGTGACCCTCTGCTTGTAAGGCAGATGCTCTGAACCAGCTGAGCTAAGCTCCCTTTGTTTTGGTTTTACCATTACGTTTGATAAAACCGAGCGGCGAAGTTAAATCACTTTGCTATATAATGCAAATACTTTTGTGAAGTATTTTGCAAAGAATGCAAGTATAAAAAAGCCCAACATTGCTGTTAGGCTTTTCTGTGGGAGCTACTGGGTTCGAACCAGTGACCCTCTGCTTGTAAGGCAGATGCTCTGAACCAGCTGAGCTAAGCTCCCTTGCTTTTGGGACTGCAAATATAGGAGTTGATGTTTGCTTGTCAAAATAAAATTTCAAAAAAAATTATGTGGCTGATTTTCAATAAATAAGAATGCTGTTTACTTCACATCCCGGTACTGGGCACGTGGACGGGGATCTTCCGGGAGGATTTCCATCTCCGGAAAGTCGATATAGTGGGCGTACCATTGTATAGCGCCGACTAAATCGAGCGCGTCTTCAGCAGCAACATTAACGGTTTCAAAAGCATAAAGCTTATGGTCAGCATAGCCGTAAAGCTGGATCTCGTTATCATCCGGACTAAATCGTTCCTCATCAAGGCAGTAAACTTTTACCTTGAGGCGTGTATCCCTGGAGTGGATCACATCCCTGCAGGGGTTTTGAGGATCGGTTGCCAGTAAATATACATTATAGTCCATAATTGGGTTAACAAAGTTTATATGGGATGGTTTCTTTATTAAGCATTTATGTTGAAAATTGTTTGATTAATTAGCTTGTTTCCCGATGTGTGGAAATCGCACCCATATTTGGGTAAAAATTCTACAGCTTAACGTTTAGGCAATATTAAAAAGCTGTTTTTTAGGTAAATAAGCCATTGTTTATCAATTGGCATTTCGTTTGAATAAATGTTATTACCCTTCTCAAAGGGTTGTTTTTCATAGGTAGATGTAGGGTCGAAATACTGCGAGAGTATTTCGACCTTTTTTATTTACCTGAGTTGGTTGTAAGGAGCTGTTGGAAGTAAATATTACTATATAAAAGTGTCATTACTTTGTCGTTCCTACCCTATGACATAATTAAAATAGGATCATGGTGAGCTTATCGAAGCATGGTGGACCGGGGGCTCTGCACGCGAGTTTTCGACAGGCTCAGGCTAACCGGCCCTCTTTTGTCATTTCTCCAGCAGAGCCAGTCGGAGTTAAACACTACCATGACATAATAAATGAAGGATGCCCCCGTCAGCAGGTAAGCTTCGGGTGGAAGCAGGTAGAACGATGGTGGCCTTGAGGGCAGGAAGGGGCATAGCAAGTTTTTGCAGAAGCATTGGGAAAAGCGGGTGTACAGCAGGGCAAAATAATTGCAGCCCGTGGTTCTGCCTGGTTTGCAGGGCAAAGGCTTGTGCGGCAAAGAAGCCTATCTGCTGACTTGACTTTTTGGATACTTTTGTGTCAAGACAAACGGCGGAGCCTTCTTGAGCGCCTTAAAAAACGAACATTCGCGAAAAACGTATCTGGCCCTGCGCGGCCAAGAGCGCGCCGATGTAAGTTCATAGATGGAAGCCCGTTACCTGCCTGTAGGGGATTGCTTTGTACCTCACAATGACGTGGTGGATATGTTATTTTAGCTTTATACTCCAATTGATTTTAACACCAGCGAGGTCAATTACCCACAATTCGCAAAATTTTAACCTTTGGGAAAATTATGCCACCATTCCCGGAATGTATTTACACACTTTACCTCCGATGTGAATCTAAAAAGTGCTTTTTAGCGCTTTACGATATGTTTTTACACTTGGCATCCGGTTTGAATTAGAGTTAATGTCCTTACTAAAAAGGACTGTTTTTCATAGGTAGATGTAGGGCCGGACCAACTGCGAGAGTTGTCCGGCCTTTTTATTTGTTTTATGATGTTGCCTGAGAATTAAGGCCGGGACTGACAAAATTAACCATTGGGAAATTAATTCCCGGTTGCGGGTGTCATTTCTACACATTGAGAATTGATTGGGCTTTAAAAAGCTGCCAATTAGGCAATTAAAGCTATTTTTTGAGATTGGCATCCCGTTTGAATATAGTTTATTACCCTTCTCAAAGGGTTGTTTTTCATAGGTAGATGTAGGGCCGGAATAACTGCGAGAGTTGTCCGGCCTTTTTTATTTAGCTAAAATTTAATCCCCGCTTTTTTCTTTGCTTTTTAATTAAGTGTTTCCTGTTGATCAGTTGCTTATAATCCCCGATTGTGGGATTGCTTTCCACATGAAACAAATGTAACGGTCTAAAAAAGCCTATTTATAGTGGTTTGAAGGTGCTTTTATGATTTGGCACCGGGTTTGGATAAGTATTAATACCCTTCTCATAGGGTTGTTTTCATAGGTAGATGTAGGGCCGAAAAACTGCGAGAGTTTTTCGGCCTTTTTTATTATTCATGATTTTTTCTAAAGCCTTTTAGCCATAAATAGAGCCGTAAGTTTTACTGAAAGTTAATTACTCTAATTAAGAGTGTATTAATTATCAACTAATTACAATCCGCCATGTTGTTACAGGCGTATATCCATCTACAAAACAACTAATTATAGCATTTAAAAAATCGAACTCTATGAAAACATCTGAACAAGAAAGCATAGGCGGAGCAAATATGGCCCGGAGGTCATTTTTACGCTATGCGGGGTTAGGCGTGGCTTCTGCCGGCCTTTTAGCTACAGCAGCCTGTCACAAAGATCATAAGGTAATAGTTAGCGGCGGGGGCATTGATATAGGCGCCAAAGGCGATCTTGCTATCCTCAATTACGCTTATGCACTGGAACAACTGGAAGCTGCATTTTATATCCAGGTAATTACTACGCCATATTCGGGCATGACATCTGATGAAAAAGCACTTTTCACCAGCATCCGTGATCATGAGGTACTTCACCGCGAATTTTTCAAAGCTGCTTTAGGCGGTAATGCGATCCCTGCACTTACTGTTGATTTCAGCACTATCGATTTTACCAAAAAATCTGCTGTGCTTGGCGCTGCCAAAGCATTTGAGGATACTGGTGTTAAAGCTTATGACGGTGCAGGTTACCTCATTCAAGATCCGGGTTATTTGACCATCGCAGGTAAAATTGTATCGGTTGAGGCAAGGCATGCGGCGCTGATCAGCAATATGCTGGTTGCAGGCTCATTTGCAGCCGATGACCAGGTTGACAGCAACGGCTTAAACAAATCAGCCACCATTGCCGAGGTATTGCCAATCGCAAATACCTACCTGAAAACTAAAGTGAGCGCAACAAATTACAGTTACACAGCTTAATCCCCACATCGCCATGAAT
>NZ_DASVOB010000035.1:0-11287 GCF_036383575.1 Mucilaginibacter sp.
CCATAGCCATTCCCCGGTTTTCGGCGCTGACCCTTTTTACGGCGATGGTGCCAAATGACGGAAAAACAAGCGACATGCCAATACCGGTAAGCCCCGCCCCCACTATGCCCATTACTGCTGATGTGGCAGACCAGATCAAAAGCTGCCCGGCTATCTCAATCAGTAAAGATATCATAGCCACCCTTGCGCCGCCAAATTTATCCGGGAACCCAGCAAAAAATATCCGCACGACAACATAGCCTGCACCAAAAGCGGTGATAGCAAATGACGCCCCCTGCCATGATTGTTGTATAAAAAACAAGGTTATAAAGGAGGCAATCCCGCCAAATCCGATACTGGCAAAAGCCAAACCTGTACCCGATTTCCATACCAGGTTTACAGCCTTGTAAAATGGCAGTCGCGCCAGCTGTTTTGGCAATTGCACTACCGGCAGCATTAACATGGCAAGAAAGCTGATGGCTGGTAACAAGGCAAGGGCGGCAAACGCAATTGTAATTGACCATTGTGTTTGCAAAAATATGCCCAATGGCGCGCCGCAGGCCATGCCGCCATACATTCCCATGCCGTTCCACACCATTACTTTACCCGTATTTTTGGGACCTACGAGGATAAATCCCCAGGCAAAAACACCGATAACAAGGTAACTTTCGCCAATGCCCAATAAGATCCGGCCTGCAATTAATGCCGATAAGGAAGCAACAGGCATAGCTGTTAGTAATTGGGAAAACAGGCAAAAAATACCGGAGACGGATGAGATCAGGATCCCGGTGATCACCGCCTGCCTGCCGCCTTTTGAATCGGCCATTTTACCGGCAAAATGACGGGTGCATAGCGTGGCTGCATATTGCAGACCGATAACCACACCTACCACCAAATTATTAAACCCAAGGCTACCATGCACGTAATTTGGTAAAACCCCAAGTGAAATACCCATGATCAGAAATTCAAGGAAGATCATCCCGAAAATGGTTATCAGCACACTGAAGATCTTATTATTTTGCCCGGTATCGCCGGACTCAGGAGCAAGCACGTTTTTTATTAATGTTGACATTTACATATTTATTTTGACCGCAAAGATACCGTGCTGCAATTCCGGAAACATTGATATGAATCAATAAACGCAGGCTCTTAAAACGGCAAAAATGTAAACATCCACTTCACCGGGTTATTGCTGTCTTTTCCGATAAAACCGGCAACCGGTAATTTAACCAATATACTATTCCATCCCTTTTTTAAATAGATCTTTATGGGTTGCCTGTATTCATAACCTTCATCAACCAATGGCGCTTCCAGGTTTCCTTTTCTCCCGGCAAATTTAAGAAATGGTGGTTTAACCAAACTACCGTTTACCCAAACCTCACTTCCCCTCTCATCCCACGTACCGGGCCCGGGGGTATCCGTGGTATATGATCTCGACAAGTTATTAAAGCCTATCCAACAGTTTTGATACCCATCTGCATCGCTGCAGATCTTTGTGGAGGCGTACCATGTTGTATTTTCTTTGGGGTGTGGGATCAAGCCATTTACTAAGGGATACCACCAATGCCTTAATATTAATGTACCGCCCTTTGCGGTAAACGAATTACTATCCTTAAACGATGGATCGATTTCGGGTTTAAACCTTGCGGCAAGGTTACCTGCATTATCATAGGGCCCGTAAAAATCCCAAACCAAATCCCTTTGCCGGTGATAAGAGAACGGCAATGTTTTGAAATATTGTTGTTTTTGATCGATCAAACGGCTCTCAAACTCTTTAAAATTGTTTAATGCCGATGTATCTCCAGCCGGGATAGAAGCAGTCCATCCCGATCTCCCCCCGCCTCTCCATGATCGTTCGGCGAAGGCGAGCATAGCCGGATATACCGGGTTCATGGTTAACAGGTCTTCCTGGCGGTTTACCGCGCGGTCGTTCCACAGGCAGATTTCACCGCCTAATACATTGTTATTGCCCACCGGGGCATCACCGATCATCCGGTAAAAAAGGGTAGTTACACTTTCGAGCGGATCCATGTGGTTAAGGTACATGTGCCGCGAGTCGATATATTTTACCTTTTTATCTACGGGGCCTTCCTTCATCCATAACTGCCTGATGGTGTTTTGAGGCACATTACCGCCGGGGCTCCATCCTATTGTTTTTACACCGTATTGCTCAACTGCATGGCACATCTCCGGTAAAAACCCAACATTGCTGATCTTTACCTCATCCCCGCCAATATGCAGATAAGTTGGTCTGTAAGTTTCACACACCTCCCGGGTAATCTCTTTCAATATCTTTATACCGGTATCGCTTTGCATATCGCAATGAAAAGCCCGCTTAAATGCATCGCTATGGCCCGGCATATCAATTTCAGGTACGAACTCTATGTGCCGATCTTTGCAAAAACGTTGTAATTCTTTTACATCATCAACAGTATAAAATTGCCCCTTATCGCGCAGCATATTCTCCGGGCGGGTTAATTCCGGATATTTTTGGATCGCTAAACGCCAGGCTATATCCTCTGTTGCATGAAAGTGAAATACATTCAGTTTGTACAAAGCCATCCTGTCGATCTGTTGTTTTAGCTGTTCTACCGATTGATAATTACGGCCTACATCAACCATATAGCCCCGCCATGCAAAAGCCGGCCAGTCGGTTATATCACAGGCATCCAGCATTACATTGTCTCTTAGTAATTGTATTAACGTTTGAATACCATTGAAAATACCATGAGCTGTATTGGCTGTTATTTGAACCCGTTTTTCCGAAACCTGTAAATGGTAAGCCTCATCTGCCAGCCTCGGCGCTTTAACTTTAGCGAGCTTTAATGCGATATAAGGTTTATTGTCAACTGAATCATGACTAATGGACGGTTCGCCATTTGCCTTCAACAATTGCTCAAGAATATTAGCTTCATTTGCCAAACCTTTATCCGCAATAATTGAGCTGCACTTGTAAAACGGAAAAAAACCGGGCAGCCATTTTAACGATTGCGGCATTGGAAGCAAAGACGGCTTCGATCCGAGGTCAAAAACATAGGGATAGATCAGGTGTTTCCAGATCAGGTATCCTTCTCCTTTTAGATGCAACCCGTCGTTGGTCAGTTCGGGCCTAAGCAGCCCATCGGCTCCGCAAAAGGCATCATGAATGTTGATGTAGGTATAATGACTACTGGCCGCACCTGACTGAAGCTTTTTATTTACTTCAGTAATTTGAGCCGACTTACCAGTATGCGAGCCAAACTTATTATAGATTTTATTGACCGGCAAAATGCTTTGTATGTATACCGAAGTAGCAGGCGTTTTTTCATGGAGATAATTGGCGATCAGCATGATATTTTTAACCACGCTGTCCGGCGGTGTATTCCGCGAAAGATCATTTACACCGATGAGCAGGAAAACTTTTGCAGGTTTACGATCGGCCGTTTCCGGTAACCTAGCAATTACGCCCGCGCTGATATCCCCGCTAATGCCGCGGTTTTTGATATGGCTATCGCTAAACAGCTCGCTCCATTCAGCCCCATCGGTAATGCTGTTCCCTAAAAAAATGATATCATCTGTAGTTTTGGGCAGCGTTTTAAAATGGCTTACCCGCTGCTGATAATAGGTAGAAAACAGAGAATCGGGATAAACAGGTAATTGTACCTGCGCAACCGTCATCACCCTGAAAACAAGCAGACAGCAAAAGGTAAAAAAGATCCGTTTACCAATCATGGCTGGTAAAAACTATCTGTTTATAATCATCCTTTTCATACAGGATGCCTACATGCTTTTGATCAACCGCAACCAGGTCCGAGTACGCGCTATAATCTCCTTTATAACCTTCGGGCGATTTGGCTATAATATAGTTCTGTTTCCACGTTTTACCTTCATCATAGCTAATGCGGAGGGTAAGGTTATCCCGGTGCAGGGTATCGGCATCATTACAAACAGCCAGGATTGCTTTGCCTTTGCTTTTACCGATATTTAAAATACTTCCCTGGCAAACAGGATCGGGCAAGTGGGGATCAAAATAAGTGGTATCCCAGGTTTGCCCACCATTGCTGCTTGTGGTAACGATACGTTGTTTTATATTACCCAACTGATTGCGGATATTCATCATCAGTTTATTGCCACTGAGTTCAACCGCCATATTTTCATTGGCACCGGGGAAACTCACTTCATCGCTCAGCTTGAATGTTTTGCCATGATCGTCTGTATAATAACCAAAGGCCCGGCCATCCGCGTAATGCTTTTGCGGTTCGCCTGCAGAGTGGTTAGCTGCTATGTAGATCCTGCCTTTATATTTCCCGGCGGCCAGTTGTATGGCGTGACCGGGGGTATTGGCATAGCTGCGCCAGTCTTCATTAAAGTTATAAGCGCTGTTAACCTGCGGCTGTTTAGGTTTGTGAACCTGCAAGGTAATATTCACCGGGGCCGACCAGCTTAAACCATTATCTGTTGATGTTTTATACCACACCTCGCGTAGTCCTTTTCCCTTGCGCACCATATTTTCCGGTGCATTACCTGTATTGTAAAAAAGGAACAACCTGCCTTTAGGATAAGCCGGATCAGTATTATCAACCACGGGTGCAGCATTGCCTGTTTGCAACGTATCATTAGAGGCAACTACTTGTAAAGCCTCCCAGGTTTTGCCGCCATCAGCGCTTCGCTTCGATACAATTTGGATATTACCAAAATCGCCGCTGCCGTTTACCCTGCCTTCAGCAAAGGCAAGCAGTTCACCATTAGGAGCTTTAATGATGGCCGGGATCCTAAATGACTTATACCCGTCCGCTCCCGATTTAAAAACTGTTACTTCCTGCTGCTGTGCGTAAACAGAAGTAATAAACAGGCAGATTAATATGGATATGATTAATTTCTTCATCTTATTTCAGTTGTTTTAATAATTGCATACAATACCATTCCTGGCGGGGTAAATGAAAAGGTCCTTTAAACAAATTGCCTTTAGCTGTTTGAGCCAGGCTGCCATCTTTGTGCAGATAGCCAAACCACTCGCCGTTTACCGGGTCATGAAATTTATCATAAGCATAATCATGCACCATTTTGTGCCAGCGGGCATATTTTTCGTTGCCGGTGAGTGTGTAGGCCAACAGCGTAGCTATGATAACCTCATTATGCGGCCACCAGAATTTCATATCCTGCCAATATTCCTGTACGGGTTTGTCATAAACATCGCGGTAATATAAAATACCGCCATGTTCTTTGTCCCATCCGCGTTCCCACATATAATCCAGCATGGTGCAGCCAAGTTCAATCAGGTGCGCATCGTTATTACGGTATTTGGCTTCATGCAAAATAAACCAGGCACCTTCCATCGCATGACCGGGATTTAATATGCGCCCGTCGATATGGTCAATGATACTTCCGTCGGGCGCAACTTGTTCCATCACACATTTGATATCATGCTTCACAAAATCGCTCTCAATTTCTTTGATCCATTTTTCGATATACTCGTCGCAACGCGGGTCGCCTATGGTTTCGCGTAATTGCTGTGCTGTATTGATCATGATCATGGGTACGCCAATGCCTTTTGAGGGACGATTGGACGTAAATTTAGGAGGAAACAAACCGGGTACGGTGGCATATTCGATACATTTACCAAACAAGTCCCTCGCCTTTTGAGCGATGATCTCATCGCCCGATGCTTTGGCATAGGCCGCCATTGCGATAACCGCGAACGTTTCGGAAAAAAAATAACGACGTTTACGGATCGGGCTCCCATCACGCGTTACGTGGAAAAACATTTGCCCATCGGTATCGAAGCAATGGTCAAGCAAAAAGTTAATACCCGAACGTGAGCCGTCCAGCCATTCCTGTTTAGGTTCAACGGTGTTATATAAAGTTGCCAGCAGCCACGCGGCCCGGCCCTGGATCCAAACGGCTTTGTCATCATCTATCAGGCTGCCGTCCTGGTCACGCATGAGCAGGTAGCCGCCGTATTGTACATCAACAGAGCGGGGAAACCAAAACGGTACGGTATCCTGTAGTAATTGATGCTCGTAAAATGTTTTTAAGGTATGTAAGTCGGTATCAGAATAACTCATTGTTGTAGATTTAATAAAACACGTTTCCCTTTTCATGCAACTGCATGGTAAAAGTTGGAGCGGGCAGCCCCGCTTCATTAATTAAATTAGCCCTGGTAAATGGCTGCATGGCGTAGTTAATCCCCCTGATATTTTCACCGGCAGAAATTGAGAGATATACCTTGTTCGCTTTGATGGTACCAGTTGTTAAAATGCTTTGCCCTTTATTATTGATCAACTCAAAACCGATCAAGGCTTTACTGTTTGCAGTTTTTAACTGCGTAGCAAATTGAAAGGAGATCACAATTTGATTGCCGGTTTTACGGGCTGTTAACGGTTCAGGCCCATTGGCTTTAACAGGCTGGTGATAGGTATAACGCGCTGCCAGCGAGGCCAGCCTTTCCCCTATTTCCTTTTTGTTGGTCGGGTGCACGTTCAATGAATCGCCGAGATCGAAACTTACGGCCATTTGTGTATTGGGGATCCTTTTTTGCAGTTTGCGCTGTGCATCCCTGAAGACCGGCCACGAAGGCCTGTTGATGCCAGATAACTGTACCGTGTAAAAAGGCAGATCAGCCCCCCATTTTTGCCGCCAGCTGTTTACGAGTGTTGTAAACAAACGACTGTAAAGTTCAACGTTATGGGCATTGCTTTCGCCCTGGTACCATAGCACGCCTTTTACCGGGAACCGGGTAAGTGGATCAATGGCGGCTTCGTAATTATAACAAGGTTCATAGCTGTGACGCTGCTTTGGGTTGACAGCATTTTTGAGGTTGATGGCCACCCTATCCCGGCAAAAAGCCATTTCATAATCCGAGGTACGCCAGTTGTTCAGCATATCGACCAGTTGATCATCATGCTCCATGGTATACCGGTCTATCCATGATTCGGTTGGTGAGCCGCCTACAGCCATTTCAATCAAGCCTATAGGCACCCCGGCATCCTTCGATATCTTTTGCCCGAAATAATAAGCCACTGCCGAAAACCCGGCTGCCGAACTGCTGTCACAAACTTTCCACGAACCGGAAAAGAAATCCAGTTTATTAGCTTTAGATAAGCTTACCGAATCCCAAACTACCGGATCAGTCTCAGCTTGCAGGTTAAGCTTGTATAAATGCAGTTTGGTGTTCTTCGATGCAGACTTTATGGCGGAAACCGCCTCTGCCGACCGGCTCAGGGGAAAATACATGTTAGATTGCCCTGCACAAAGCCAAACATCTCCCATTAAAATATTGCTGAGGGTAATACTGGTATCCTTAGCGCTCACCTTCATTTGAAGAGGCCCGCCTGCTTTTGATGAAGGCAGCATCACTTTCCATTCGCCATTTTCATTGGTCTTTGCTTTAGTGACGGCACCTTTGAACTTAACGGCGACTTCATCACCGGCATTAGCCGTGCCATATACCGGGATGGGTCGGTCACGCTGTAATACCATGTGATCGGTAAATACGGCAGGTAACTTCAAGCCACCATAATTTCCGGTAAGCCTGCGGTAAACAGTCCCAGCCAGTATCGAAGCGCCTTCTTTATCCGGGTGCAAATTATCGGCAAAAAGATCGGGCCGGTTGTAAAGCGGTTTGTTAAAATCGATCAGATCAGCATGATTTGCTTTTGCAATCAAAGGAATGAGGTTTTGAATCTGCCAGTACCAATCCCTTGTACCCGATTTAAACCTCGGGTGCCCACTGAAAATAGGGGTTAACCGGCAGATAAAGATATGTACATGCGGGTTGGCCTTCCTGATGGTATCGATCAACCATGCGTAATCTGCTTCAAAATTTTGCCTGTAATCCGGCCAATCTCTCGGGTCGGTATCGTTCAACCCGAGATGAATAATTGCTACATCCGGTTTAGCATTTATCAGTTCCTTAAACTCCGGCGTTCTATAATATGGATTATGCCCGTTTTTCAGCAAAGTAGCACCGCTATGCCCAAAGTTTAAAACCTGGTATTGATTCCCCTGCAGTTTCTGCAGTTGAGCAGGATAGCTTTCCTGTGCGGGATTGGCCAGACCATAACCATAGGTAACCGAATTACCAACACAAGCTATTTTAATAACCCCGGTTTGGGCATATAACTGTTTTACCCCAATTAATAAAGCAAACAGCAGTAAAGGATAATACTTGTTCTTAAATTTCATCTGCTAAATTTTAGGAATGGAATAAATCAGGCATCGGCGTATTCGTCACGTGCCGGTCGCAGAAAGTACAGCTGTACGGCAAGTGCAATGAGCACTACAGCCGCCAGCATGGCAAAATCGGCCCCGAGGTTCCCGGCATCTGATGATTTGCCCAAGCTATCCGTTATGAACGCGCCGAAAAATACGCCTGTCATGTTCATAATGCCATAGGCTGTCGCCCGGTACTTCGCCGAAACAAACTGACACAGAATAGGCATATTGTTGGCATCAAACATGCCATAACCCAGTCCGAAACAGATCCCGGCCCCCAAAACGTATATCAGTGAATGGCCGTACCCCATGAGTAAGAGCGCAGGAATGGTAAGGGCCAGGCCGATAGCACTGGTAAATACCCTCCCCTTCTTATTTCCCTGCACCCACTTATCGGACAAAAGCCCACCCGTGATCACCCCTATAAATGAGGAAACAGCTATGGTGATGGTAGAGAGCGGCCCGGCGGTTGCCATATCAATATGCAGGTTTTGAGCGAACAGCGTAGGCAGCCAGTTTTTGGTAGCCCAACCCGGCAAACTGGAAACCGCAAAATAAAACAGGATAGCCCAGAAAGCCTTGTTGCTTATTAAAGCTGCCAATCCTTTGAATAAATTATTGCCCTGTTTTACGGATTCCCCCTCAGGTATACTTACATAGCCCGTTTTATCTTTTTCTTTCAAAAACAGGATCAATATCACTGAGTATACCATACCAACAACTCCAAACGATTGAAAAGTAGCCTGCCATGAAAAAGCGGCCGCGGCTGTAGCACCAAAACCGCCCAGCGCCTGCCCAACATATAAACCCGTCATATGAACACCCACAGCAAGCGACCTCGATTTGGCCGTATGAAAATCAGCTATCAGCGATAGCCCGGCTGGAATATACAAGGCCTCGCTAACGCCCATAATGGCACGAAGGATATAAAGCTGGTTAAACGTGGTGGCATACCCCATGGCAAACGTTACACCCGACCAAACAAACAGACTGCAAACAATTAACCATTTGCGGTTCAACCTATCGGCAATAATTCCCGAAACAGGGCTCATCAGTCCGTAGATCCACAGGAATACGGCCATCAGGTAACCAAAATTGGTTGCAGATTTGAGTTCGGCTATATCTATTTCCATGGCCGGTTTCATGACCGAGAGCATTTGCCTGTCCATATAATTGAGCAGGGCTACTACCCATAATAGGGCAACCACAAGCCAGGGATAATTTTTTCCTTTTTTCATTTGCTATTGAATTTTCCCATGCTAATGGCCGCAGTGCGGATGCCCGGTTTGATCTCCCCACCGGGAATAAATACTGCTTTATTCCACATCACTGCTGTTGTGGTTACCTGCCCGTAAAAGGGCAATTCGCCCACTTTTTTCCAGGCGTGGTTAATGGTATTAAACCGGTAAACATCTTTACTAAAACCCGGGTGATTATTTAATAAGGCTAATTTTTGTTGTTGCAAGTGCTGCTTCTCCTCATCTGTTTTGGCCTTCGCTATAAGCGAGTTGTATGTTTCTATCTGATGGAAGGTCGTTCCTTTATCTCCGCCAATTAATAATATATCATGTTTACCGGCAGCCACCCCAGTTGCCGCCGAAATATTTATCGGTTGTTTACCATCAGTCACATTGCCCAGTTTAGTCCATTTGTTATGGAATGGATCGTAGCAAAAAGTATAACCATGCAAATCGCTTATGCCCGATGCCGTTGCACTCCTGCCGCCAATCACATAAACACATGGATGTTTCCCGTTGGATTGTGTAACGGCAACAGAATGTGACATGGCTACCGGCAAATCCGCGAAAGGTTTCCATTGCAGATCTTTATCGGCCATATTAAGCGTAAAGCATTTTGCAGATGGTTTGCCTTCGCTTTCGCCGCCTATCAAATAAATTACTCTTCCGATACTGGTTATGCAGGCATTAGATAGTGATATCGGTAACGATGGTAATGGTTTAAAAGCAACATACTTCTTCTCCTGATCCCAATTCATTAAGAATACATCGATGCTTCCCGCACTTGTTTCTGTTTCACCTCCTGCACAAACAACACCTTCGGGTATAGTTGTACTTGCGCCGTAAGCAATTTTTTGCAGGAGATGATCTGTTTTAGGTTTAAGCCAGTTGAATTTACCATTCGCAGCTTTTTCCAAAACAAAAACGTCATCATAATGAAGCTTTTTGCCACCCTGCCATGGCATAGCGCCATCGGCAAAGTTTGATCCTCCTGCAACGATCAAAACACCGTTGTTGGTGCCTGTAAAAACACCTGCCAAGCCCAATTGCTTATTTGACCCGGGAGCCGGAGGGATCTGTGTGGGTACAGACCAGCTTATTTTTTCTAAATCCTTATCCTGGGCCATGGTATGGCCCGCCAATGCGATGCTGCCTGTCATTAAAAGTAAATAGATTATAAATTTCATTATTACAGGTTTGCAGTGGGCGCAACTGATTTGAAAAGATCGAAGCCCAGTTCAGAAACATCTAATTTAAAGTTTTCAAACTGTTCTGCCGTCATATTAGCAACCGGAAGCCTAAATTGTCCGCAATCCACACCAACTAACTTCATATAAGCCTTGCCTGTGGCAATTCCACCGTATTTGCCCAACAGGCGGATCATATCAATTGATTTTTGCTGCAATTGCTGCGCCCTGCTCAAATCATTACTGTTAAAAGCCTCAATAAGTTCATGATATAATGGCGCAGCATAATTAAAGGTGCTGCCTACCGCGCCTTTACTCCCCACAGCCAGGGCCGAAAGCATATTTTCATCCCTGCCCCAAAGCATATCATATTTACCGTTTTGAAAGTTGATGCAGCTTTGAAAATCCATAAAATCCTCATGGGTATATTTAATACCGGCAAGGTTATCCATCTTGCCATCCAAAGCTTTCAGCAATTCTAACATAGAGAAATTGCCTCCCGTTAACACCGGGATATGGTAATAATAAAATGGCATATCCGGAACGGCTGAGGCTACGGCAACACAGCTTTCGGCCAGCATATTTACGTTGGCTGGTTTAAAATAAAATGGAGATGTCAGTGATACAGCATATAATCCAATCTTCTGAGCGTGTTTAGCCAGATCTATACAATCGGCCAGGCAGGTTCCT
>NZ_DASVOB010000036.1:0-6061 GCF_036383575.1 Mucilaginibacter sp.
TGATCCTGGCCGGTCGCGGTGATGATGAGGCTATGGCTATGGATGACGACTTTTTACGTGCACTTGAATACGGTATGCCGCCAACATCTGGTTTAGGTATCGGTATCGACAGGCTGGTAATGCTGATGACGAATCAGAGCACCATCCAGGAAGTATTGTTTTTCCCACAAATGCGTCCTGAGAAAAAAGCCAAGGTCGCCACTGCGGAGGACTTTATAAACATAGGTGTATCTGCTGAATGGGTTCCGATATTGAATAAAATGGGCTTTAATACCGTTGAAGAATTAAAAGCAGCTAACCCCAACAAGGTATTTAATGATCTTGGCGGGATGCGTAAAAAACTAAAACTCGATATTACCATGCCGACCAAAGAAGAGGTAATGGCTTGGTTTGAATAATGAACCTTGATTTTTACGATTTTAGGATTACCCTTAATAATGGCCTGCTTCGCGCAGGCCATTTTAGTTTATGATCAATCATAAAATCTTTTAATCAAGAAAATCAAGGTTCTCGATAAAAAAATCCAACGCAATCAGCGTAATCTCTCAAATCAGCGGTTATAATTTCTTAACAAAAGCTTAAAAAAAATAATACTTTCATTTAAAAAGAGTTGGCTATTATTGTAATAAACACATATATACAAATATCATGACCAACTCAATATTGGAGATCACCGAAAACGAATACCTGATCAAACTTAACAGGAGCAATTTTAACCTGTCGTTCATCAGGAGTTTATTGAAGCTTGTTGAAGTGGCAAACCCGTCTGAAGAATCTGAATATTCATCATACACAGATAGCTACGTTCAGCCTTATCAAAACCATTCAGCTACGCCTGATTATTTCAGCGCCATTGAAGAAAAATAAAAGGGACGCGGTTTTCGCGTCCCTTTTATTTTTTATACCTTTTCCTATCTGTTCTTTTTCTTAGAACTGACGATATCCACCTCTTACTACTTGCTTATCCATCTGGGCTAATTGGCCTTTCATCATTTTGATCTGTTCGGTAAGCAATTTGTTCTTGTCATCTTTTGAAGCTTCTGACAAATACATTTGCGCCTCGCGCTTGTTACGCTTAGCCATTGAAATGCCAGCCAGGCTCAACTTCGCCAAAGCTATATTGTGCGACATTTTCATCCCCAGCGACAGAGCTTTCTTAAAATATTTCTCTGATTTCATTGGCGCCTTGCGTGATTCGATCAAACCGATCAGCAAGTTGTAGTAACCGTGCTGGTTTTTGTGCAGCTGTTTTTCGTAATCGGTAATTTTCAACAACCATACTTCTGACTTTTCAGAATTTTCCTTACGTAAAAAATACTGGGCTATGATCATATTCTCGTTAAAGAAGAAGCTAAGCAGTATAATACCGCCCATTAACAGAACAAAAATACCCCATCCCCAAAAACCGAATGCACAAAGGGCAACCGCCGCACCCATCACTACACAAGCAATAACTAACCGAACAATATTTGACATAATTTGTGTTACTATATATTAGCACAAATATCAGTTTATTTGTACGCTTAATCAACTTCTATATAAATATTTATGGCGATTGCGTTACCACCATCATGGCTCGAGGTTTTACAGCATGAATTTGATAAACCTTACATGCTAAAACTCAAACAATTTTTAAAGGAAGAGCACGAATCCGGACAAACTGTGTACCCTAAAAACGGCGAGATCTTCAATGCTTTCAACACTACTCATTTTGATGATGTTAAGGTGGTGATATTAGGCCAGGACCCCTATCATGGAGCCCATCAGGCGCATGGCCTTTCATTTTCGGTGCAAAAAGGTATTGCTATCCCCCGCTCATTAATAAACATCTACAAAGAGCTCCAAAGCGACATTCCGGGCTTTACCCTTCCCGCACATGGCAATCTGGAAGAATGGGCCAAACAGGGTGTTTTATTACTGAACGCCACTTTAACCGTAAGGGCGGGCGATGCCGGTTCGCACCAAAAAAGAGGCTGGGAAGAATTTACCGATGAGGTGATCAAAACCATCTCCGATAAAAAAGAAGGCATCGTATTTATACTATGGGGTGCCTTTGCCCAATCGAAAGCAGTTTTGATTGACGAAAAGAAACATTTTATTATTCGCTCTCCCCACCCATCGCCATTTTCAGCGGATCGCGGCTTTTTCGGCAGCAAGCCTTTTTCAAAAACTAATGAGATATTGAAAAAGGAAGGTAAAAAAGAGATTGACTGGCAAATACGTTGAGCGAGAGGCAAGACGGCAAGAAACAAGAGTCGAGAAGAGATTCGAGACATCAAGAGCCAAGAACCAAGATTTAAAAAAGTCTGAAAATAAAAAGAGTCAAGAAATGAAAGATATTTAATCCTTCTTCTTGACTCTTGTTTCTTATAGTCTTGATTCTTTCCCCTGAGTCTTGACTCTCTCTTAGTACTCCAGCGGTACTATAGGCTCTTTTTTACTGGTGGACATGATCATCATGGTTTGGAATGTTTTTACCACGGTGATGCGGCTGATCTTTTCCATAATGAGCTGCTCGTACGATTTAATGTCGCGTACGTATACCTTCAGCAAAAAATCACACTGACCGGTTACGTGGTGGCATTCGGTAACCTCCTTAATATTCTTGATCTCATCCAAAAAAGTTTGAATGGTGTTTTTCTGATGAAAGTCAAGCGAGATCTGGATAAAGGTTTTGATACCTAATCCTAACTTCTCTTCATCTACCAGGGCATGGTAGCTTTTATTGTATTCGGCGTTCTCAAGTTTACGCACACGTTCAAGAGTAGGTGCTGGTGAAAGCCCTATCTCGTTAGACAGCTGAAGGTTGGTTATCCTTCCGTTTTCCTGTAAAATCTTGAGTATCTGTAGGTCTATTTTATCTAATTCGGCGGCCATAGTTGTATGCAAATATAGTATTTTCCTCGCTTCGCAAAATTTAATTTTTCGTTAAAGTACTTCAACGAAAACATATTTCCTAACGTTTATTTTTTTAGATTAGTCTAAATTATTTATTAGATTTGTTTAAATGAATACTTTAGCCGAGGAAAACTACTTAAAAGCCATCTATCATCTTGCTGTAAATGATGGAAATGCAAGTACAAATCAAATCGCATCCTCGCTAAATACCAAGGCATCTTCGGTTACCGACATGCTGAAAAAGCTTGCCGATAAAGCGCTTATTAACTATACTCCTTACCAGGGCGTGAACCTCACCCCTTCCGGCGAAAAGATAGCTATAAGCATTATTCGTAAGCACCGGCTGTGGGAATATTTTTTAGTGGAGAAGCTTAACTTTAAATGGGACCAGGTACACGACCTTGCTGAAGAGATGGAACATATCTCATCCGAAGAGCTGATTGACCGCCTTGACGAGTTTATGGGCTATCCCAAACATGACCCGCATGGCGACCCGATACCAGATTGTAATGGCCGGTTTGACACGCACGAATTAAAACCTGTCTCGGCGGTAACCGTTAACCAAAGCGGTATAATTTCAGGTGTGCGCGACCATAGTTCATCCTTTTTACAATACCTCGATAAAAAACAGCTTACCATCGGCTGCAAAATAATGATCACTGATATTATTGAATATGACCATTCTGTAGTGGTACAAACCGGCAATAATGAAGTGCACATCAGTCGTGAGGTAGCTAACAATCTGCTTATAGCCCTATGAATAATACACACACCGAATCTTTAGGCAACGTACACGGATCTGTAACCACCGAAAACAAAACCGGCTGGCGTAAGCTCATGGCTTTCCTGGGGCCTGCTTACCTGGTAAGTGTCGGTTATATGGATCCGGGTAACTGGGCAACGGATATTGCCGGTGGCAGTGCTTTTGGATATAAGCTAATCTGGGTGTTATTTGTATCTAACATGATTGCGCTGCTCCTGCAATCGCTGGCGGCCAGGTTAGGGATAGTGCGCGGGCTCGACCTTGCACAGGCCTCTAAAAATGCGTATCCGCGTTTCGCAAATTTTTGGCTGTATATATTGGCTCAGATAGCCATTGTAGCATGTGACCTTGCCGAAATCATCGGTATGGCCATTGGCTTAAAGCTGTTGTTTCATCTTCCTTTGATCTGGGGTGTATCGCTTACTATTACCGATACAGTACTGATGCTTTATCTGATGAATAAGGGCATGCGCAAACTTGAAGGTTTTATCATTTCAATGATCTTTATAGTAGGGCTCTCTTTTTTGGTCGAAATGTTTATTGTTAAACCCGATGTAATAGAGGTAGCAAAGGGCTTTATTCCCGGCAACTTATTTAAAGGTGACAAGATCAGCCAACAGATGCTTTATATAGCTATCGGCATCATTGGCGCTACGGTAATGCCGCACAACTTATACCTGCATTCATCGCTGGTGCAAACCCGTAAAATAACCCGTACGGAAGAGGGCTTCAGGGCTGCCATTAAATTCAACCTTTTTGATACTGTTATCGCCCTCAATCTGGCATTTTTTGTGAATGCAGCTATTTTGATATTAGCAGCAAGTGCATTTTTTAGGAACGGCTATTTTGAGGTTGCAGAGATCCAGGATGCATTTAAACTGCTCGAGCATATTTTCGGTGCTATAGCACCTACTTTATTTGCCATAGCGCTCATCGCATCGGGCCAAAGCTCAACCATTACAGGTACCCTTGCCGGGCAGATAATTATGGAAGGGCACATTAACTTGCGCATAGAACCCTGGTTACGTCGCCTGCTTACCCGCGTGTTGGCTATTGTGCCGGCAGTATTTACCATACTTTATTATGGAGAAGAGGGTTTAGGAAAACTCCTGATCTTAAGCCAGGTTGTATTAAGCCTTCAGTTGGGTTTTGCGGTAATCCCCCTCATCCATTTTACTTCCGACAGGAAAAGAATGGGCAAATTTGCCATCAATTTCCAGACAAGGGCATTGGCATGGGCAAGCGCCCTGTTAATTGTTGCTTTAAATGCCAAACTGGTATATGAACAAATTGGCGACTGGATAAACGGCACATCATCACCAATATGGATCTATGCCATAGTGGTGCCGATTGTTATTGGGATAGCTATATTGCTGATCTATGTTTTTATACGGCCATTGTTATTTAAACATTATGACAGACCAGCTATTGTACCACACGGTATAGCCAATGCTATTACCGAGCTTGATGCCATCACTTATAGTCACATTGCCATAACCATCGATTTTTCAAAAAACGATACTGATTGTCTTCGCCACGCCATAATGCAGGGCGGCAAAAAAGCCGATTACACATTGATACATGTTGTTGAAACTGCCGGCGCACGTTACTATGGCGGCCAGGTACTGGACAATGAAACCCAGATCGATTTTAACAACCTCGATAAATATGTTTGTGCTTTAAAAAACCTTGGCTACAATGCCCAGGGACAAATTGGTTACGGCAACCCGGCCAGTGCCATTGCCGAAATTGTAAAGGATGAAAAGATCGATTTCATTGTGATGGGCTCGCACGGGCACAAAGCGCTGAAAGATCTTATATTTGGCACAACCGTAAACTCTGTAAGGCACAAGGTTAATGTGCCGGTACTGGTTGTAAAGCCACAGTCAAACTAATTTTGTAAGTTTGCGGTCGAATAATTATGAGCGAGGATAAGATCTACATAAAAAATAAAAAAGCCTACTTTGAGTACCATATACTCGATAAATACGTAGCAGGGATACAACTGCTGGGTACCGAGATCAAGTCGATAAGACAAGGGAAGGCTAATATTAACGACGCTTTTTGTACGTTCATTAACAACCAGCTATACGTACGTAACCTGCATATTTCTGAATACTCATTTGGCTCGTTCTATAACCACGAAGCTAAACGCGACCGCATCCTGCTGTTAAATAAAAAGAGCTCAAAAAACTCCAGACCAGAGGCGAAGAACGCGGATTAACCATCGTTCCACTCGCCCTATTTATCAGTGAGCGCGGTTTTGCAAAATTGGAAATAGGATTGGCTCAGGGTAAAAAGACATTTGATAAACGCGAAACATTAAAAGAGCGCGATACCAAGATAGAGTTGGACAGGGTGATGAAAAGGTAGTTGCCCCCCAGCCCCCTAAAGGGGGAG
>NZ_DASVOB010000037.1:0-1770 GCF_036383575.1 Mucilaginibacter sp.
TCCCCTGTCAAGTACGGTAACACCAGGGGCAAGGCCTTGTAATGATTGCTGCACGTTTGATACCGGCCGTTGTACAAGCGTATTGCCGCTCACCTGGCTCACCGCACTGGTAAGACTTGTTTTTTTCTGTGTGCCGTAACCTACAACCACCACGGCATCCAGCTGACCTGAAGATACTGCCAGCTGTACGTTCACTTCCTGCTTTCCGGCCAGGGGTACCTCCTGGGTTTTAAACCCTACAAATGAAAATACCAGCGTGGCGTTTGGATCATTAACAGTTATCTTATAATTTCCATCGGCATCAGTTATCACGGCAGCGCCTGCCCCTTTTACCTTCACCGTAACTCCCGGAAGCGCCAGGCCTTTATCGTCGGTTACCTTGCCATTCACCGGCACACTGACAACAGGTTT
This sequence comes from Mucilaginibacter sp., assembly GCF_036383575.1. Taxonomy (GTDB): domain Bacteria; phylum Bacteroidota; class Bacteroidia; order Sphingobacteriales; family Sphingobacteriaceae; genus Mucilaginibacter. Next base: position 412 of record NZ_DASVOB010000037.1, read on the forward strand.
TTGAACCACGGGCTTTGGCTTTTCTTTTTGGATGATGAGCACCTTGTTGTCATGCACCTGGTAGGTAAGATCGGTTTTTTTTAGCAACAGGTTCAGCAGATCAGCAACCGTGATCTTCTCCTTTGTCAATGTAAAGTTATTATATGGATTTAGTAGTCTTTCATTATAAACGAAAATGAACCCGCTTTTTTGTTCAACCTGTGTTAAAGCTGTTTTTAAACTTGCATTTTCAAGGCTTATCGAAATACGGGTATCTGTAATGGTTTGGCCGCTGATAGTTTCGGCAAACAGTAAAGAGGTAAAGGTTATCATGACGAAACTGAGCAATGACACCCTTGCCAGTCTGTGTATGGTCAATAATTTGTTAAGGAAATTTATATTCATATTATGAGGGGTTATTAAATGTTAATGATCTTTATTGAAGGAAGCTGATTTTGCAGCCGAAATAGTTACCTGGTTTGTATGGATAGTGTATTTAATATTGCCTGTTTTAGCCAGATCGTTCAGTACGTCGCTTAAACGGTCGTTAGCGTTGAAACCGGTGTTGAACCTTATATTGCGAAGCTCATCTGTTTTGAAAATAAAGCTCACGTGATACCTGCGCTGCAGTTCGCTGGCGATGGCTTCCAGTTCCTCGTTATGGAACCTGAATTTTCCGGCTATCCAGCCTGTGGTATTTTCGGCGGTTACGCTCGATTTCCCCATCGCGCCTGTCTCTTTATTGAACTCGGCCTGTTCATTAGGCAGCAGGAATAAAGGGGCCGCACCTTTTTTTATCACAGCAACCTTACCTCCTAATACCGTTACCGTTATTTTTTTCATTTCGGCAGCAGCCCTGATATTGAACGAGGTACCCAATACCTGCGTTTTTATTTTACCGGTTAACACAACAAAAGGTTTATGTGCATCATGGGCAACATCAAAATAGGCTTCCCCGTCGGTTAGCTGCACCGTGCGGATATCTTTCCCAAACGATGGCTGATAGACCAGTGTACTTCCTGCATTAAGCCATACCTTTGAGCCATCGGGCAGATCTACCTTGATCACTTTCCCTTCAGGTGCCTTTACACTAACCCACGTTGCAGCCTCCTGATGCTTAAAAAGCCCCGGATTTAATAAAGCAATCCCTACCGCTATCAATAATATAACTGAAGCAGCAATTCCCGCCAGTTTATATCTCAGCGGCCGTATAACAGCTTCACGTTTATCAATATTCTCCCACATCTCCTGCTTAAGCGCCTTCAGATCGGTGTTATCCGGCAGGCTAACTTTTTCTGATGCTTTTAAATTGTACCATTGCTCAACAAGGGCCCGCTCTTTTTCAGTACAGGTGCCGTTTAAATAGCGGGTCAGAACATC
>NZ_DASVOB010000038.1:0-7829 GCF_036383575.1 Mucilaginibacter sp.
GTCAGTTCGCCTTTTTCAACCTGCTGCACGACCTGCAACTTAAAGGCAAGGCTGTAATCGCGCTGACTGCGCCTACTTACATTCTTTGTTCGTTTTTCCATATAAGTCAACTTGAGTGTCAACTTATTTCAGGACGCGACATACTTTAATGAAAAAGCGTTGCAATTTTGCAACGCTTTTTTTATGCCCTATATTAGCCTATGCCCAAATTAAACGATGATCAGCAAATAAGGCAACTGGCCAATCTCGAACTACTGGCCCGGCAAGTTGTAGAAGGTTTCATCACCGGTTTGCACCAAAGCCCCTTTCACGGTTTTTCGGTTGAGTTTGCCGAGCACCGCCTGTACAACAATGGCGAGTCGGTAAAAAATATCGACTGGAAGCTGCTGGCCCGTACCGATAAATTGTTTGTAAAACAGTTTGAAGAGGAAACAAATCTTCGTTGTTTTCTTTTGCTGGATACCTCATCATCCATGAATTTCCCAGAAACTGGCACTAACAAGCTGCAATTTTCGGTTTACGCTATAGCATCGTTGATGTACCTGTTCAAAAAACAGCGGGATGCCTTTGGGCTTTGTTTGTTTTCGGATAAAATCGACTGGATCAGTGCTGCAAAGTCAACTACAACACACCTGTTTTATTTATATGCCGAGCTGGAAAAAATGTACGCCAGCCCTAAAGTAAACACACAAACCAATATCACCAACGTACTGCACCATATAGCCCAGGAAATCCATCAACGCTCGCTCGTGATCATTTTCAGCGATATGTTGGAGAATAGCCTCGATGCCGAAAAACAGCAGGCCTTATTTGCAGCTATTCAGCATTTGAAATTCAACAAGCATGAGGTGGTGATCTTTAATGTTACCGACAAGCAAAAGGAACTTGAACTTAACTTTGATAACCGCCCTCATCATTTTGTTGATATTGAAAGTGGTGATGAATTGAAAGTAAACCCCGCCCGGATCAGGGAAGCCTACAAAGCATCGTTGAAAGAGTATCGCCACCAGCTGGAATTGAAATGCGCTCAATATCATATCGATTTGGTTGATGCTGATATTCATGAAGGTTATCATCATATCCTGAATACCTATCTGGTTAAGCGTAATAAGATGATTTAAACAAATTGGAGATCTAACAAAAAAGGCTGTTACCAACCGGAAAACAGCCTCTATAGTTAAATAGGGGATCTACTTATAAAATAAACTTTGTAAAGGTATTGATACAATGTGAAGAATGAGTGAAGACCTATTCGCGGTTAAATACGAGATATATGCTGGTCCCCTTATCTTTTACCGAGTCTATTTTCACCCTGATGTTATGAAATGCGGTAATACTTTTTACAATGGCTAAGCCGAGGCCATAACTTTCCTTTTCTTCGGTCTCAAATTTTTCGAAGCGATTAAAAGCGTTTTCAATCTGTTGCTGGTCCATGCCTGCACCTGTATCGGTAATTTCCAATATGTAAAAATCTTCCTTTAGCTCATCGGCAATTGTGATGCTGCCTTTGGGTTTGTTATACTTGATAGCATTATTGATGAGGTTGAACAACAAGGTATGCATCAGCGGGCGGTTGCCCATAATGGAGTAGATGTATTTGATGTTGTTATTGAAAGTGAGGTGCTTTTCTTCCAAACGGTCTTCCAGTTCTTCCTCAATCTCCATAATTGCACCGGCTATCATCACCACATCGGCTTTATCATACTGGTTATTTTCAACTTTTGATATCAGCAGCAGGCTGTTAATGATAGATTTAAGCCGGTTTAATGTTTTCAGCGAAGCATGCATCTTGTTTTCGCTGGCCTCGCTAAGTTCTTCCTGTAACAAAATATTCTCCAGCCGTGAACTGATGATTGAAATAGGCGTAAGCAACTCATGCGATACATTGGCAATAAACTGTTTTTCCAGGCTGAACAGGTTGCTGATCTTTTTCATGAGGGTGCTGATACTATCATCAAGCAGTTCGAAATCCTGGGTGGTGGTTTTTATTTTTTCGTAATCAAAATTCATCGGGTCGTTTACCTTGATCAGTTTACGGTCGATGATCTTATAAAAGGGAGCCAGTAAAAACTTGGTAAATATCAGGTCGCTTACCAGCGTGAGAGCAAGCGCTATCACCAGGGTTAAAAGGGTAAACCTTTTAATAATTGATTTTAATTCCTCAATGGAGGTGATCGATACCCCAATTTCAAGCAAATAGGTGTGGTTGTTAAAGTTAAACTGGTGGGTTAAAATGCGATACGTTTGCGTAACCTGGTCGCTGGTACGGGTTTCGGTGGTAAACCTTGCGCCTTTAGTTTCTGTAGGCTGAAACTTAACCGGTTTAATGATGATAAATTCCTCTTTTAAGATATTATAATCGGTATAAGGCTTTTGATTGGCAAGCTTACTGTTGATCTCTTTTGAGCTGAGATTTTTAAGTGTTTCCCGTTCGTTTTCCTCGAGCCGAAGCTCTACGTGGTTATACGAGATCTTTTCAATAGAAAGCAGGATAAGCAGGCCTGTAAAAAGTATAATGGCTATCTTGGTTAACGTATTATAAAGGGCCAGTTTTACCTGTAATTTCATATAGCTGTTAAGTTCAGATGTTAATGCGGTAACCGATACTCCTCACAGTTTCAAACCAATCGATAGGAATGTATGCCGATAATTTTTTACGGAGGTTTTTAACATGCACATCCACAAAGTTGGAGTCGGAGTTTATTTCCAGTACATCGCCCCAAACGTGCTCAGTGAGATTGGTGCGGGATATAACCCGGTTTTTGTTAAGCACCAGGTAGTTAAAGATTTCAAATTCCTTTTTGGTGAGGGCTATCCGTTCTTCGTTATAAGTAACGGTGCGGTTTTGAATATTGATCTTTAAGCCTTTTACGTTGATGTCATTACTTTCCAGGCGGTGTTTGCGGCGGGTAATGGCATGCATACGGGCCAGTAGCTCATTCAGCGAAAACGGTTTTGCCAGGTAATCGTCGGCACCTTGCTCAAGGCCCGATACCCGGTCGTCAACCGCGCCGCGGGCTGTGAGGATGATTACCGCATCTTCACGGTTGTTCATGCCTTTCAGCATTTTAAGCAGATCGAAGCCATCGCCGTCGGGCAAACCGAGATCGAGCAGGATAAAGTCATAATTGTTTACGAAGATCTTTTCGGATGCCGACTTTTTGGTGCGGGCATGTTCAACCGTAAAACCTTCGTGGCTTAAAAATTCATCAACTTCAAGCGCAAGGCCTTTTTCGTCTTCAACAATTAGTACGTTCATAATTGCGCAAATTACAAAAACTATAAATAAGGGTTACAGGATCAGGATGTTCATGATAGGCAAAGTACTGCACCAAACATTAACAAAACATGAAGATAGGTTTTTATAACGGCCTGTAAAGTGCCATTTTTAAAATGTTGCGTTTTAATTAAAAAAGCATAAATCAATTTGCGCTGATTGGTGTTACAAACTAAAAGCTACCACTTCATTGTATGAGACTTTCTATCGAACGCAAACCCATCCGAGTAAATCCCGATCCGAAACGTGTAATTGCAAGGTTTTTTTTCAATGGGAACGACCGCGCAAAAGAAGTTATTGAACGCGTAATGCTCATCAGCGAAGATGATGCTTTTGGCATTGTATCGCCCTTACTGCAGGAGTATTCCAAAAGGCACCGTAATATTACCCGTGTGCTTAACAGGCATTGCAGCAAGCTTAAGCCCCTGTTTTTGGAGCTGAATATTGATTTTGATACACTTACCGTTTATCGCAAGCTGCTCATTGGGTCATATTTTACGCACGAATATTCTATTGAATCGGCGGCGTTCTTTAATCCTTCGATAGTGGAAGATCCCGACCAAACCGAACTGGAAGACGGGCAGCGCCGGGTGATCATCAGTTTCAGGGCGGTAGGCGAGGGGCATATCTCCTCAATAACTTTTCGCCGGGCCTGGATAGATAAGGATAACAATATCTCCATACAGCCCGCAGGCAGTTATATTGATGAAGCCGAAATTGTACGGAACGCTGTTTATAATAAAAAGCTGTTTTTTGAAAAGGCGGCCATTACGCAGATCAACATTGATGTAATTAACGAGCTGGAATCAAAGCTCGATCATCATTTTGAATACGCCAACCTACGCCGGATCATTATGGATTCGCAAAGGCTGCAGGAAGATGATATGAAACGGCTGGAATATGATAAAGTGCTCTGGCTTGCCGACTCTTATTATGAAATTGTTTTTTCGCTGGATACCGATATTTCCGACAGGGTGATCTTCCCGATATCCGAATATGAGCGAAAGGGGATTGAAGACGCCCGTTTTGTACAGTTTACCAACGATGACGGAAGCAAGCTTTACTACGCTACCTACACCGCTTACGATGGCTCGCTAATTATGCCGAAGCTGCTGCAAACATCTGATTTTTATAATTTTAAGATCATGCCTCTATATGGAGCAGGGGCACAAAACAAAAACCTGGCCCTGTTTCCGCGTAAAGTGAATGGCAAGTATGTAATGATATCGCGGATAGACGGCTGCAATAATTACATCATGTATTCAGATAAGATCAATATCTGGGAAAAGCCGGTGATGCTGCAACAGCCTAAATTTAGCTGGGAATTTGTACAGATAGGTAATTGCGGCTCGCCAATTGAAACGCCTGATGGCTGGATCATGATCACCCATGGTGTAGGCCCCATGAGGCGTTATGTACTGGGGGCAAGCCTATTAAAGTTGGATGACCCTGCTGTTGAAATTGGTCGTTTAAAAGAGCCATTGCTTATTCCCAACAGCGATGAGCGCGAAGGTTATGTACCCAATGTGCTTTATTCATGCGGAGCCATAGTACATAATAACAAGCTCATTATTCCTTATGGTGTTTCCGATTCATCTACCGCTTTTGCCGAGGTGTGTTTGGATGAACTCTTAAATAAACTTAAAGCCGAAGGCTGAAAACTATTTTAAGCTTAGGCTTAAAGCAAAAAGCATTTAAGGAAGCTCAAAGTTGAAAGCAGAAAGCAAAAAGCTTTTAATTCTCCACCGTCATTGCGAGGTACGAAGCAATCCCCTATATGCAGAGCAGCTATGCAGATTCGCCCTATAAGTTTGGGATTGCTTCGTACCTCGCAATGACGCTTTTTGTTTAATTGCACCCCTCGATAACATTTGCATTTCCTTCCCAAAAAAAGCTTTCAGCCTTAAGCTTTCTGCTTTTAGCTAATATTTATACTGTTGATTTTAAGTCATTTAAACTTCATTGAAATCTCATAATATATTATTAGTTAAAACTTATTCTTCGTTTTCAAGTTAAATAAATATGAAAAAGATAATTTTAAGCTTAAGCATAATGCTCATTTCGCTTGCAGGTTTTAGCCAGGCACTAAAACCCGTAAAGATAGATAGTCTTGTTACGGTCTCATTGCCAGAAGGCTTTATCAAAAAGGATACGTTAGGTCAACAGATATACCAGGGTACTGCAACATTGGGTAATATTTTGGTTTTACGCGTTCCCAATGCTAATAACAAACCTTTAAATAAAGAGAAAGATCTGAAGGATGTATTTAAAAGCTACATCAATGGTATCCAGAAACAATCTGTTAATGGCAGCGTGATGTATCCGCGTGATACCACCATAGGCAAACTGGAAGGTAAAGTATTTACCCTTAGGATTGATAACAGTGGTTCAACCGGCGAATCTCCTGAGTTAAGGAACTTTATCCTGTTATACACCCAGGACGCAACATATACCTTTGAGTATAATTACCCTGAGCAAAGGGCCGATCTGGCAAAAGCCGAACTGAAACAATTTTCAGGCTCTATCCATATTGCACCTACTTTAGATCGTCGTGATCAGTATTTGTCTGATGCAAAAGGTATGTCGGCCCCGGTCAAAATAGGTATTTATGCTGGTGGCGCCGTTATTGTGCTAATCATTGTGTTGACGGTTGTCAAACGTAAAAACAGGCATCTGGAAGCAGGAGTTTAATTAACAGCAGGGGCTTTCTTAAATAGATCGAGCAGGCCCCTGTTCCATTTGGCCGAGTTGATGAATTGTTTACCATCAAGCCAGGTGAGCCAGAATATAGTAACAAACACGCCAATGGCCGAGCCGGCAAGAACGTCCTCATAAAAGTGCTCGGTTAAATACATTCTTGAATAGCCAACCATCATGGCAACAAACAAGGCTGGGATACCCCAGCCTTTGTTTTTACAAAGGTATGTTATCACCAGTGCCGCCGAAAAAGCGCTCACTGTATGCCCCGAAGGGAAGCTGTATTTCTCTAAAATATAAACACCATCTACGGTATGTACCCTGCTCCATTGGTCGGCAAAATATAGCTTGGGCCGGGGTGCAATGTAAATGTATTTCAGGATCTGTGCTACAATTGATGTGATGGCATAGCTTGAGGCCAGCAGCAGCCAGCTGCGATAGCTGAACAGGAGCATGAAAAGCGATAATATTACGGCTGTAGTGCCATCGCCAATGTCAGTAACGTAAGGCTCAATAGCATCAAGCCAGGGCTGGTTCCAGCTGTTTACGGTGAAAAAGATAGCCTCGCGGCTGCATAGCAGTTTGATGATCAAACAGGTGGCTAAAACGATAAGGTAAAGGATAAAAAAAGGGCGGATCCTGTACAAAACGTCTTTTATTCCTATCTTCATGGTGCAAAGTAAGCATATACTTATTCAATGCAAAAAAATGATTAATTTTGAGATTGATTAGCACTTATTAATTAAACTACATGTCGAAAAGTATCTTTCGTAAAAAGTCAGTAGCAAAAATTTTAAATGATGTTGAATGTGGTTTTAGTGATAGTGAGCATCCCGGTACTGCAACATCCCAACTCAAAAAAGAACTTAATGTAAAAGACCTCACCCTCATGGGCATAGCTGCTGTTGTAGGGGCAGGGATATTTTCAACCATTGGTGAGGCGTCTTTTCATGGCGGCCCGGCGGTTTCTATCTTGTTTATATTGACCGCGGTTACCTGTGGGTTTTCGGCCCTTTGTTATGCCGAGTTTGCCTCGCGCATCCCGGTTGCCGGTAGCGCATATACCTACGCTTATGCCTCTTTCGGCGAATTGATCGCCTGGATCATTGGCTGGGACTTGTTAATGGAATACGCCATCGGTAACATAGCGGTAGCCATTTCCTGGAGCGAATACTTTGTAAACCTGCTCGAAGGTTTTCATATCCACATGCCTAAATTCCTTACGATGGACTATGTTTCGGCCTTGCGCGGGCATGAGCAGGTTCAGGCGGCAGGAGCAAATTTGGCCGACCTTAGCGATAGGGTAAAAGCAGAAGCACTGGCCTGGACCCAGGCGCCTGGTATTGGTAATTTCAAATTGATAGCCAATTTACCCGCCCTTTTAATTGTTATCATCATCACTTACCTGGTTTATATAGGCATCCGCGAAACAAAAAAAGCTACTAATGCCATGGTAGTGCTTAAAATAGTGATCGTAATAGCGGTTATAGTAGTGGGCTTTTTTTATGTAACGCCGGCCAATTGGCACCCGTTTATGCCTAACGGTTTCAGTGGTGTTATGAAAGGTGTATCAGGTGTGTTTTTTGCCTACATCGGTTTCGATGCCATATCAACCACCGCCGAAGAGTGCGAAAAACCGCAGCGCGATCTGCCCCGCGGCATGATCTACTCACTGATCATTTGTACGGTATTATATATCCTGATAGCCCTGGTGCTTACAGGTATGGTAAGCTATAAAGACCTGCAGGTTGGCGACCCACTGGCCTTTGTTTTTGCCAAAGTTGGTTTAAATAAAATAAGCTACGTGATCTCTATCAGCGCGGTTATTGCTACGGCCAGTGTATTGCTGATATTC
>NZ_DASVOB010000039.1:0-5343 GCF_036383575.1 Mucilaginibacter sp.
GACAGCAGTAAAGTTCAGCAGGATGCAGAAGTACAAAAGGCAAGAAAGCTTGCTCGTCTGCAAAAAGAAGCTCAAAAACTCGGTCTTACTCTCCAAAATGCAGCTTGATTATGAATGATTTACATGCACGTCATTATAAGGCACGAAGCAATCCCCTAAATACAGAGAGACTTGCTTGGTCATTCTGTACAGTTCGCGATTGCTTCGTACCTCGCAATGACGATGGTTAATATTTTCCGCTACGCTCAGCAATGACATGGAGGCATCCCACAATGGCGCAAGTCTTGTGTGACGGCCTGTGCCAGGAGGACTTGTGCATTCTGTATATTTAATAGTCAATAAACTTTTGCTAACGGACCGTCCCGCACTACAACTTTCGACCATCCTGGTTTAGATCCTTGAGAAAGCTTGGCGATAAGTTTTCCTCTGATCCAAATGATAGCTTCTTGCATAACTTCGGTATCATTAACCATAAGCCATTTTATTTCGATCTCATTATCGTCAGTAATGGGGGGAATATTTTCTTTTATATAATCTAACGAATTTAAGAAAGGTAAATCATCGGGATTATCCCAATTTTCTTTAACCGGAGATTGCTCCTGGTTATAAAGCCAGACATCCCCCACAATATTTTCTCCCTCCAATAAATAGGCGTAAGCAACTCTATTATCATCCTCGATTATTATCGAATAATTGGTATTGAAATTGCAAGAATATTGGAAGAAAAAATTAGACATAAAATTATTTATTGGATGGCATTTCGTTGATGCCAATTCTCTAAATAGGTTAAAGGCGTTATGATAAACTATGTAAGATGTTTGAATAATCTGCTTCCAGATGTGTCTTAGACGGGGGCACTACCTGTTACAGATTTCTTACAAATACAGCTCCAGATCACCCTTACCTTCACGCACAATTTCAAAATCGCCGGTTGTGCAATCTACAACGGTTGAGGCCACGTTATCTCCATAACCGCCATCAATCACAATATCTACCAGGTCTTCATATTTCTCGTGGATGAGTTCCGGATCGGTAGAATATTCCATGATATCGTCATCATCCCTTATTGATGTTGAGAGGATTGGGTTTCCTAAAACGCGAACAATTTCGCGGGCTATATTATTATCGGGTACCCTGATACCAACAGTTTTTTTGTTGGAGCTAAGCATTTTGGGCACCATATGGCTGGCGTTAAATATAAAGGTGAACGGCCCCGGCAAGGCTTTCTTCAGTACACGGAAAGTTGTGTTATCAATTGGTTTGATATAATCTGATATATGGCTCAGGTCATAGCAGATGAAGGAGAAATTAGCTTTTTCGGGTTTGATATTCCTGATCTTGCAGATGGCCTCAATGGCACGGTGGTTGGTGATATCGCAGCCAAGGCCATAAATGGTATCGGTAGGGTATATGATGAGGCCGCCTTTTTTTAACACCTCAACCACCTGCTCAATAGCTTTTGGATTGGGGTTTTCGGGATATATTTTAATCAACATAAGTATAAGAACAAATATAGTGCTACTTAGTTTAATAACGGCTGTGAAACGACTTTAAATCATGTAATTACGATGGTGGTAATAAAGAATCGTCATTGCGAGGAACGAAGCAATCCCCAATGAGCAGAGTAGCTATGCAGATTCGCCCTGTAAAGTCGGGGATTGCTTCGTTACTCGCAATGACGTGTTTTTAACTCTGAACAATTTCTCAGATCGGATAAAAAACAAAAAGCCATTCGCTTTAAACGAATGGCTTTTCTATCATTAATTTTAACCTGTTTAGTGTTTCAATAATGCCGTGTTGTTTGGATCCTTTAACAACAGCGGCATTTTAAAAGTTAAAACACAGCAACAGTATTAAAACAATTAAGCTTGTTTAGTGAACTGTATGTTGATCAACAATTTAATGTCTTCGCCAACTACAATTGAACCGGCTTCAGTTACACCGTCCCAGGTTAAACCGAAATCTTTACGGTTAATTTTACCGCTGATCTCAAAACCAGCTTTGGTGTTGCCATAAAAGTCAGCAGCCGAGCCACCAAATTCTACGTCAAGGGTTACCGGTTTAGTTTGATCTTTAATGGTCAGGTTACCTTTCAGCTCATACTCTTCATCATCAGTTTTGGTGAATGAAGTTGATTTGAAAGTGATCTGTGGGTATTTTTCAGCGTCAAAAAATTCAGCTGATTTTAAGTGCTCATCGCGTTGTGTCTGGTTAGTGTCGATGCTGTTGATATCTAAAGAGAAATCAATTTCAGCATTTTCAAAATCGTCACTTTCAGTTATCAGCTCACCGTTAAAGCTTTTGAAAAAGCCGCTTACAGTTGAGATAACCAGGTGTTTAACTTTAAATTGTACTTCTGAGTGCATTGGGTCGATAACCCATTTTGTTGCTGTTTCTGTTGCCATGATTTTTATTTCTTTTTTGTTGATACAAAGATAAGTACAAAATTAGATGTTTAAACATGTATTTGTACTTTGTGACTTTAAAACGACATAGAGTAAGTTTCTTAACCACAAATTTGCCCTATTGTTTAAATTATAAATCTATTTTTATAAAACTTAATAGCCGCTTCATATAAAATTAACCATCCATGAGAAAGCTCTTCGTCGTTTCCTTCTTTATCATATTCAGCATGCTTACTGCCTGGAGCATTATTTGGCCGCCGGCGGTATGGTCATTCCTGTTCATGGGGCCTATTTATGTTATCGGCTTTTATGATATGTTGCAGCCCAAACACAGTATTGTGCGCAATTACCCGGTGTTTGGTCACCTGCGGTATTTGATGGAGGAGTTGAGGCCTAAAATATACCAGTATTTTATTGAAAGCGATACCAACGGTACGCCCTTCAACCGCCAAAACAGGAGTGTAGTTTATCAGCGTGCCAAAAAGGTTGATGATACCCGCCCCTTCGGTACCGAGCTTGATGTTTACGATAACGGTTACGAATGGCTTAACCACAGTATTGCCGCCATCGATCACCATAAATTAAATATGGATCCGCGTGTAAAAGTAGGCGGACCGGCCTGTAAGCAACCATACATGGCCAGTGTATTCAATATTTCGGCCATGAGCTTTGGCTCATTGAGTATGAACGCTATCCTTGCGCTTAATGGCGGGGCTAAGCTGGATAATTTTGCCCACAATACAGGTGAGGGTGGCCTGAGCGATTATCACCTGCAGCCCGGCGGTGATATCATCTGGCAGATAGGCACAGGCTATTTCAGCTGCCGCCATAAAGATGGTACTATTAACTACGATGCTTTTGCCGAACGTGCGATACTTCCGCAGGTAAAAATGGTTGAGATCAAACTATCGCAGGGAGCAAAGCCTGGTCATGGTGGTATTTTGCCCGCAGCCAAGGTAACGCCCGAAATTGCCCGCATCAGGCTGGTGGAGATGGGGGAGGATGTAATATCGCCGCCATATCATACTGCATTTACCAATCCTTTAGAATTGATGACCTTTATTCAAAAGCTTCGTGATCTTTCGGGGGGGAAGCCTGTCGGGTTTAAATTGTGCGTTGGCCATAAAAGCGAGTTTTTAGCTATTTGCAAGGCGATGGTTAAAACAGGTATCACGCCAGATTTCATTACTGTAGATGGGGGAGAGGGAGGTACCGGTGCTGCACCATTAGAGTTCAGTAATTCGGTAGGGATGCCCTTACGTGAAGCTTTAGCCTTTGTTTATGATGCGCTGACAGGTTTCGACCTTAAAAAGCATATTAAACTGATTGCATCAGGCAAAGTAGCTACCGGTTTTGATCTCGTCAAAAATTTCGCGCTCGGTGCCGATATGTGTAATAGTGCCCGCGGCATGATGTTCGCCCTCGGTTGTATCCAGGCGCTGGAGTGCAATAGCAATACCTGCCCCACAGGTGTAGCGACGCAGGATAAAAGCCTGATGAAGGGCCTGGTGGTTGATGATAAAAAGGTTCGTGTGGCCAATTTTCACAGGTTAACGATCAGCAGTGCCATCCAGATGATAGGTGCAGCAGGCCTAACCAAACCTTGCGACCTGCACCGTATGTATATTTACCGCCGGATCAACCACAGCCAGATCCTCACTTATGGCGAGTTATTCCCTTACATCCCGAAAGGCAGTTTGCTTAACACACCTTACCCTGCATCATTCGAGTTTGATATGGCTATTAGCAAGGAAGATACTTTTGTGCCGGATTACAGTGGCGTAACTAATATTGATTATAGTAATGTGAGTTCGTATTAAAGGTGAGTGGTTGCTTAGGTTGATTGGGTGATTGGTTGGCTGTTTTAAAACTGGTAGGTTCAAGCGTGCACGCTAACTTCCTGTTTTGAGGCTGTATCATAAATCAAATTGACCACCCTGGGGAGTTGTGTTATCTATGAATTGAAATTTAGCTGATAATATTTATACAAAAAGGGGGTTAACATATTTTCTGCATGAAAAACATTCAATTGTTTGATTGTGAAATATATAGATAAATGTTAACCCTGAGTTGTGTTAACCCTGTTACCCCCCTTTTGTTAGTAGAATTAATCCAACATTATATATCGCTTAAGTATCTGAATAAGTCAAAAAAAAGAGGCTGATCATGAGCTTGATGCGGCTTCGTCGATCGTAATAAGCAATAATTAATCCCCCTTAAAATTAAAAGCTTCAACCTACGTTATTTTAGCTGACCTGTCATGATTAGCTGAATGCGCAACACCGTAAAAATTACCTGGTATTTTTATAAGTCGATATTGTTATGGTGTGTGGCCATCAATATGATATGTATTTACTATTTGTTTCGCGGAGAGGTAAACGTTGTTGGGTCGTACCTTTTGAAAGTAATGAGCTATGGCATAATAATCGGCTTTCAGCATTACAATTATAATGCTAATAAGGTTTTCTTCTACTTCCGCAATGCTGGGTACGGTATCGACAGGTTGTATCTGTATGCCCTTACTTCCGACGCCGTAGCCTATGGCATATTGCTATCACTCTTAAAACTTGTAAAATATTGGGCCGGCATATTTTGAAAACCGATAGCGTTCACCTGGAGTTTGATGGGCGCAAAATCCTACAGGATATTTACCTCGATTGCAGGCAGGGCGAGGTTGTAGGTTTACTTGGGCGTAATGGCTGTGGTAAATCATCGTTGCTGCGGATTATTTTCGGTACGCTAAAGCCCTCATATAAACATATCAGCATTAATGATAAACACATTTACAAAGGTTATGACGGAGGGCGTGTAGCCTATCTGCCACAGCATAATTACCTGCCGCAAAATATAAAGATCGAAAGTTTGGCGAAGACCATTATTGACGAACAGTTTTGGGATGATTTTACCGCTCAATCAATTTGGCAAAATAGTAAAAACA
>NZ_DASVOB010000040.1:0-3804 GCF_036383575.1 Mucilaginibacter sp.
TAACCTGCGCCTGTCCTGCCTCTTGCATCTAAAATCCTTGCATCTCTCCTGCGCTCATCCCCTAAATTCCCGCGCCCATGTACTTTATCTTTTAACTGTATAATAGTTTTTGTTGCTTTGGTAATAAATCGACAGCAAGCAAATTGAAACGACAGGCAACTATATCACTTTATTGGAAATGTCAGCTCATTGGCTGGTCGGTTGCGGCACTTTACTGGGGGTATACTGGCTACAGTCAGCCGGGTTTTAACTGGCTGCTGGGTATTCTTCAATATATTAGCGACGTTGCTGTGTATATCCTCATTACCCATCTATACCGGTGCCTTGCCTTAAAATTGGGATGGCAAAACCTGGGATTAAATAAATTATTGCCACGGTTGGTACCCGCGGTTATTGTATTAGGGTTGGTTTACCTGTTTGTAACCGTTTCAAAGGTTTACCTTTTCAGGGTGTGGTTTAAACCGGGGTTCTCAGAGCCCTTCGGTGATTTTTTTGATTTCTATCGCGATAGCATTTTTGTGGCCGGGGTGCGATTAATGTCGATCTGGCTGCTGGCTTATCATCTATACCACTACGCAAAACGCGAAATTAATATAGTCAAAGAAAACGCCCGGTTAGCGGTTATTACCCGCGATGCACAGCTTAATAACCTATCAGCACAACTTAACCCGCATTTCCTGTTTAACTCCTTAAATAACATCAAAGCTTTGGTTATTGATGACCCCAAATCTGCAAGGCGGGCTATAGACCTGCTGGCCGATCTGTTGCGTAATTCCCTTTACCGCGGTGATAACCAAATGATCTCCGTAAAAGAAGAGCTTGAAGTGGTTGAAGACTACCTTGAACTGGAAAAGCTCCGGCTTGAAGAGCGCCTACAATACCATATTGAGGCAAACAATCAACCGGAAAATATGATGCTTCCACGCTTGTGTATCCAAACCCTGGTTGAAAATGCGATTAAACATGGCATCGGTCAATTGAAACAAGGCGGACTTATTAATATACGGCTAAACAATGAGCATAACATTTTAACCATATCGGTAAGCAATCCCGGCAGGTTAAACCCTGTTGAAGAAAGCAACGGCCTGGGCATTAAAAACCTGAACGAGCGTTTGCAATTACAATACAAAGGTACTGCCCATTTCACTATCAGCGAAACAAACGACGTAGTAACAGCAACCATTAAAATCCCTGTAGTATGAAAAAAATAAGGGTTTTGGTCATTGATGATGAACGCGCTGCCCGGAGTGAAATAAGGCGCCTGCTCTCTGGTTACCCTGACTTTGAAATTACAGGAGAAGTTGCCAATGCCGATGATGCCCTGAAAATGATAGAAGAGCAAACGCCAGACTTACTTTTTTTGGATATTCAGATGCCCGAAAAATCAGGCTTTGACCTGCTCGAATCATTAGAACAAGTACCACCGGTAATATTTACAACAGCCTATGATCAATACGCGCTTAAAGCCTTTGAGGTAAGCGCGCTCGATTACCTCGTAAAACCAATCCGGGAGGAGAGGTTTGAAAAAGCCATAGTACAGGCAAGGCAGCGGTTGGGCAAAGCAGATACAGCCGGGCAGATCTTTGTAAAAGACCGGCAGCAGTACCATTTTATTCAATGGAGTTCGGTACACCTTATTGAATCGATGGATAACTATGCCCGCATCTTTTTCGGCGATAAAAACGTGTTCCTGAAAAGCTCGCTCAACCAGTTGGAAGAAAAATTAAATAGCACTATGTTTTTCAGGATCAACCGGGCGCAGATCATCAACCGGCAATACATTCAAGCCATAACAACGGTGGATGGCCGTTTAAAAATAACTATTAGTACAGGTGCCCAACTGGAAGTTTCCGAACGGCAATCGGCAAAATTCAGGCAATGGGCAGCAAGTAAGTAAATATAATATTAAAAATATGGAAAAATTTAATTCCCCTCTCGAGAGGGGGCGCGAAGGAAAGAGCGATAGCAGGGGTGTGTTTATGCAAGATACTTAACAAAGCAGAAACACACCCCTCCGCCCCTCTCAAGAGGGGAATCGCGCAACCCCGCCCTTTTAAGCTAAAAATCACAACACATATTAATAATCAAAATAATGAGAAAACTATTCTCCCTGCTCTTGCTATGCCTTATTTTCGGCAGTATAGCATCGGCACAAAACAAAAAAACCACAGGGCCCTACCTTCGGGATAGCGTACTGTTAAAAACCCACGACGGCGCATTTGTTACTGTAATGATAGCCCGCAAAAAAGGGGTAACTGAAAAACTACCGACCATTTTCCAGTTCACCATTTACGCCCGTCGCAGCGATACGTCAAAAATCCAGGAAGCTGCAGATAGGGGCTACGTTGGCGTAATGGCCTATACCCGTGGTAAATGGAACAGTCCCGGTGAGCCGATGGCCTATGAAACCGATGGCCGCGATGCTTATGACGTGATCGACTGGATCAGCAAGCAACCCTGGAGCGACGGTCGTGTGGGCATGTATGGTGGAAGTTATAATGGCTTTACCCAATGGGCCGCTACAAAAAAGCTTCATCCCGCACTTAAAACCATCGTGCCTTCGGCTGCCGTAGCGCCGGGACTTGATGTACCCATGACCAATAACGTGCAAATGAGCTTCGTTTTTTCGTGGACGTATTACACCAGCAATAACAAATTCCTTGATGAAAAAGATTACAACGGGCCGCAATGGAACCAGCTGTATTGGAAATGGTATAACGCGGGCTTAGCTTACCACACGCTGGACAGTCTTACCGGCAGAGGGATTAATCACATGTTCGGGCATTGGGTAGCACACCCTACTTATGATCAATACTGGCAAAACATGATCCCTTATAAAAAAGAATTTGCAGATATCAATATACCTGTGCTAACAACCACAGGGTATTACGACGGCGGACAGATTGGCGGCATGTATTACTATCGCGAACATCTTAAATATAACCCCAAAGCCAATCATTACGTGATCATCGGGCCATACGGCCATTTCGGTTCACAAGGGCATCCTGATTCCGTTTTCAACGGTTACAAAATTGATGATGCAGCGCGGATCAACATCCACGAAATTATTTATCAATGGTTTGATTATATCTTCAAAAACAAACCCAAACCTGCTTTTCTGAAGGATAAATTCAACTTTGAAGTTATGGGCAGCAACGAGTGGAAACATGTGCCTTCATTAAAGCAAATGAGTAACGATACCCTGAAGTTTTACCTGGATAACTCCCGGTTAAATCCGGTTAAACCAGTCAAAACAACTTTCGCGTCGCAACGCGTAGATTTTGCCAACCGCGATAGTATCAGCAGCTATTATTTTTTAAACCGGCTTATTTATGACACCTTGAATACCGGTAGCAGTTTGGTGTTTAAAAGTGATCCGCTTACCCAACCGCTTACTGTTAGCGGAGCCTTTTCAGGCGTTTTAAAAACCATCATCAATAAAAAAGATATGGACTACCATATGGTTATGTTTGAAGAAACGCCTGATGGCAAATATTTTTATCTCACCTACTTTATGGGCCGGGCGAGTTATGCCACCAACGCCGAGAAAAGGCATTTATTAAAACCCGAACAAATGGAAAGCATTCCTTTTACCAACAGCTATATCACCAGCCGTCAATTCAGCAAAGGCAGCCGTATCGTGATCCTGCTCAATATCAACAAAAGCCCTTTTGAACAGATCAATTACGGAACAGGAAAAAATGTAAGTGACGAAACTATCAGCGATGCTAAAGAACCACTACAAATAAAATGGTTTAATGATAGCTACATTAATGTTCCGGTATTGAGGTGAGGAAAGACACG
>NZ_DASVOB010000041.1:0-3977 GCF_036383575.1 Mucilaginibacter sp.
ATAAGCGGCAGAAGAGACGGTTCGAGCCGATTTGGCCCACAAAGCAGGTTCAGCAATTTTGCAGCGTTAGGGGGCGCCTGGATTTTTTCGGAAGAAAAATTTATAGAAAGCACACTTAGTAACATTGTCAGTTTCGGGAAACTAAGGGGAAGCTATGGCATTACAGGTAATGATCAGATCGGCGAGTATCAATACCTGGATACCTGGACACCTGTATCAGACACCTATCAAAGCGTAAGTAGTTTAAGCCCGACTTCGCTCTATAATCCGTCCTTTCAGTGGGAGAAAAATAAAAAGACTGAGCTTGCACTGGATTTAGGGTTTCTAAGTAACCGAATATTATTATCTGTTGCTTACTTCAGATCGCTTTCAAAGAACCAGCTTGTTAACTATACATTACCGACACAAACAGGTTTTACATCCATATTAGAGAATCTGAATGCCACTATAGTAAATAAGGGCTGGGAGTTACAGTTAAGCACTAAAAATATCAATTCACACGCCTTTACCTGGAACAGTTCATTTAATTTAACCATACCTAAAAATCAGCTTCTTGCTTTTCCGGGATTGGAAAATTCAACTTATGCTGGTACCTATATTATTGGCCAGTCCATTTCAAGCAGGTTGGTTTATCACTATTTAGGGGTTGATCCGCAAACAGGCGTTTATAAGTTTCAGGATGTCAATAATGATGGAAAATATAATCAGGCTGACAGGAACACACTTGTTAACACCGACCCTAAATTTTATGGTGGATTTCAGAACAGTGTAAGTTATAAGAACTTTCAGCTGGATATATTTTTTGAGTTTAAAAAACAAAACGGCGTTAATTACCTGTCGAACCTGGCCGGAACCGTTCCGGGATACAAGTATTATAATCAACCAATAGTCGTTTTATCCCGCTGGCAAAATCCCGGAGATATCGCCGACATACAAAAGTTTACCAGTGCCGGCGGCCCTGCTTTAACAGCTTCTAACCTTTACCTGAGAAGTTCCAATACAGTCTATTCAGATGCATCTTATATCCGCCTTAAAAACGTAGCGCTATCTTATAGTATTCCGCAACCACTATTGAAAAAGCTGCATGTAGCTAATTGCCGGGTTTATTTACAGGGACAGAATCTTCTAACGATGACCCATTACATTGGTGCCGATCCAGAAAACCAAAGCCTTTTTGTACTGCCTCCATTAAGAACGGTTACCGCAGGTATTCAACTAACACTTTAAACATTACATTATGAAAATGCTATATAAAAAGCTGCTGCTCATTTTATTGCTAAGTATGGCTATGTCAGCTTGTAAAAAGTTTGTCGACATTGCCCCATCACCACAGCTAATCGCTACAGATGCGATTTTTTCAAACGACAATACTGCGCTTTCTGCGGTAAGCGGCGTTTATGTGCAGATGCGGTCAGGCAACCCTTCTTTTGCCAATGGCGGCATCGGTATTTACACTGGTCTTACTGCCGATGAGATCTACAACACCTCATCAAGCTCGACCTACGATCCATATTACAATAATAACATCTTGTCAAACGATGGGAATATCAGTAATTTTTGGTCTACGGCCTATAACACCATATATCGTACTAATGCTATTCTGCGGGGGCTGGACAATAGCAACGGCCTTACTTCTTCAGTTAAGGATCAGTTAAAAGGGGAAATGAAAGTGGTCAGGGCGCTGATCTATTTTTATTTAGTTAACCTGTATGGCGATGTTCCATTGATTACCTCACCTGATTATGCACAAAACGCTATTGCCGAAAGAACGCCGGTTTCACAAGTTTATCAGCAAATGATTATTGATCTGACCGATGCACAGGGTCTGCTTACTAATACATATCCAGGCACAGGTAAGCTAAGGCCCAATAAATTAACTGCCACCGCATTACTGGCGAGGATATACCTATTTAAAAAAGATTGGGCTAATGCGGAAGTGCAGTCTTCAGCTGTTATCAACTCAAATATTTATAGTATTCTACCTGATCTTAATGCTGTTTTCCTGATCAACAGCGGGGAAACCATTTGGGAGATAGCGCCGGCAAACAATGCGGCAAACACGGCTGAAGCCAGTGCTTTCATCCCCGAATCATCTGATGAGGAACCGACATTTGCAATAAATTCCTATTTACTCAATTTGTTCGATGCCGATGATAAGCGCAAAACCAATTGGTTGGGTAGTAACAATGTTAACGGTACAACTTATTATTATTCCAATAAATTTAAAAACAGCAGCACAACTTCTATTACTGAATACAATGTGGTTTTCAGGCTTGCTGAACAATATTTGATCCGCGCGGAAGCAAGGGCACAGCAAAATACCAATTTGCAGGGAGCGGTCAATGATCTGAATATAATTCATACCAGGGCTGGTTTGGCTGCCTACCCCACTTCCATGTCACAAGCGGATTGCCTATGGGCGATACAAAAGGAAAGGCGTTTAGAGCTTTTTACCGAGTGGGGTAACCGTTGGTTTGATTTAAAAAGATGGGGAACCATCGATGGAGTCCTTGGGGCTGAAAAGCCTGACTGGAAACCTTATGCAGCCTTATTTCCCCTTCCTTTAGATCAGCTAACCTACAATGTTAAACTGATACAAAACACCGGTTATTAATACCATCAGTCATAGTTCAACACCATGAGAAAGTTAATTGTCCTTTTACATCTAATAATACTGATCGTTTTATTAAGTAACACCTGTCTGAAAGCGCAAAACAAGTCGTTAAAAGTAGGTGATGAAGTGCCCGGTTTTACATTCAAAAACATATTTAACAGCAGCAATACAGAAATCAAACTATCGGACTTGCGCGGTAAGCTGGTCATACTGGATTTTTGGGGTGTGTTTTGCATTCCATGCATTGAGGAGTTTCCAAACCTGGATTCTTTGCAAAAAATGTTCAATAATGAAATTCAGATCATTCCGGTTAATCCTTTAGGCAGAGATTCTATCAGGCGGTTTTTCAAAAACCATCCAAAAGCTTACCTACCTTCATTACCATTTATCACCAGCGACACCATACTGCAAAAGGTCTTCCCCCACCAGGGTAATCCTTACATAGTTTGGGTAGGAAAAGATGGAAAAATGTTGTTGGATGATGTACCTATAACACGACCAAATATTGAGGCCGTTCTTGCCAATAAAACAATGAAAGTCCCCGAAGCTGTAAAGAATAATTACGTGGAATCCTTGTTTGATAAACGCTGGAGCGATGATATGGTATATTCATCCTACATCTATAAGGGTATGGATCTGGGCCTCAAGTTAGAGAAATCTAAAATTGGTCAGAGTCTTTCAGAAGGCGGAACCGTTATGTTTTTGTATCAGAGGGCATGGGAAGGATTAACAAACGGAAAGTATGGGTTTTTCAGGCCGGGCAGAACGGTTATTCAAACCAAAGATTCCACTAAATACTTTGAGCCTAAAAATCTAAACGATTATGATAAACAGGTATGGCTGAGGGATAATATTTATTGGTATCAATCTTCTGTTCCCAATGACAAACCGTATAATCCTCATGAATTAATGAAGGACGATTTAAACCGTGCTTTTCACTTAAACGCCGGTATTGAAAAAAGGCCGGTAAAATGCGTTGTTCTGATCAGAACAAGCAATACAGATAAAATAAAAACACGGGGGCATAAACCCGTTGATTCGTTTTTCAAGGCAGACAGGATAGGCAAGGACTATGGCCCAACGCGTTCTTTAATCAATCAGCCATTCAGCAAATTCTCGAAAAGGTTGACAGGGTTGATAGAATACGGGCTCAAAAAACCTTTTATAGATCAAACGGGGTATAATGGCAATATCGATATTCAATTCACAGCAGATGCTTTAGACGGGATTGTTTTAGCAAATCTGCGTAGTGCCCTGAAAATTTATGACCTTGATCTGGTTGAAAAAGATGTTGATTTAACTGTTCTTTCTCTAAAAGAAAATTAAGGTTTTAACATTAAAAACTCAGCGGAGTTGGCAATAT